>CALVGM010000084.1 GCA_944327095.1 uncultured Desulfovibrio sp. | reverse complement strand
GGATTTCCTGTGAAGTATTTACCCAAACCTATACAGGAACCTTCACAAACCACGAAATTTTACGTGTCCGACTGTGGTCAATGCTGGTCAACGGTGGAATAAAAATGCAATAAAAAAAGGACTTTGTCAACGTTTGAGGTCTGACAAAGTCCCTTGTGTGCATTAAAGTGGCGGAGAGACAGAGATTCGAACTTCTGAACGGTTGCAGGCCGTTAGGCGATTTCCAATCCTGCTCCTCTGGTCAGCCAGGACATCTTTGCGAGTGAAACAGCAGGCTGTTCCCAGCACTTGCAATGGCAGGCAAGAAAACAGCAAAAAATTATTCTTTTTCCTGTTTGCCGGAAGTCTCTTCCTGCGCGCCTGTCCCCGGCCTTCTTTTTCGCGAGCGTTCGGCGTTTTTCTTGCCTATCCAGTAGAACAGGCCAACGCCCAGTATGCCAGCCAGGGTGATGCCCACCTCATTGACGGTCTGGACATCCATACAAGCACTCCTAGAAGGCCATCATGCTGAAGCCGCTGTCAACGAAAATGACCTGGCCTGTCACAGCGTGGGCAAGGGGGGAAGCCAGATAGACCGCTGTGCCGCCCACATCGGTGGTTTCGATGTTGCGGTGCAGGGGGGCTGTTTCCTCAACCTTGCTGAAAACCGTCTTGAGGCCGCTCACGGCAGAGGCGGCCAGGGTCTTGACAGGACCTGCGCTGATGGCGTTCACGCGCACACCCTTGGCGCCGAGATCGTAGGCCAGGTAGCGCACGGACGCTTCGAGAGCGGCCTTGGCAACACCCATGACGTTGTAGCCGGGAACGATCTTGGTGGAACCGTAGTAGGTCATGGCCATGACCGAGCTGCCCTCGCTCATCAGGGGCGCAAAGGCGCGACAGATGCCGAGCAGGGAGTAGGCGGAAATGTCCAGGGCCAGATGGAAGCCCGCACGGGTGGTGTGCAAAAAGTCGTCCTTCAGATCCTCGCGGTTGGCGTAGGCCACGGAGTGGACAAGGATATCAACGCCGCCCCACTTCTCCTTCACGAGCTCGGCAGCGGCCTCAATCTGATCGTCCTTGCTCACGTCGCACTGGAAGGTGAATTCGCCGCCGATTTCCTCTGCCAGGGGGTCAAGGCGCTTTTTGATGGCGTCCCCGACGTAATTGAAGGCCAGCCTTGCGCCGGCTGCCTTGAACGACTGGGAAATGCCCCAGGCTATGCTCTTGTTGTTTGCTACGCCAAAAACAAGGGCTTTCTTTCCTTCAAGCAACATATTTGTTCTCCCTTCGAGCTGGTTATGGAAACTAGTGGATACCCAGCTCGCGTCCCGTGAGGATGCGGTAGGCTTCCTGGTACTTGGCTGCCGTGGCCTCGACCACTTCGTCGGGCAGGGCAGGCGCAGGCGGCTGCATGTCCCAGGGCTGGGCCTTGAGCCAGTCGCGCAGGTACTGCTTGTCGAAGCTGGGCTGGCTGTGCCCGGGTTCGTAGCTCGCTGCCGGCCAGAAACGGGAGGAGTCTGGTGTCAGCACCTCGTCGATGAGGTGCAGGGTACCATCGATGATGCCGAATTCCAGTTTGGTGTCGGCCACAATGATGCCACGGGAGGCCGCGTAGTCGCGTCCCTTCTTGTAGATGGCAAGGGTCATTTCCTCGACAGCCCTGCCTGTTTCCTCGCCAAGAAGCGTGCGTGCACAATCCACCGTGATGTTTTCGTCGTGCTGCCCGAACTGGGCCTTGGTAGAGGGCGTGAAGATGGGCTCTTCCAGCTTGTCGGATTCCTTCAGGCCCGCGGGGAGCTTGTGCCCGCAGATGGTGCCGTCTTCCTGGTAGGATTTCCAGCCGGAACCGGAAATGTAGCCGCGCACAATGCATTCCACCGGCAGGGGACGGGCCCTGCGCACCAGGACAGCGCGGCCTTCGAGCTGATCAGCCCAGGGCTGCAGTTCCTGGGGGAACTTGTTCACGTCGCTTTCCAGAATGTGGTTCGGCACGATGTCCTTGAACATGTCCATCCAGAACAGGGTGATCTGGTTCAGAACCACGCCCTTGTAGGGAATGGGCCTGGACATCATGACATCGAAGGCGCTCATGCGGTCTGTGGTCACAATGAGCAGGGTCTTGTCGTCAACGGCATAGATATCGCGCACCTTGCCGCGGGACAGGAGAGGAAAAGCATTAATGCCCGTTCGGGTAATTATTTTCACAAAACACCTCGTCAGATTTGCACCTGCCGTCGCGCGTGCCCGCGGCGCGGGATGTCTGGCAAGACTGGGCCTGCAGCGGCAGGAAATGGAGCGAAGGGCCTCTGTGGTTGCGAAGGATTAGTTGCGCACTTCCACGGAAAGGGCGTGGGCCTCGAGGCCCTCGAGGCGGGCAAGCCGTGCAATGGCTTCCCTGTTGTCGCGCATGAAGTTGCGCGAAGTGGCTATGATGCTTGTTTTCTTGCAGAAGGTCTGCACGGACAGCGCGGAAGAGAAGCGCGCCGTGCCCAGGGTGGGCAGCACGTGGTTCGGACCGGCAAAGTAGTCGCCCACAGGCTCCGGGCTGTTGTGTCCCATGAAGACCGCGCCCGCGTTCTTGATGTAGGGCAGGGTTTCCCAGGGGGAGCGGATGCACAGTTCCAGGTGCTCAGGGGCAATCTGGTTGGCAACGCCCAAGGCGTCGTTCAGGGAGGGAACCACCACGATGGCGCCCCAGTCCCTGAGCGAGGCTGTGGCAATGGCTGTTCTTGGAAGCTTTGCGCACTGTTCCTCAAGTTCCTGGGCAAGGGCCTTGGCCATGAGCGGATCGAGCACAATGCAGATGGCCGAGGCCAGGGGATCGTGCTCTGCCTGGCTCAAAAGGTCCGCTGCGAGCCAGCGGGGATTGGCCGAGCTGTCGGCAATGACGCAGACCTCGCTTGGGCCTGCAATCATGTCTATGCCGACCCTGCCCTGCACAAGGCGCTTGGCTGTGGTCACAAAGAGGTTGCCCGGACCCGCGATGATGTCCACCGGGGCTATGGACTGCGTGCCGTAGGCCATGGCCGCTATGGCCCAGGCCCCGCCCACGCGGTAGACCTCGTGTATGTCGAGAAGGTGTGCTGCTGCCAGGATGACAGGGTTTACAGTGCCGTCCGCCCTGGGCGGCGTGCACACGGCAATTTCCGGCACTCCGGCGACCAGGGCCGGAATGGCGCTCATGAGCAGGGAGGAGACCAGGGGCGTGTTGCCGCCCTTGCCGCCTGGGACGTAGAGGCCCGCGCGGGGCAGGGGGTTCACCATCTGGCCGAGAATGCTGCCGTCTGCGCGCGTCTGCAGCCAGGTCTTTTCCTTCTGCTCTTCGTGGAAGGTGCGGATGTTGCTGCAGGCCTGGGCTATGACTTCCCTGTCCTCGCTGGCCACGCTGGCCGCTCCCAGGGCTATTTCCTGCTCGCTCAGGCGTATGGGCGCGGAAAAGTCCGCGCAGTCGAACTTTCGGGTGTAGCCGACCAGGGCCTCGTCGCCCTTTTCCCTGACGTTTGCCAGAATTTCCCTGACGCTCGCTTCCACGTCCGCGGAGCCGGGATTGCCGCGTTCCTGCAGCCAATGACCCTGGGCTGCCCATTCGCGTTCATTCTGCAGATTGATAATGCGACATATTGCCATGATGTAATACCTCTTGAGCGGGCACAATACAGGAATTGTTTCCTATTGTCTAACCATGCAGGCCCCTTGTCTGCGCAAAAAAGCGACCGGAGGCCAAAGCCTCCGGTCATACTGTGCGTCTTGTGCCAGTGGCTCCTAGCGGGCCTGGCGGGCGTGGCTTTCGCAGGCCTCGTCGGCCCTTGCTATGGACGCGGCAACGCGCGCCCCAAGGCTTTGCGCGTAGGCCTCAAGGTCGCTGATGGGGGTCTGGGCAACGCCGCTTTCCATGGCTGCCCTGGCCACTGCCGGGGTCATGGTCGTGAGGATGCGCGGATCCAGGGGCATGGGCAGAATGTAGTCCCTGCCAAAGGTCGGGGCCTTCTCCAGGTTGTAGGCCTTGAGCACCTCGGCCGGAATGGGCTCGTGGGCCAGGCTTGCCAGGGCATGGGCAGCGGCAAGCTTCATCTCCTCGTTGATGCAGGTGGCGTGGACGTCCAGGGCGCCGCGGAAGATGTAGGGGAAGCCGGAAACGTTGTTGATCTGGTTCGGGTAGTCGGACCTGCCCGTGCCTATGATGGCGTCCTCGCGGGCTGCGCGCGCGTCCTCGTAGGAAATTTCTGGATCCGGGTTGGCCAGGGCGAAGATGACCGGGTTGGGGGCCATGCTCCTGACCATGTCCTGGCTCAGGATGCCCTTCTTGGAAAGGCCAAGGAAGAGGTCCGCTCCCTTCATGCAGGTGGCAAGGTCGCCGGCGTTGGTCTTCTGGGCGAACTCTTCCTTGTAGGCGTTGAGGCCGGAGCGCCCTTTGTAGACAAGGCCCTTGCTGTCGAACATGAAGATGTTTTCCACAGGCACGCCGAGCAGGGTGTAGAACTTCGAGCAGGCTATGCCGGCCGCACCTGCGCCCACCACCACGATCTTCATGTCGCTCATCTTCTTGCCCGTGATCTCGCAGGCGTTGATGAGGGCTGCGCCGGAAATGATGGCTGTGCCGTGCTGATCGTCATGGAAGACGGGGATGTTCATGAGCTCGATGAGCTTGCGCTCTATGTAGAAGCACTCGGGCGCCTTGATGTCCTCGAGGTTGATGCCGCCAAAGGTGGGCTCGAGGGCTTTGACTATGGCGATAAACTTGTCCGGATCCAGCTCGGCCACGTCGATGTCGTAGGCGTCCACGTCGGCAAAGTGCTTGAACAGGCACCCCTTGCCCTCCATGACGGGCTTGCCGGCCAGGGCACCGATGTTGCCGAGGCCAAGGACGGCTGTGCCGTTGCTCACGACGCCCACCAGGTTGGCCTTGCCGGTGTAGATGCTGGCTGCTGCCGGATCGGCCACGATTTCCCTGCAGGCTTCGGCAACGCCAGGGGAGTAGGCGAGGGCCAGATCCCTCTGGGTGTGAAAGGGCTTGATGGGCAGCACTTCGAGCTTGCCCGGGCGCGGGAGGCGGTGGTAGGCGAGGGCATCGGCCTTGAGATCTTGAGCCATGGCAAATCCTTGGGGTTGCACAGCCAGGGGCAGGCCTCGGGCTGTGGCTGAAAAAAGAGGAAAAAAAGAGGCCGCCCCAAACGGTGCAGAGCGGCCCTTTCGTGTCTGTTGTGTCTAGACCAGGCGACCGAGAAGTTCCATTCTGTCGCCGGGCAGGAGCATGATGGGGGGAATGTCTATGAGGGTGTAGCAGCCGTAGCGCTCGTCCTGGTGCAGGCGCACCGCGGCCCTGGCGCTTGCCACCAGCACCTGGGCAGTGAGGGCGGGGTTGTCGATGCGCATTTCGAAGCGCAGCTGCTGGTTGTGGGCAGCTCCGGAGGCACCGATGCGTTCCATGACAACGCCGTGGGAGGCGTCGGCCACAAGATCGAGGGCGGCGCTGTCCTTCACCACAGTGACCACCAGGGGATCGTGGGCAAAGTAGGGATCGGCCTTGATGGCTGCCTCGACCTGCTCCGCAGTGTAGCCCTTTTCGAGCACTATGTAGACGTGGCGGGAATGGCGTCCTCCGCCAAGGGGAATGGTGATGGCAGTGGCGTCGGCAACGCCCTCGATGGAGCGCACGGCAGTGCTGTGGCCCATG
>CALVGM010000083.1 GCA_944327095.1 uncultured Desulfovibrio sp. | reverse complement strand
GACGCCGGACAGCTTTGTGGGGCCCATGAACATGGGCAACCCTGGCGAGTTCACCATCCGCGAACTGGCCGAAAAGGTCGTGGATCTGACAGGAAGCTCTTCCAGGATCGTCTATGAGCCACTGCCTGGCGACGATCCGAAACAGCGCAGGCCCAATATCGATCTTGCCAGAAAGATGGTGGGCTGGGAGCCGAAGGTCAGGCTCGAGGAAGGCCTGAAGAAAACCATAGCCTATTTCGAAGGGCTGCTGCAGGAGGGTCTGGACTAGCCTCTGTGATACATGGGGGCAAAGCCGCCATCCTGCCAACACTGACAAGCAGAGACAGCAAATCCGGTACCATGCGTCAGGCAGCCTGTTTTGGGCAGGCTTTGTGTGGCGCGTCATTGATAGAATGCTTCCGGACAGCAAGCCGGAAGCCGGGAGGAGAGTCATGAACGTCAGGAAGATTATGTGTGCAGTGGACCTGTCCGAGGACAGCAAGCCCATCGCTGCCTACGCGGCAAGGATGGCCAAGGCCCTGGGTGCCTCGGTGCTGGTCATTTACGCGGCACCTTCCCTGAGCCAGTACGTTGGTTTCCACGTACCCCCGAATACCATCGAGACCTTTGTGGACGAAATCATTTCCGGCGCGGACGAGAACATGAAGGCCTTTGTGGCCGAGAACTTCCAGGGCGTGGAAGCAGAGGGCAAGGTTCTTGTGGGCTATGCCTCCGAGGAGATTCTTCGCCATTCCGTCGAGGATGGTTGCGATCTCATCATCATGGGCACGCACGGCCGCAAGGGCATAGACCGCATCCTCTTCGGCTCCGTGGCCGAAAAGGTGGTGCAGAACTCCACCGTACCGGTGCTGACCGTTCGCCCCGAAGATCTGCCCGAATAGTCCTTTGGGGACCAGATGTCTTTTGCCGGCTGACGGACGATCCCGTGCAACGGAGTCTTCCGTCAGCCTTGCTGTCTTCATATAGCTTCAAGGAAAACAAAATGTTCGAAAACGTTGTCCGTCCCGAGATACGGGCCCTGAAACCCTATGTGCCAGGCCGCTCCATTGACGAAATCCGCGAGGAATACGGTCTTGAGAACGTGGTGAAAATGGCAAGCAACGAAAATCCCCTGGGTGTCTCCAATCTGGTCAGGGAAGCGCTGGGGCGGCACGCAGACACTGTGTTTCGCTACCCTGCAGGCGGCAATCCCCGCCTGGTCAGGGCTCTTGCCGAACACTGGAACACGGACCCTGCCCGCATAGTCGTGGGGAACGGATCGGACGAGATCATAGACATGCTGGTGCGCATGCTGGCCGTTGCCGGGCACGACAACGTGGTCTGCTTCAGGCCCTGCTTTTCACTCTACCCCATACAGTCTCTCATCCAGGGCGTGGAAATACGCCGCCAGCCCGTCAATGCGGACTTTTCCTTTGATTTCGACAAGCTTTTGACCCTGGTGGACGAGAATACCCGCCTGGTCTTTGTCACCACTCCGGACAATCCCTCGGGCTTTTGCCCAAGGCCCGACGAGGTGAGGAATCTGGCCCAGAGGCTCCCCCAAAACTGCCTGCTCGTCATAGACGAGGCCTACATGGACTTTGCGCCTGCCCAGGATGAGAGCGAAGCGGACTGGTCCCTGTTCAAGCGCGGGGATCTGCCGGACAATGCCTGCGTGATCAGGACCTTTTCCAAAAGCTACGGCCTGGCAGGCCTGCGCATAGGGGTGGGCATCCTGCCTGCCGAGCTTGCCTCCTACTACTGGCGGGCAAGGCTTCCCTTCTCGGTCAATATCCTGGCCGAGGAGGCCGTGCTTGCCGCCCTGGAGGACGAGGGCTTCAGGGAGCTGACCTTGAAGACCGTGCGCGAGGGCAGGGAGGTTCTGCACAGGGGACTTGCCGAGCTTTCCTGCACGGTCTTGCCAAGCAGGGCCAATTTCCTCATGTTCATGCCCCCAAGCTCCTGCAGTGCTGCCACATTGTACAAGAAACTTTTGGAAAGGGGCATCATAGTCCGGGCCCTGGCAAGTTACGAGCTGCCGGACTACATACGCGTGAGCATTGGCAACGCGGAGGAAAACAGGCTCTTTTTGCGGGCAACAGCAGAGATCCTGGCCGGGGGTGACCGGTAATGTCCAACCGCCTCATTGTAACCATTGACGGTCCTGCCGGAGTCGGCAAGACGACCATGGCCAAAAGGACTGCCGGGGCTCTTGGCATTGCCTACCTGGACACTGGCGCCATGTTTCGCACCCTGGCCGTGCGCCTTGGCACAGGCATAGAGGAGCGGGGAGAAGAGGAGATTCGAACTCGCGCCGAAGAACTGACCTTCAGTCTCGAGGGCGTGGGGGAGAAGACTGCGCTTGTGTGCAACGGACAGGTGGTCGGCAGAGAGATACGCACCGAAGAGGTGGGGCAGATGGCCTCGCGCATTGCGGCCCTGCCTGTCATACGGGACATCTTGAAGGAGGCCCAGCGGGCCATGGGCAAGACCACGGATCTTGTGGTGGAAGGCCGTGACATGGGTACGGTGGTTTTCCCGAGGGCTGCCTGCAAGTTCTTTCTGGACGCTGCCCCGAGGGTGCGTGCCGAACGGCGCAAGGCGGATCTCGAGGCCCTGGGCACCGCGGTGGACATAGACGAGCTCGAGGCCCAGATAGTCGAGAGGGACAGGAGGGATCGCACCCGCAAGGTCGCTCCCCTGAAGCCCGCGGACGACGCCCTGGTCATCGATACCTCGTTCATGACCAGGGAGGAGGTGCTCGCTGCCATACTCAAGGACATTGCCCGCAGCGGCAAGGCAAAGAAAGCCTTTGCCGAGGGCGCCTACCTCGGGCATTTCCTGGAAAGGGTGCGCAGGGTAAGGCCGCTTGTGCATTTCATTACCAACTTTGTCACTGTCAACGACTGCGCCAACATCACGCTTGCAACCGGCGCCTCCCCCATCATGGCAGACGCGGTTGAGGAAGTGGCCGAGGTGACCTCCATGTGCGATGCCCTTGTGATCAACATGGGCACCATCAATACCCGCACGGCAGCGAGCATGGTTGCTGCCGGCAAGGCAGCCCGCGAGGCCGGGCATGTGGTGGTCTTCGATCCTGTGGGCGCAGGCATATCGGCACTGCGCAACGAGACAGCGCACGCCATTTTGCAGGATGTCCGTCCCACGCTCATTCGCGGCAACCTGTCCGAAATACGCTACCTTGCCCTGGGGCTTGGCGGCTCGCATGGTGTGGACGCTGCCCAGGGCGACTGCGCGGACAAGAGCAACATCCAGACCCATGCGGACATGATATTGCATTTTGCCAGAAGGCAGCAGTGCGTGGTTGTGGCATCCGGCCCCATCGACATTGTGAGCGACGGCAGAAAGGTCTTTTGCGTGCGCAATGGCTGCGCCTTCATGGGGCAGATAACAGGCACAGGATGCATGGCCTCGGCTGTCTTGGCAGCCTATGCGGCTGCTGGCAGGGACAGGCTGCTTGAGGCTGCCCTTGCTGCCACAGCCTGCATGGGCGTTGTGGGGGAAAGGGCCGCAAAGTGCCTGAAGAAGGGCGAGGGAACAGGGAGTTTCAGAACATACCTTCTCGACGCCACAAGCTGCCTGAAGCCCAGGGAACTCGACAGGCAGGCCAGGGTGGAATGTCTGGCCCTGGCAGAAGGGGGAACGGACAATGTCGATTGAAAGGGCCAGGGCTGCCCTGGCTGCCTTTGGGGCAGACGGGAGAATACGCGAGTTTGAGGTGTCGAGCGCCACGGTTGCCCTGGCTGCCGAGGCCCTTGACTGCGAGCCTGCCCGCATTGCCAAGACCCTTTCCTACAGGCTGCACGACGGACAGGTGATCCTGATAGTCACAAGTGGCGACACACGCGTGGACAACAAGCTCTTCAAGGCCCGTTTTGCCTGCAAGGCCAAGATGCTGAGCGCAGACGAGGCAGTGGAATGCGTGGGCCACGCAGTGGGGGGTGTCTGCCCCTTCGGGGTCCCGGACACGGTGAAGGTGTACCTCGACGTTTCCCTGAAGCGCTTTGCCACAAGCTTTCCGGCCTGTGGCAGCAGCAACAGCGCCATTGAGCTCACCTGCGAGGAACTGGAGCGCTTTTCCCGCGCCGAAGCCTGGGTCGACGTGTGCTCTGGCTGGGACAGGGACACGGCAGGCCAGAAAGCCGTAAGCTGAGGCCGGTACATTTGGTTTGACAAAACATGAGGCGCAAACCCCGTGCGACTTTTGGGGATGCGCCTTTTTTGCTGCCGCAAGCCCGGGCGGCAGGTAGTTGTCCGGGCTTGTGGCAAAATGGTGACGACAGAACGTTGGGATTGCCGCAGAAAGAGTGGTCGCAAGCTGGGCAAAAATTCGCTTTTTTCAGATAATTTACTAAAAATACAGGAAAAATTGCTCAGAACATGACGGATACAGGTCTTTTTCGAGACTCTTTTGCCTGGGGAGACGCAGGTTGGTGGTCGAAAAAGTCAATAAGTTGTAACAAAAAGGAAACGTTTGGGACGACAGTCGAAAGACCAGAAAAAATATTGATATCCTCTGTGGTTAATGGGCATACCTGCCTTGAGAAAGGAGAATTTTGACAAAAGGAAAAGCCGTGAGTGCATTGCCCTCCAGGGTTTTCTGGGCTAGTTTTTCCCAAAACCTGCAAGCTGTTGGAGCTTGAGGGAAAAACGCAGAGGAGATCTGTATGAAAAGGCTGATGCTGCTTGTGGCTGTGTTGTGTGCCCTGAGTGTTCTTGCGCCTCAGGCCCAGGCAAAACCTGTGCCCGGAGCCAAGTACGACTACATTCTGAAGGATGTGTTCCCTGTTGCCGGGCGTCAGGGCGTGACCTGCGACGGAAAATACATCTATGTGAGCTGCTCCAAGGCCCTCTACAAGTACGACATGAAGGGCAAGCTTGTTGCCTCCAATACCAACCCCTTCGAGGGCTACTCCATTCCCTCCAACCACATTGGCGACATCGACGTCTACAACGGCGAGATCTACGTGGGCGCCGAGGATTTCGTGGAT
Source organism: uncultured Desulfovibrio sp. (assembly GCA_944327095.1). Lineage (GTDB taxonomy): Bacteria > Desulfobacterota > Desulfovibrionia > Desulfovibrionales > Desulfovibrionaceae > Desulfovibrio. Next base: position 21,628 of record CALVGM010000083.1, on the reverse strand, counting down.
GGCGTGGGCAAGGACATTCAGATTGCCATCCACGACGCAGAAACTTTGAAGTTCAAGCGGACCTTCAAGTTCGAGCCCAAGTCCGGCCAGATGGAAGTCAGCGGTATCACCGTTGATCCCGTGAAGAAGACTGTGTGGATGTGCTCCTGGGTTGGCGAGGAAAGCGGCCGCTACCTGTACGAGTACGATCTCAAGGGCAACTACCTGCGCAAGGTCCATCTGCAGCCTGTGCCGCAGTGGGTGCAGGGCGTGTTCTATTACAATGGTTCGCTCTACATGACCGCCGACGACGGCACAGCGGACCTGAACGAGCCAGACCACCTCTATCGCATCGACATTACTTCTGCCACCAACGCCCATGTGTACCTTGAAAAGTGCTTTGATGAGGCCATTCGTCAGGGCGAAATCGAGGGCCTGTGCGTTGATCCTTCTACCGGCGACCTGCTTGTGCACATGAATCGTGGCGCCCGGATTGTACTTGGCATGACCAAGGGGCTCTATCCCGGCTACAAGGAAGAAATTCACGAGATTTACAGGTACCAGATGATCCCCAACAGGAAGGGACCCAAGCCTCCGCTTCCCCCCATGCCCGCACCCAGGCCTGCCAAGCCCGCCAAGTAGGAGCTGAAGGCTGAATCTTTCTCCCCCCAAAACGCAAACAGCCCGTCTGCCATATGGCAGGCGGGCTGTTTTGCCAGGGCAACCTTGCGCATCACGCGTGCGCGCGGGCCCTTTGCCAGGCAGCAAGTGCCTGTGGGAAAGGCGCCAGCGTGCGCTGCAAAAGGCCGCTTCCCAGGGAAAGCGCCATGCCGTAGTTGGTCATGGGAATGCCTCTCTCCCGCGCTTCTGCCAGGCGGGCGTTCATTTCCCTGCGTGTCAGTGTGCAGGCTCCGCAGTGGACAATGGCCCTGGCTGTTCCGTCGTACTCGGACCAGGACCTGCCGGCAAGCACAGGACAGTTCACAGGCCCTCCGGCAAGTTTGGCCAGAAGTCTCGGGATCTGTACCCTGCCGATGTCGTCCTTTTGGGCGTGATGGGAGCAGGCTTCCTGAATGATGACCGTGTCCTTGGGGTGCAGGTCGAGCAGGGCTGCTGCGCCAGTGGCAAGGCTTTCCAGATCGCCCTTCATGCGGGCCATGAGGATGGAAAATGTCGTGAAGGGCACCTGTTCGGGCGTGCATGCGGCCACCTTGCGCACGACCTGACTGTCGCAGACCACAAGATCCGGCGCCATGTCGAAGACCTGCAGGGCTTCGTTCACCTGTTCGTCCGTGACAACAAGGCACAGGGCTCTGCCGTCCAGGGCATCGCGTATTGCCTGCACCTGAGGCATGATGAGGCGTCCTCTGGGAGCGCCGCTGTCCTGGGGGCAGACAAGGACAAGACGTCCGTTGCGTTCGGGCAGAAGGTCCTGCAGCATGGCAGGTTCCCTGTCTCTGGGAGCGAGAGCCGCAACAAGCCTGCGCACTTCTTCAAGTCCCTGCCACGCGTTGTCTTCCAGCCAGACAGGGGCAATGCCGCCGAAGGTTTTTTGTGTGCGCAGCACTTCCGTGATTTTTGCCATGCGCTCATGATCCCTGGGCAGGGGTGGATGGCGCAGGCTGCAGACAATGGCAAAGGGGAGGCGCTCTGCCTCGAAGGTGTGAATGGCCGTCTCCTCTGCCTGGCCAAATTCGCATTCCTCAAGCACCAGCAGGGCCAGGTCCACGCTCTTGAGTTCCGCAAGCGTGCGTTGCACGCGCTCCCTGCCAAGGCTTGAGGTGTCGTCGAGGCCGGCTGTGTCGTGCAGGACAACGGGGCCCAGCGGCGCCATTTCCATGACCTTTTCCACAGGGTCCGTTGTGGTCCCCGGAAGAGGCGAAACCAGGGCCACATGCTGGCCGCTGAGCGCGTTGCACAAGGTGGACTTGCCGGCATTGCAACGGCCGAAAAGACCAATGTGCAGGCGTTGTGCGCGGGTTGTTTCCGAAGTCTGGACGCGTTTCATGAGAAAAAATCCTTAAACCAGTGTTTACGAGAGTGTCGGGCGTGCTGCCATCTTCCGTGCGGCGCGCTCTTGCAAAAGCGTGTGCGTCAGGCCTGCCCCTTCGACAGACGCGAGGACGTCCTGCATGTCCACCTGGCGCTTGTTGTCGTAGATGGCGTAGTCCCTGCGTCTTGTCTGTGGTGTGAAGGAGGGCATGAGGACATTGGCTCCGGCAGCCAGGCCGTCTCTCTGACCGTGGCCCGGATCCAGGGAAGCCAGAGCCGTTGTGGCCGGCAGATGGGCATGGGGCAGGGCAAGTCTGAGCACGCTGACAAGACGCAGCGTCAGTTCCACATCGCCGTGGGGCACATGGGCAAGGGGCGTGTTTGCCTGCGGCACAAAGGGACCTATGCCGCACATGGCCACATCAAGGTCCTGGGCCAGCACGACATCGTCTGCCAGGGTTTCCAGAGTCTGTCCTGGCAGGCCCACGATGAAGCCGGATCCGGTTTCGTAGCCAAGCTCCTTAAGCTCGCGCAGACAGCGCAGGCGATCCTGCAGGGTATAGCCCGGATGCAGCCTTGTGTAGAGCGCGGCATCTGCAGTCTCGTGCCTGAGCAGAAACCTGTCTGCGCCAGCGTCTTTCCAGAGCGCATAGTGGCTTTTCGGGCATTCGCCAACGCTCAAGGTGACTGCCAGACCGAAGCTTTCCTTGAGCGTGGCAACAATGTCGGCAAGCCAGAGCGGGTTTCTCTCCCATTCTCCGGACTGCAGGACAAAGGTGTCCACGCCTGTGTCATAGGCCTCTTGCGCCGAGGCCAGGATCTCCCTTTTGCTCAGGCAGTAGCGGTGTGCGGCAGTGTTCTGCCTTTGCAGGCCGCAGTACAGGCAGTTTCGCCTGCACAGGCTGGAAAATTCCACAAGGCCGCGGACAAAGACATGGCTGCCAACGCTTTGCATGCGTTGAGCATGGGCCATGCGGCGCAGGGTTGCGGAGGGCAGGTGAAGAAGTTCGAGAACATCCTTTCTGGTCATTGGCCTATGGTACTGATCTCCTGGTGCTGAGCTTCTGCTGTGACCTGCAGGGGCAAACAGGGAGATAGGGAGGCTGCGGGACAGCCCCGCAGCCTGCGGTCGTTATTGTCTACTTTGTGGTGGGCGGCAGTATTCTGGGCGCAGCGCCTGGCGAGGACTGGGCAAACTTGTCGACCAGCCTGGTCGCGGACGCAGGATCCGCAAAGACGCCGGCACCACCCACGCAGCCGCCAGGGCAGGTCATGACTTCGATGAGATTGCCCGGACACTTGCCCTTGGTATAGGCGACCATGGTCTTCAGGGCCTTGGTTGTGAGGCCGTTGATGAGAATCGGCTTTACCTCGTACTTGTCGCCGACCATCTTTTTGACTGCTGCGGCAACGCCGCCGGTAATGGCGTAACCTCTGCCTGCTCCGCTCGGGTGTTCGAGTTCGGCTTCCTCGCAGGTCGCCACGTCGATGTCCTTCGAGATAAACAGCGCTTCCACCTCGCTAAAGGTCAGCACAAAGTCGATGAGCGGATCGTTCAGTCCCTCGGTCCTCTTGGCCACGCAGGGGCCGATGAAGACATTGACGGTTTCGGGATTGCGCTGGCGCGAGATTTCCGCAGTGTAGTGCATGGGCGTTTTCGTGTTCGAGACATAGGGAAGAAGCTCTGGGGCATGTCTGCGCACGGCTTCCACATAGGCCGGACAGCAGGAAGTGGTCATGAAGCTCTTGCCCTCCTGCATGTGTTCGACAAATTCCCTGGCTTCGCGCTCACTGGTAACATCTGCACCTGCAGCCACCTCGATGACCTCGTCAAAGCCCAATTTCTTCAGGGCAGTGACTATGCGCGTGAGGCCTCCCTTGAACTGGCCGGCTATGGCCGGTGCCACAAGTGCTGTCACATGGGCCGACGAGGACAGGGTGATAAGCACCTCCAGCACTTCCGAGCGTTCCATGACAGCCCCGAAGGGACAGGCCTGCATGCAGCGCCCGCAGCTTGTGCACTTGTCGAAGTCGATTTCCGCGCGTCCACTCTCGCCCTTGTGTATGCACTGCACCGGACAGGCACCCTCACAGGGGACATTCAGGTGCACAATGGCCTGGTAGGGACAGGCCGCGTGGCACATACCGCAGTTGCGGCACTTGTTCGGATCGATGAAGGATCTGCCATTGACAATGGAGATGGCTCCGAAATGACAGGCGGACTGGCAGGATCTGGCCACGCAGTTCTGGCACGCGTCGCTCACAAAGTAGCGTGCCTTGCCGCAGCCGTGGCAGGCAACGTCGCAAACCGTGAGAAAGGGCCAGTTGGGCTGGGAATCTACCAGGGCCTTCTCCGCAAAGTGCGCCAGGGGAATGCTGTCGTCGGGATGATCCTCGAGACGGACCCCGAGTATGGCCAGAATGCGGTCACGCAGGATAGCCCTGTCCTTGTACAGACAGCAGCGGGACATTTCCTTGAAGTCGCGGGGACGCATGATGTAGGGAATCTTGTCGATTTCCTCGACCAGCTTTTCTTCCCAGAAGAGCTTGGCAATGCGGGAAATGACTTCCATGCGCAGATTGACAACCTTGTTGGTGGTGTTGGGCATGCTACCTCCGGCCTGGGGCCTGAAAGAACGGCGAAGTCGGAAAGGGGGAGCCCTGCAGTGCGGTCAGTTCCTTGGCTGTTGCCTTGTCCCGGGCACAGAGCGTCGGCATCCGGGAAGGCGCATTGCCTGTTCGGAGAAATCCCTGGGAACTGCTGCCTGCCGGCATTGTTGTACAGGGGCGTATCGCTTGCCTTGGGCACTAGCAGTAGACGTCACGCTGTCCGTCGCGCACCTTGGCAAGCAGGCGTTCGGAAATGGCGCGCACCTTGTCGTCCATGCGGCCAAGCTCTGCCTCGATGGCCTGCTCGCCGGCGCGCCTGGCTTCGGGCGTGGCATAGTCGAGCAGGTATTCCTCGAAGGTCGAAAGGGCGTTGGGTCCGCACTTTCTTTTGATGAGGCCGGGTTTGGCAAGGTCCATGAAGTCCTTGCCCGTGCGGCCAAGGCGGTAGCAGCCTGTGCAGAACGAAGGGATGTAACCGTGGCTGCCCAGATCCGCAATGACCTCGGCAAGGCTTCGGTGATCGCCAAGCTGGAACTGGGCTGCCTCGAAACGCTCGTCGTCGGTATAGCCGCCGGGATTGGTGCGGCTGCCAGCGGAAATCTGGGAGACGCCGAGTTCCAGGGCCTTGCTTCTGGTTGCCGCGTTTTCCCTGGTCGACAGAATGATGCCCGTGTAGGGGACTGCAAGGCGCAGGGTGGCAATGAGCACGAGAAAGTCGTTGTCCGCAAGGGCGTGTGGCGGTGTCGAGGCAACGTCTGAACCAACTGCAGGCTCGATGCGCGGCACGCTAATGGTATGACAGCCGACGCCGAAACGCTCTTCAAGATGGTGAATGTGCGCCATCATGGCCAGCGTCTCGAATTTCCAGTCGTACAGCCCATAGAGCAGTCCCATGCCCACGTCGTCTATTCCGGCCAGCATGGCCCTGTCGAAACACGATGCGCGCCAGTCGAAGTCCTTTTTGGGGCCGCTCAGATGCATGCTGGCGTAGGTAGGCCTGTGATAGGTTTCCTGGAAGAGCTGGAAGGTCCCTATGTTGTGTTCTTTGAGCAGCCTGTAGTCCTCCACGGACAGGGGAGCCAGATTGACGTTGACGCGGCGTATGTTCGAACCGTTCTCATGAACGGAGTACACGGTGTCTATGGCATCAAGGACATACTGTATGCCTGAGCCGGGATAGGCCTCACCGGCCACAAGCAGCAGCCTCTTGTGCCCCTGGCGCAGGAGTATGCGTGTTTCGGCTGCTATTTCCTCCATGTTGAGAGCCTTGCGGGTCACTTCCCTGTTGGACTTCCTGAAGGCACAGTACAGGCATTCGTTGGAGCACAGGTTGGAGAAATAGAGAGGTGCAAAGAGCACGATGCGCTTGCCGTAGATATCCTCCTTCACCTTTCGGGCAGCCTCGAAGAGCTCTTCGCGAAGCTCCTCGGAGGAAATGGCCAGCAGGGCTGCGACATCCTCGAGCGTCAGTCCGTGCAGCTCCTTTCCCTTGGCGATGATTTCACGTATCAGGGCGGGATCTTCCGTCCTGTGGCTTGCGACACAGGCTTCCACAGCCTGTGCGTCGAGCCAGATGGCCTCTGTATCAGCCTGCATTGTAAAACTCCTCTCACGGTTCGCGAGCCGACAAGAGCATAGGGCATGGTGTCGCATTCCCTGTCGGTTTGCTCCCGATAGCCATGCTGTCCCTGGGACAGTATCCTCAAAAGCAAGACTGTCTGTCAGGCGTTTTTTGCCGGGACAGGCACTGTCCTGTTGTCTTGTTTGATTGATCAATGAAGAATGCCATTCTTGCTTCTCACGCTCTCCCCTGTCAAGGAGACAGGGGCATCCTGTAGCAAAAAAAGACAAAAATCAACGAAGACTAGAGTTGATCTTCCGCGGAGAGAGAGGCTATGTTTCCGTACTCAGGAAGGAAAATTCCCAAGGGCGCGATGGAGGATTTTTTTGTGTGGCACTGCCACACCGATTTGCAGTTTTTTTTGAGGTGGCCTACGCAACTGCTCCCGAAAGAAATTCAGTCCTTGTGGAGTATTTCGCCGTTGCAGCCAAGCACGATTTCCTGCACGGCGATGGGCGCTTTCTGTTCCTGAGCGGCCTTCACACAAAGCGGAAGCAGTGCCTTGCAGCAGGGCACTTCCATATGCAATACAGTGACCGATGCAGGCATGGCAGTGGCAAAAATGGCCCGCAGCTTGCCGTACACATCCTCGTTGTTCTCGAATTTCGGACAGGCGAGGAGAATGACCTTGTCCTTGGCCAGGGTGTGAAACAAGGGCGAGGCAGCAGGCCCGCAATCCGCTGTCACCAGCAGGTGAGCGTTGCGCAAAAAGGGCGCTGTTGGCGGCACAAGACGCAGCTTGATCGGCCAGAAGCGTTTTGTGACAAGACCCGCTCCAGGCACCATGGGAAAAGGAGCCTGCGTGCCGGCTCTTGCCTCCAAAGCAGCGCTGGCAGGGGCAAATTCACGCAGAGCTGCTCCTGGGCATCCCTGTGTGGGCTTTGGATCAGCTCCCTTTGACTGGGCCATGTGGCGCAGAGCAGCCTCCTCGTCAAAGGGCACAGCCTTTCGCTGAATAATGGTGAGCGCCCCTGTGGGGCAGCCGGACAGACAGGCCCCAAGACCGTCGCAGTAGCTGTCCGAGACGACGGTCGCCTTGCCGTTCACAATGGCGATGGCTCCTTCGGCGCAGTCCAGGACGCACTGCCCGCAGCCTGTGCACAGGGCTTCGTTGATTTCGATGATATTGCGAGTGATTGTCTGGGTCATCACAAATACTGGCGCGAATCCCCCTGCATGTATGCAGGGGAGGGAACGCCTTCCTCCTTTCTGATTTCCGTAAGATATGTCTTGGCTCTTTTGATGAGGCTCAGCTCTTTGCGACTGATGCCTGCAGAAATGCGTGTACCACCCCTCTTGCAAACGTCAAAGTATCCGGAAGCACTTTGGAAGGTGCAAGACAAGACGATCTAACTACTTAAAAATTCGCGAAAAATAGGATAGTATTGCTAGGGCATGGCAGCCGCATAAGGGGAACGCGACAGGTTACCCAAAAGTTACCACTACAAAAAAAGGGTTACGGCAGTGCCGTAACCCATTGATTTCCTGGTGGAGAAGAGGAGATTTGAACTCCCGACCCCCGCAATGCGAATGCGATGCTCTCCCAACTGAGCCACTTCCCCATATGTAATTGGTAGGAAGCTATCCTACCCTCAAAAATTGGATATCGTCAAGAGGAAAATTTGGAAACAACGCTTGCCCGCCTGGGGCAGTCAGCCTGTTTTCCCTGTTATCCCGGCCTGCAAAGCCTTGTCCGGGCTCTTGGCTTGTTTGCAAAAAAAGTGTATGTGCACTGGGCTTTCACGCTCGGACAGGCAAAAAGTCTGTATCGATCAACTGCATTGCGCGCGTCCATGTGCGAAGGAGAGCCCTCTTCACTGCACAGGGGAGTTTTTGTGAAGGAATATCGCGATCACTACTTTCTGAAGGCCAAGGCGGAAAACTATCCAGCGCGAAGCGTCTACAAGCTCAAGGAGCTCGACAGCCGCTTCCATCTTTTCCGCAAGGGCATGCGTGTGCTGGATCTGGGAGCCGCTCCTGGTTCCTGGTCCCTTGGCGCAGCCGAAAAGGTCGGGGCAACAGGCCTGATTCTGGGCTGCGACATACAGCCTGCGCGAACGGAATTTCCCCCGCAGGTGTCCTTCATGCTCGAGGACGTGTTTGACAGATCCCCGGAATTTGAAGCCAAGCTTGACGAAATCGGGCCCTTTGACGTGGTGATGAGCGACATGGCTCCGAGCACCACAGGAAACAAGTTCACGGATCAGTGCCGTTCCCTGGACTTGGCCAAGGAGGCCTTTGAAGTGGCCCTTGCGAGACTCAAGCCTGGGGGCTCCTTTGTGGTCAAGATTTTTATGGGACCGGACATACAGGAGCTTCTGCAGCCCATGCGCAAGGCCTTTGCCACGGTCAAGACCTTCAAGCCGAAAAGTTCCAGAGCAGAAAGCAAGGAAACATTTTTTGTTGGGCTCAATCGCCTGGCCGACAAAGAGGTCAGCCCCAATATTCGAGAGAGGTAACATATGTCAGGTCATTCCAAATGGGCAAACATTCAGCATCGTAAGGGCCGTCAGGACGAAAAGCGCGGCAAGCTTTTCACCAAGGCTGCCAAGGAAATCATCATTGCTGCCAAGGGCGGCGGTGACCCCGCAGGCAACTCCCGCCTGCGCGCAGCCATAGCCGCAGCCAAGGCCGTCAATTTGCCCAAGGACAAGATTGAAGCCGCCATTCGCAAGGGTACTGGCGAGGACGCAGGTGGTGATCTGACCGAAAGCTTCTACGAGGGCTATGGTCCCGGCGGTATCGCCATCATGGTCGAGGTTGCCACGGACAACAAGAACCGTACAGTGGCCGAAATCCGCCACCTTTTCAGCAAGCATGGCGGCTCCATGGGTGAAAACGGTAGCGTGGGCTGGATGTTCGACCGCAAGGGCATCATCACCATTGACCGTCAGGCCTATGACGAGGAACAGATGATGGAACTGGCACTGGAATGCGGTGCCGACGACGTCATTGACGACGAAGACGTGTGGACCATTCAGACAAACATGGAAGACTTCACTTCCGTGCGTGATGCCCTGGAAGGAAAGGGTGTCGCCATGCAGTCTGCCGCCCTGGCCATGGTTCCCCAGAACCTGGTGGCCGTGGACGCGGATGTTGCCGAAAAGGTCATGCGTCTCATGGACGCACTGGACGACAACGACGACGTGCAGAATGTCTACGTCAACGCCGACTTCCCGGACGACGCAGAGGCCTAGTTGGATCCTGTAACGGTCATTGGCATAGACCCCGGCTCCATCAATACCGGCTGGGGCATAGTGCGTACGGTTGCCTCCGGCTACGAGCTGGTGGACTGTGGTCTCATACGGACAACGTCCACGCAAAAGACGGAGTTTTCCCCGCGCCTGGCCAGGATTTACCGAGAGCTTGTCGCTGTGCTTGAAAAGTACAGGCCGCAGGAGGCAGCCATAGAGCAGGTCTTTCAGGCCATGAACGCTGCCACAGCCCTCAAGCTCGGACAGGCGCGTGGGGTTGCCGTTGCGGCCTGCGCAGCCTTTGACATCGGGGTAAGCGACTATCCCCCCACGCTGGTGAAAAAGACCCTGGTGGGGGTAGGGCTCGCGGAAAAGGAGCAGGTGGCCTTCATGGTGCGCTGCAGACTGGGCATCAAGAAGGCGGACTGGGCTCTTGATACATCGGATGCCTTGGCCATTGCGCTGACGCATTTGAGTCTGCGCCGCTTCAAAACCCTGGAAAAGCTCGGCAAAAACTAGTCGCTTGCATACAAAACACGAAAGGCCCTCTGCCGATTGGTGGAAGGGCCTTTTTTGTTGTCCACGTACAAATGCAGTTTTACTGGAATGTGTGTTGACCGATTTGCAACAAAGATGTAGAGGAGTACAGCTCGAAGTGGGATCCTGTTCAATTATATACTGTTTTGGGGAGGTTTGTTTATGCGTTGGACCGCACTTGCAAGAGCAAAGGCAGCCTGCGCCTATTTTTTCATTGTTCCCGGTGTTGTCTATGCTCTCTTTACATCACGCCTTCCTGCCCTGAAGGAGCAGATTTCGGCAAACGAAGCGGAGATAGGCTTCATACTTCTCACGTTTGGTTTTTCGGGACTGTTCGGGCTTGTCTTGAGTGCCCCTCTCATACGCAGATTCACTTCGCGCCTTGTCCTGCGCGTCTCATCCCTGACGCTTTTGTGTTCGCTTCCGCTGGCAGCCCTGGCGACATCGCCCCTGACACTGGCCGCGGGCTGCATCTTCGTTGGCCTGAGCACTGGTATTGCCGATGTTGCCATGAATACCCAGGCCATTGAAGTGGAAAAGCACTATTCGGTACGCTGTCTTGCCTTCATGCACGCGGGATACGGCCTGGGAGGCTTGCTCGGATCGCTCAGCGCGGCAGTACTTGCTGCCCTGGGCATGTCCCCTTTCTGGAACTTTGTCCTGCTCATGGGGATTATGGCCGTCTTTCGTCCCCTGGTTGTGACGCACATGCAGGAGGACAGCCTGACTGTCCCCAGGGAAGAGGGACCCAAAAGGGCTTTTGCACTGCCCCCTCTCTTTGTCATTCTCTGTGGCCTGGTTGCCGGATGCGACTATGCCAGCGAAGGCAGCGTGGGGGAATGGGGAGCTCTTTTCCTGTTTTCGGTCAAGGGCGCAAGCGAGCAGACAGCAGCGCTGGTATATGGCGTCTTCTCCCTGTCCGCAGTGGCCTGCAGGCTTGTGACAGACGTGCTGCGCACGCATTTTGACGATTTCCACATCATTTTCTACGGCAGCCTTGTGGCCGTGGGCGGCATGGCAACAGTGCTCTTTGTCCCCGGAGCCTTTCTGACCCTGGCAGGGTACGCCTGCATGGGCTGCGGACTTGCCCCCATTGTGCCCATACTGTTCAGCAGGGCTGGAAGCTGTCCCGGAGTGTCCGCCAGCGAGGCAAGCGCAGTCGTGTCTGTGCTTGCGTACAGCTCCCTTCTGCTTTTCCCGCCCCTTATTGGCGTCCTGGCCCATGCCTATGGGCTGCGGACGGCCCTGATGCTCCCCCTGCTCCTGTGCTGCCTGCTTGTGGCAGCGTCCTTCCTGTTCAAACCTGGAGCAGGCAGGGCAAGGGGATAGCAGCAGTATCTGTCTGAGGGACGGAAGATCAACACGTCTCCGTCCCTGTTTCAGGATGCCCTGCGCGAGAGCCGTGCCTTCACCCTGTCGAGAAGTTCTGGGCAGAATCTGAGGCACAGGGGCACGTAGGTCAGCATAAGGACAAGGCCTGCGCAGGCAAGGCCGCAAAAGGCCGCGAGAATGGGCGAGTCTGCACCAAGAAGGCTGCGTATGCCCCTATCCAGAAAGAAGCCAAGCACGATGCCCGGCAGGGCGCAGAGAAGAGAGCGAAGCGCTGTGCCAGCCACATGGGCAAAGACAGAAGTTCCCTCGCGTCTCGTCCAGATCAGAATGAGCACAATGGAGTAGCAGGCAAGACTTGTCACAGAGGTCATGGCTATGCCTGTGGCCCCATGGGGAACGGCAAGGAAGTAGTAGACAGGCAGAAAGACCAGGGTGAGCAGCGTGCCCGAGACTGCCGGGGTAATGGTGTCCGTCTGGGCGTAGTAGCCCCTTGTGAGGAGCTCCAGAAGGACCCAGAAGGGGCTGGCGCACAAGAGCAGCTGCAACAGGGGCACTGCCCGCAGTATTTCCTCGTCGGCCATGCGGCCACCGTAGAACAGAAAGGTAAAGGTCGAGGGCGCCAGCACTGCCATCCAGACGGCCAGGGGCAGAATAAGTCCTGTTCCCGTTCTTAGGGCGCGACCCAGAACCTGTACAAAGCCTTCCCTGTCCCCCTTGGCGAGCAGCGAGACAAGAAAGGGATAGGAGGCCAGGGCTGCCGCCTGCCCCACCATGGCCACGGGCACCATGGCCACGCGCTTTGCGTAATTGAGCAGACTGACCGAGCCGTCGCCTGCCAGAGAGCCGAAGATGCGCAGAAACTGTTCGTCAAGGGCTGTAATGGTCTGCCCCAGCATGAGCGGCAGGGCCAGGAGAACAAAGCGCTTCATGAGCGGATGGGCAAGATTCGGCCTGAAGTGAAAGCCTCCCTGGCGAACCATGTACAGGGGCAGAAAAAGCGTGCCCAGGGCAGCTCCGGCAACAACGCCCACGCAGTAGCCGCTCATGCCCTGGGCAAGACCCAGGGCTGGCAGGCTCACGCCGAAGACAATGATGCAGCCGTTGTAGATGAGTGGCGCAAGAGCCGGCACGGCAAACTGCTTGCGCAGGAAGAGCAGGGCGTTGACGCAGGATCCTGTCAGAAAGAAGAACTGGGCAGGAAGGGTGATGCGCATGAAAAATTGCAGGCGCAAAAGCCTGTCCTCCGCAAGGCCCGGAGCCACCAGACGCGAGAGAGGGGCCGCAAAGGCCATGGCAATGGCAGTGAGCGCAAGGGCGGCCAGGGCCATCCAGGTGAGCACAGAGGAAAAGAAGCGCCAGCCGTCTGCCTCGTCCTCCTCAAAACGTCTTGCCAGCAGAGGCATGAGGGTAATGCCCAAAAATCCGCCAGCCAGAAGGTAGTTGAGGATGTCGGGGACCACAAAGGCCGCGAAGTAGATGTCGGACTCGCTGCCCGCGCCAAATTGCCAGGAAATGACCTTGTCGCGCACAAGTCCCATGAGTCGCGAGAGTATGGTGCTCGCGGCAAGCAGCAGGGCTGCCATGCCAATGCCCTGTTTTCTTGTCAGAATGCTCATGAGGCTGCTCCGTTTGCCCTTTCCTTGCCCCGTGTCTTGCTGATTCCCCGGGAAAGAACCTCCACGAGGGCAAAATCTATGAAGAGTGTGGTGAGGGAGACACTGGTCGGAAACACCTTGACCCTGCTCCCCAGAACAAGATTCCTTGCGCGCCCAAAGGAGGAGTAGGGAACAAGCCCCTCCACCGGCACATCGTCCAGGCTGACAAAGGCTCCGTAGTGCTGCACAGAGCTGATGTGTCCGATGTATTCGGTTTTTTTCCTGTCGAGCATCCACAGGCAGGAAAGACGCTTGTTCATTTCCCTTTCCGCAAGCTGGGCATTGCGTTCATCGCCGTTGATCCTGGTGGCAATGATATTGAGGTTCTTGAGTGTGTGGATGCGGTCCTTGTCTGCTCCAATGGCCCGCTTGAGTACCCTGTGAACCAGAAGATCCGCGTAGCGTCGTATGGGAGAGGTAAAATGGCAATAAGCAGGGGAGGCGAGCCCAAAATGCCCAACGTTGTACGGGCTGTACATGGCAATGGGGAGCGCGCGCACGCACAAATGCCCCACAATGCTCTCGTTGTCCGTTCCCCGTACGGCATCCATAATCTGACGCAGACTGGGCTCGGCTGTCCTGCGAAACAGGGCCTTCATGCATGCTGTATGCTTTACAAGATTGTACAGCTCGTGCAGTTTTTCATGCATTGGTTCTTCATGGACACGGTAGAGAAAGGGAAGATCCGTCTTGCCGAGGAATGAGGCCACTGCCTCGTTGGCGCAGAGCATGAACTCCTCGATAAGGCAATGCATTTCGTGGCGAAAGACATAGGAGTAGGAGACAATGTGTCCGCCTGTGTCAAACGCGGCCTTGCTGTCCGGGAAGTCGAAATCAAGGGCGCCACGCGCAAGGCGGCGCTTTTTCAGCAGAGAGGCAAGTTCAAGGGCAAGCACAAGCATGCCCCTGATGTCGCAGCCTTCACAGTTTTCCGGGGCAAACTTCTGCAAGGTTGCCTTGTCGCTGTCATGGACGAGATCCCTTGCCTCGTCATAGGTAAGCCGTGCCTTGGAACGCATGACAGCAGTGGCAAAGGAGGTCTCCAGCACCTGCCCGTTGCTGTCGATATGGATGTCTGCACTGACGACAAGCCTGTCCTCGTGCGGAACAAGGGAACAGAGGTTGTTGGAGAGCGCGAAGGGCAGCATGGGCACCACAGAGGTGGGAAAGTACCAGGAGTTGCCGCGCTTGAGTGCCGCCTCGTCCAGGGGATCTCCCTGACGCACATAGTGGCTGACGTCGGCAATGGCAATCTGGAGAAGGTAGCCCCTTGGGGTGCGCGTCACGCAGATGGCATCGTCGAAATCCCTGGCGTCGGCGCCGTCAATGGTGACGAGGGCAATGTCGCGCAAATCCCTTCTGCCCTGCAGATCTTCTGGCCTTTGGGCAAGCTCCGAGGCCTGCTGTCTTGCCTTGGGAGGAAATTCGCCTGGAGCCTGGTGATTGAGCTTGACAAGCCTCTCATGGGTCTTGATGCTCATGGGAGAGTCGATAACCCCAATCAGTTCGGTGGCGAAGTAATCGCCCTCATTGCCCTCTTTTTCTTCAGTGATGCGGCAAAGAACTATGTCTTCGGGATAGAGTCTGCCTGATGTACTGTTTTCCCGGACCAGAAAATTGCAGCGCCGTGCTCCGGCATCAAGACCCCACCACTGATTCTTTTGCCTGCACTTCTTATCTCTGCCAACGATGCGCAGGGCTACGGGAGCAATGGAACGCGCGACAATCCTGTGGACAGCAGCGGCAAAGCCCTTTTTTTTGAATGGCTGCAGTTCGCACACGACCTTGTCGCCATCAAGGAGAGGAACGCTGCTGTTGGCAAGCAAGGCTGTGGCAATTCTGCCGTCACTTGTCGTATAACGGACGATTTTGTCCTTCCCGTCAAACAGCACATAGCCCTCATGAAGAGGTGTTGCGTCAGCAGGAGCGTGCGCCTTTTTTTTGGCAACTGCCCTGTAGAGCAAGGCCTTGTTCTTGCCCTTCGAGGAGGGCTGCTTTTCTTCAACAAGTCCGTCCTCCACAAGTTCCGCGAGGAGGAGGTTCAGGCTTTCCATGCATCTGCGGGCAGAAAAGACATTGGCCAGTGTATCAAGGCTGCACTCGCCCGCGCGGACAAGAAAGGAGAGCAGCGTTTCCCTGCTCAGCTCCTTCTCCTTCAGGAAATACCTTTCCTCGCTGCCCTGGGCCAGGCAAGCCCTGTTGTCATCAAGCAGGTTTTTGAGCACGCTGTTGCTGACAATGCCAATTTGCGAGCAGTCGAGGAATTTCAGTCTGTCCTTGAGTTGCCTGAAAGTAAGCCCGTCCTCCTTTTCCAGAATACGAACAATATCCTCCCATGTCACATGCACTGGCTTGCGCGTGCCATAGAATCCCAGAAACCTGCACCCTCCATGGGAAGATCGTGGCATCAGGTGCCCACCTTTTACGGGAATGCCTGGCAGATTGTCCGCGTCCCTGCGAAAGGCCTGCAGGCATTCCTTTCCGGGTTGCCAGAGAAGGCTGATATTGCGGGGTTCTTCCTCGCAGGGGGCAGGAGATGCGTCCCTGTTGTTCTTTGCAGGAGCCGGGGGATACTGCTCAACGAGGGTTGCAAAATTCTGTTCGCTCTCCCTACAGGGGATTGCATCGTTTCTGTTTTCCATAAAGCATCCTTTTGTGAAGCCGCCGGGTGCGCAGGGAAAAAAGACCCTGCGCAAGGAATATGCGCAGGGTCTTGGATTCATCTTCAAAGGCCTGTGAGGCCAGCAAGCGTCCGAAGCATCTTGATACATGCCGCTTCAGACATGGGTAAGCTCAGTTCCACACTGTGTGGAAGGAAGAGTTCCCTGGAAAATTGGGAAGCTCTAGTCGTTGCTGTTGCCACCAAACAGGCGCAGGAGCATGAGGAAGAGGTTGATGAAGTCGAGGTACAGGGTCAGGGCACCGAGAATGGCGCCACGGCGGATGGCCACAGAGTCATCAAGAGGGGCACCGGCGCCAAACTGGCGCAGCTTGTTGGTGTCGTAGGCGGTCAGGCCGGTAAACACAATGACGCCCACCACGCTGATCACGAAGTCCATCATGCTGCTGCCAAGGAAGATATTGACAATGGAGGCAATGATGATGCCGATGAGTCCCATGAACAGGAAGTTGCCCATGCCCGTGAGGTCACGCTTGGTCACTGTCCCGTAGATGGACATGGCCAGGAACATGCCAGCTGTCGTGATGAAGGCATTGGCAATGGAGCCAATGGGATAGACAATGAAGATGGAAGAGAGCGTCAGGCCTGTCAGCAGGGAGTAGAGCATGAACATGCCCGTTGCCATGGCGGCAGACATTTTGTGCACTGCTGCGGAAAGGGCAATCACGATGCCGAACTGGGCCACGATCAGGGCGATCATGACAATGAAGTTGCTGAAAATAAGCTGACGCAGGTCAGGGCTTCCTGCAACGGCCAGGGCCACAACGGCTGTAACGGCGAGGCCTGCGGTCATCCATGTATACACATGGCGCATGTACACGGAAGCCGCGCTGAGAGTTCTGGCCTCGAGAGTGCGAGAGGTCTGCATTGATTTCCTCCACAAGATGGCGTCAGCTCCATTGACGCCTTGTTTGCGTATGTCTTTGGCTGCCCTCTTGGGCAGTGTCTTTTTCACCCGGAGCAGGCGTGATGTGTGAGAGTAGTGCGACAGTTCCGGGGGGATGGCAGCAATATTCTGATGCCGGCCATCTCTATTAGCACACAAGGGAAAGAAAGGCAAAATCTGTATTTGTGCTGCACGGAACTGTCCGCATGGCACACATCCCTCACACAGATAGGAATTTTTGCGCAAAGGGCAAGGGCAGGCCTGGCGCTGCCCTTGCCTGCAGGCGGCCTGCATGCTATTTCGGCCCTGTTGCAAGGTCCCTTTCGGGGGACTTTTCGCAAAAGGGAACCCTGTTCCGAACACAAGGCTTTTCACTGGAAAGCCGTCCTTCGGGCGGCATGAAAATAGCAAAAAAAGGAGGAAGGCGTCCTTCCTGCCTACGTGCAGGAGGCTTCGCGCCTTGATTTTGTAATGAAGAAGTATCTTGTACTGGCAGTTCTTGTCCTTGGCGCAGGCCTTGCCCTTTGCAGCCCGTCCTTTGCGGGAGCGCCCGTTGTCCAGATCGAGACGAACATGGGCAATATCGTGGTGCGCCTCGAGGAGCGCAAGGCCCCAATCACCTGCGAAAACTTCCTGCAGTACGTGAAGTCCGGCTTCTACGACGGCACCATATTCCATCGTGTCATCAAGGGCTTCATGATCCAGGGCGGCGGCTTTACCCCCGAGATGAAGGAAAAGCCCACCCACGCGCCCATCAAGAACGAGGCCTCCATTCAGCTGCGCAACCGCAAGTACACCATTGCCATGGCACGCACTTCCGCGCCGGACAGCGCGACCTCGCAGTTCTTCATCAATACGGCCAACAACCGCTTCCTTGATCCCGACAAGGCCAGTGACGGTGTGGGCTATGCCGTCTTCGGCACGGTCATTCAGGGACAGGGGGTTGTAGACAAGATTGAGAAGGTCGAGACCAGCAACAGGCATCCCTTCTACAAGGACATGCCCGTAGAACCGGTTGTCATAAAGAGCATGAAGGTGCTTGGCGAATAGGCATTGCCCCTGCGAGAGCAGGGCAATGGCCTGTGGCCACAAGAACAGGACAAGGCCGTGATCCGCAAGAAGGCTTTCTCGCGGATCACGGCCCTTTCTTTGCCCTGCTGGATTTTCAGCACAGTTGCTGCAAAATGCCTGCCCCAAGCAGGCGTCCTGCCTCGTCGTAGCACGCGGCAACCTGTCCCGGAGCGGAAAGGGACAGGGGAGTCTGGCAGTGGATGTGCATTTCCCCTCCTTCCACATGGACCTTGGCCGGAACAGGTCTTTGCCTGTAGCGCAGGCGTACAAGGCAGTTCCTGGGAATTTCGTCCGCGTCGACCATGAGGTTGAGGTTATTGGCCCTGGCCCTGGTGATGAGGGTATGTCTTTTGCCGCCTACCAGCAGCGTGTTTGTGGAGGGCTCCTTTTCCAGAACATAGAGGGGCTCGGACCAGGCTATGCCAAGCCCGTGGCGCTGGCCCTCGGTGTACTGCCAAAGGCCCGTGTGCCTGCCCACCTTCTTGCCGCTGTCCCTTTCCATGATGTCGCCAGGGGGCATGTTCAGGCCGTATCTGCCAAGAAAGTCCCTGTAGCCCTGGGGCGTGTCCGGGACAAAGCATATCTCCTGGCTCTCTGCCGGCTGGGGAACCACAAGGCCGCTGTCTGCCACAAGAGCCCGCACTTCGTCCTTGGTGTACCTGCTCAGGGGGAAGGCCACCCTGGAAAGCATATCCCCCGGGACCAGCCCCAGAAAATAGGCCTGATCCTTGCGGGCGTCCCTGGCCTGCGCAAGGAGAGGTCCTTTGGTCCTGTAGGGATGATTGTAGTCCAGGCTTGCGTAGTGCCCGGTCACAAGCGCCGCTGCCCCAAGTTCTGCGGCCCTTTCCCACAGGGCCCCGAACTTGATGCGTCTGTTGCACAGGGCGCAGGGATTGGGCGTAAGCCCCTTTTGCCAGGCCTGGACAAAGGGCTGTACCACACACTCCTCGAAGCGCCGGCCAAGGTCCACAAGCTGAAAGTCGCAGCCAAGCCGCAAAACCGTGTCAGCCAGGCGTTTTTCACACTCTCGTGCTCTGGCCTCATCCCCACTGTTCCCGTGCCACATGCGGGCATGGATGGCGAAAACCCTGCGACCGGAAGCCAGACAGAGCAGGAGAGCGGCCAGGCTGTCCACGCCTCCGGAAACGGCAACTGCCAGAGGTCCCTCTGGCAGTTGTCTTGCAAAATCGCTGTCTTGCATGGGCATGGAGCTAGAGAATCTGTTCCAGGAACTGGCGCAGGCGCGGATGCCTTGGCGAGTTGAAGATGCGCTCCGGGTTGCCCTGTTCGATGATCTGGCCGTGGTCCATGAAGATGACCCTGTCGGCAACCATCTTGGCAAAGCCCATTTCGTGCGTCACACAGCACATGGTCATGCCGTCTTCGGCCAGTCCCACCATGACGTCGAGGACTTCGCCCACCATTTCCGGGTCCAGGGCCGAGGTGGGTTCGTCAAAGAGCATGATGTTGGGCTGCATGGCCAGTGCCCTGGCAATGGCCACGCGCTGCTGCTGTCCGCCGGAGAGCATGGCAGGGTAGGCCGCGGCCTTGTCGGAAATGCCCACCTTCTGCAGAAGCTTCAGCGCTCGTTCCTCTGCTTCCGCCTTGGTCAGGCCGAGCAGCTTGCGCGGGGCCATGGTGACGTTCTGCATCACGGTCTTGTGGGGGAAGAGGTTGAACTGCTGAAAGACCATGCCGACGTTGCGGCGCATCAGATTGAGTTCGTGGGGGCGGCAGTGGGAAATGTCCTGACCCTGTATGGTGATGGTGCCCTGGTCGATGGTCTCCAGCCTGTTGATGGAGCGCAGAAGCGTAGACTTGCCGGAACCCGAGGGACCGATGATCACCACCCTTTCCCCGGCGTGCACAGTCAGGTTCACGTCCTGCAGGGCAGTCAGCGAGCCGAAGAATTTCCACACCTGGCTGATTTCGATGATGGGCTCACCCTTTGCAGGCTGCGTCTTGATGTTACTTTCTTCTGTCATAATAGTTCAACCTGGCTTCCATGATGGCCACGCATTTGGAAAGAAGCAGTGTGATGATAAGGTAGACCAGAGCCACTATGGTGTAGGTTTCAAAGTAGAGGTAGGTCTTGGCAGCGAAGCTTCTGCCCCTCTGCATGAGATCCGGCATGGCCATGACAGACACAAGGGAGGTGTCCTTGAGCATGGCTATGCACTCGTTGCCCACCGGAGGCAGAATGGTGCGCCAGGCCTGGGGCAGAATGACATAGAACATGGTCTGGAAGCGGTTGAAGCCAAGGGATCTGGCAGCCTCGGTCTGGCCCTTGGGAATGGCCATGATGCCTGCTCTGAAGACTTCGCCCATGTAGGCGCCATAGCAGAAGGAAATGGCGACAACTGCGCTGGTCAGGCTCGAGACCTGCAGAAATTTGGACAGGGCGTAGTAGATGTAGAAAATCTGCACCAGCAGGGGAATGCCGCGTATGATTTCCACATAGGTGGACGCGCCCAGGTTGATGACGGGATTCTTGGCTATGCGGCCAAGGCCGGTCAGCAGGCCAAGGGGTACCGCGCAGCAGATGGCAAGCGCGGTGACTTCAAAGGTGACCAGAATGCCGTCGGGCAAAAAGGTCAGAACATCGAGATAGGGATCGGGCCACATTGTGCACAGCACAATGAGCGTGATGATGGCGCCCATCAGGGAAATGGACCAGGCCGAGATGATGCGCTTGCCCCAAGGCTTGGGGATTTGCGGACCTTGCGTTGTGAGAACTACAATGTTGCCAGTGCTCTCGTTGTCCGCACTCTTTTCTGTTTCAGATGCCATCGCGTTCCAACTTTGCTATGCCGACTTTGTGGACAGGGCAAAAAGCCGGGCTGCATTGCCCTTGCATGCCTGTTCCACAAGCAGGGAAAAGAAAGTCCGGAGTCCTGTTCTTGCAGAACTCCGGACAAGAATATGCGGGAGAACTACTTGATGCTGCCGAGATGCTCGCTCAGAACGCGATCATAGGCGCCGTTTTCCTTAACCAGCTTGATGCCCTTGTTGAGCTTTTCCACCAGATCCTTGTTGCCCTTCTTGACCACAAAGGCGTAGTGCTCGGGTTCGCCAAACTGCATGGCAATGCGCAGCTTGCCCTTGTATTCAACCTTCTTGTTGAAGTAGTAGAGGGCGACGACACTGTCGACTGCCACTGCGTCAATGCGACCCTTGACCATGTCTTCAATGGCAAGGCCCACGTCGTCGTACTCGCGAATCACCGCACCCACCTTGACCTTTTCAAGAGCCATGATGGCCGAGTTGCCAATCTGGCCGCCAACCTTCTTGCCCTTCAAATCCTCGGGCTTGGAAAACGCGGAGCCTGCGGGGGCGAGGATGGTGGGGTAGATGTCCAGGTAGGGATCGGAGAAGGTAAAGGCCCTGGCGCGTTCCGGGGTCATGCTGACCGCTGCGGCCACAATATCGTACCTGCCGGCGGCGACACCGGCAAAGATGCCGTCCCAGGCAATGTTCTGCACTTCAACCTCAAAGCCACAGGCCTTGGCTATTTCCTTGATCAGGGAAGGATCGAGTCCTACCGGCTGCTTGTTGTTGTCAAGATATTCCATTGGCGGGAAGGTACAGTCGGTTGCCACGACGTACTTGTCTGCGGCATGAGCGGAAGTTCCAATGCCGAGCACAAACAGTGCGATCAGAGGGAGCAGGATTTTTTTCAGCATCAGCCGATCCTCCATGTTTGAAGTAGAAAAGATATGTTCTTTCACTCTAGTACGAGGGCCTTTCAGGGTCAAGAAAATGATTGGATTGCTTGGAAATGAAAAGGCTTCGGAACATGGTGCCCAAAAAGTCCTGGGCCTGTCCCCCAGGCTTTGGCAAGAATTTGGAACAGCCTGATATTCCTTCCCTTTTGTGTCCAGCGTGCGGTGCCCAACGTTTGGTTGGGCACACATGGTCCCGGGGGACGGCTGCCATGGACAGGCCAGGGCGAACGCTTGACCCCTGATTTTTGATACTCCGCAAAAATTTTCAAAAAAAATTTTTAAATGATTCCCGACATATCCCTTGACATTAGTATGTGGATATTATATATTTTTTAAATATCCACAT
>CALVGM010000082.1 GCA_944327095.1 uncultured Desulfovibrio sp. | reverse complement strand
CGCACGCTCACCAGGCGCTGGTTCCGCCAGACCCGCAAGGACGTGCTGAGCTTTTTGCGCACCATCCCCAGGGTGGGCGGCAAGCTGGCCGTGTACGCGGAGCGCGGCGAGTGGAGCTTCAAGTCCTTCTTCACCCCTGGCATGCTCTTCGAGGCCTTCCGCTTTGCCTACATAGGCCCTGTGGACGGCCACGACATCCCGGCCCTGCGCCAGCACCTCGAGCGCGCCCTGGCTGTGGACGACGGGCCTGTGCTTTTGCACGTGCGCACCCAGAAAGGGCACGGCTTCCAGGCAGCAGAGGAAGATCCCACCCACTACCACGGCGTGGGGCACTTTGTGCCGGAAACAGGCAAGCTTCTCCCCTCCAAGTCCGCTGTTCCCACCTTCACCAAGGTCTTTGGCCAGGAGCTCGTGCGTCTTGGCAAGAAGGACGGGCGCATTGTGGCCATCACAGCGGCCATGCCGGACGGCACGGGCACAACGGCCTTCCAGCAGGCCGTTCCGGACAGGTTCTTTGACGTGGGCATCTGCGAGCAGCACGCGATCACCTTTTCCGCTGGCCTTGCCTGCGCTGGCTACAGGCCCTTTGCCTGCATCTACTCGACCTTTTTGCAGCGCGCCTACGATCAGATCATACACGACGTCTGCCTGCAGGATCTGCCGGTCACCTTCTGCATAGACAGGGCCGGTCTTGTGGGCGAGGACGGTGGCACGCACCAGGGCGTGTTCGACATCTCCTACCTGCGGCCTCTGCCCAACATGCACCTTCTGGCTCCGCGGGACGAGAACATGCTGGCCCGCTGCGTGGCCACTGCCCCGGACTTCGGGCACCCGCTGGCCATACGCTACCCAAGGGGCGCTGCCTTTGGGGTGGAGGTGGAGCCAGAGCGCGCAACACTTCCTCTTGGCAGGGGCGAAGTGGTGAAGGAGGGCAGAGACATAGCCGTCCTGGCTGTGGGGCCCTGCGTGCCAGTGGCCTGTGAGGCAGCAAAGGCAGTGGAGGAGCGCTACGGCTGCTCCATTGAGGTCTTTGACCCCATCTGGCTCAAGCCCCTGCCCGAAGAGCAGATCCTGGACATCATGAAGAACTTCAGGTTCCTTCTGAGCGTCGAGGAGGGAGCTGTGCAGGGCGGCTTTGGTGCGTCCCTTCTGGAGTTTGCCTGCGATCACGGCCTGCTCGGGGCCTTCGAGCTTGCGCGTCTTGGCGTGCCGGACATGTTCATAGAGCACGCGACCCAGGCAGAACAGCGCCACGACCTTGGCCTGGACAGGGACGGCATAGAGGCCAGGCTTGCCGAGCTTGCGCAAAAGGCAGGCTTTGCGGCCACGAAGTAGAAGGGAAATGAGGACAATGGGGGGCCCGGACAGAAGCGGCGCTCCCCTTTTTGTCGCCATGGCGGTCCGCCAGAGGGCTGCCACACACAAGCGCGGAGAAAAAGATGCCAGACAGCAGGGCCTTCTTTTCCAAATCGTCCCACATTCTCTTTGCGGCCCACATGGCCATGCGCGCCCGGTGCCCGGACCTTTGGGCAGGGCTTGAGCTTGCCAGGGATGCGGAGGCAGACTTTGCCAGTGTCCTTGTACAGGAGGAGCGGGGAGGGGTTCTTTGCGGCACAGGCGATGATACAAGACCCCATCCTCTTGAGGAAGTGCTTGGGCACTGCGCGCGCCTTGGGCTTCCCCTGTGCCTTTTTGCGCAGGGCAGCTGGTCTGAGGCCGGAAAGGAGGCTCTGTATGCCTGCCTTGGCGCTGGCGAGCTGCCTCTGCTGCTTGCCGCAAGGGACAGGGAGTTTCTTGCCCTGGCAGGGGAGAAGGTGCCGGGTCTGGCCACAGGATACGTGGGAGAGCTTTCCGATTCCTGCCAGATAGGCGGCCCGCTCAGGGCTTCGGGTGTGGAGGTGTGCCTTTTGCCAAGGGAGATTGCCTCGGGCTGCAGGCTGTGCAGCATGAAGGGCCGTGGCGTCTTCACCTGCGTTATTGGCAACTGCACAGTGCCCGAGGTGGTGCGCATGAGCCTGGACGGTGCGGACGCCTTTTTGCTGGACGATCCCGGGCAGTTTGCCTTCCTGCGCGAGCGGCAGCGACAGGGGTAGCCTCATGCGCCAAAATGTTTTGGAGAAGACAAAAAAGCCCCTGCAGCACGTGGTTCTTTCACACTGGCAGGGTCTGCTGCCTGGCGTGCAAAGGCTATTGTTTCCAGTTCATCGTCAAGCACAAGCCCGCCAGCATCGCCTTCCATGTGCCGGCCATCATCTCGCCCCTTGTGAGCCTGTCGGAAATCTGTTCCCGCCTGTTGGAGTACGAGACCACCCAGGACGCTGCCCTTGGCAGGAGGGCACACAGCACTGCTATCAGGTACGTGATTTGGGCCTTTGTATGGCGAGAACCCGGAGAGCTGACTTGTGCAGGAGGGTGTTGTCCAGGACTTTCAGACCCTGGAGGAATTGCTCTTCAATTTTCAAAAGATGATGAGTACTCGCTAATAAAAACAAGATCCCGTCACTGAGACGGGCTTAAAAACACTCCTATTGAGATAATATGGAATCAAGAGGTATGCATATTTTCCCTTTCCGCGGCATGCCTTCTCCAATAATTAGAGAGTACTTGAGTTTTCTTTTTGTATGAATAACATTAAATTGTAAGTCCATTGTAAATGGAAGTTCATCTTCAAGCTCATGTTTGTTTAGACTTTGTATGAATGCCTCTTTGTCATGATCATCAAGTTGAGATAAATATCCCTTGATTACTGTGTCTCCTTGCTGAAGTTCAAGAACTATTTCTCCCTCTTCATAGTTCCTTGCTTTTATGGTGTAACATCCATCCGCATATGTTGTTCGTTCTTCGCTGCGTGGCATCCTGCGAGGGCCACATTTTTTTTGCCATGTCTGCTGGAATTTTATCATTGGTATCACCAATAATCACAGTGTCTGATGCATCTAACATCTTGGCTATAGTACGAATTGGTCGTTCATAAGCACCAAATTGATCAGGAGCAGTATCTGCACGTAACTGCAATGCTGCAAAGGCTGCACGCAATGTTTCCTGGCGTTCTTGTTCTCGTGCAGTTTCCTCTTTTTCGTGTACTTTTACTTGCTCTGTGTGTTCTTGTTCTCGCGTAGTTTCCTCTGTTTTTTGTGCTCTTACCTGTTCCGTTCGTTCGTGTTCTAGTTCTACGTTTTCTTTTCGTTGCTGGTACCGACTCCACATTAGATAACCTGCAGTAGCAGCTAAGGCAGTCATTATAGAAATAAATATTTGGATATCGCTCATTTTTGATACCAATGATTTTAAAAAATCAGTAACTTCAGCAACAGTTTCCAAACTTCCTTTTCTAATATTTACTTTTACAAGGAGTTTTTCAACAGGAATATCAGGAGCAAAGTCTTCAATCAAATTGTCAAATGCTGCCTGTAAAGAAATTATATATTGGGCAGAGCGTTTATCGAGACGATCATCCCAGCTTGGCCCATCTATGTGGAGTGTAAGAAAAAAGGATCCATCCAAGTTAATAGGACGCAGTGGGCACCTTGGTCTACTTCAAGAGCGTATATGAAAAGCTCATCCAGAGAACAAATGGTTTTGGTTTCGCTCATGCGGCGCTCTCCTGTGTTTTGGGTGGACGAGGCAAAAATGCCGTTGTTTGTGGCAGACTATTGATATTTGTTTTTTTGGGCAATAGGTGTGAAAGGCAAAAAAGCCCCCCTGTCTCTTCTGGAGGCAGGGGGAGTCGTCACGGGCTGCGATTTTGCTGCACCTAGGCGATTTGGTGCATGTTATACAAGATCTTGTAATATGCTGTTACATTATCGTTTCCAGTTGAAGGTGAAAATCTGTTTGATTTCCGGGCGCAGGGCGCCGTGCACAGGGCAGGAGTTGGCCGCGCGCTCGATCTGCACCTTGTCCTTGTCGCTGTATTCCCTGTCCGGCATGTCGAAGACGAGTTCGATCTTGCTGATGCCGTAGGGCTTGGTGCGCATTTCCTTGTTCACGCGCATGGTCATGCCGCTCACATCGATATTGTGCTTGCTGGCAAAGAGGGCCACAACGGTCATGGCGCAGGCACCAAGGGAGGTGGCGCACAGTTCCACGGGATTGAAGCCGTCCAGGGGCGCGTCGGGCTTCTCGCTGGAATGGGTCGTGAATTTCGCACCGCTCTGAAGGTGCTCGCATTCGACGTGTAGGTCGCCCTTGTAGGTCAGTTGTGCAAAGTCAGCCATGGTATTGTCCTTGTGTTACGGGGTTGCGTGTCTGAGGGAAACTCCCTGCCAGATCCAGGAACGCGGCTTTAGAGGGAGTCAGACCTAGTATAGCAGCTGGCGCCGGGGCAGGCAATGGAAGATCGGCAAAAAAGCGCGCAGCGCGCAGGCTTTGGAGGCTTTGGGACTGCGTTTGCCGCAAGATATGGTGCCTCTCTTCC
>CALVGM010000081.1 GCA_944327095.1 uncultured Desulfovibrio sp. | reverse complement strand
GGCTACGCGACAGTGGACCACGTCGTCAAAGCGGGCAGGGGAGCGGTAGCGGCACTGCACTTCGCGCACAGGCAAATAGATGCCCCTGGCCTCGACCTCGCGGTAGCCGAATCCGGACTCGCGTATGTAGGCGTCACGGGCCCTTTCGAAGATCTGCAGGTACTCGGCGTAGTAGACTATGCCCATGGCGTCCGTTTCGCCGTAGGCTATGCGGTGCCCAATCCAGATATGTGGCGTGGGAAAGGTGTCGTGAGATGGCATATCCGCCTTCCTTGTTCACTGGGAATCAGTGTCTGTATTGTGGAAGCTGGCGGAATACAGGGCGTACCAGCGCGTGTATTCCCAGCAGGTTGTGTGCATGAGATCCAGGAGAGAGGTGGCCGCCTTGTGCAGGGCAAGGCTTTTAACCTCGTCCTGCGCGGGCATGGAGTCCAGAAGCTGCACGATATCGCCTTCAAGCTCGCCCAAAAGGCGCATGTGCTGCGCGATGGCAGACAGCTCGTTTTTCAGGGTGGCGGAGTCTGCACAAGAACTTTGCCTCTCCCTGGCCTTTTCGGCGTCTTCCCCCAAATCGGTTCCAGAGTCTGCGCCTTCCATCCTCTGCGGGGATCCCAGAAGATCCTGACCAAGGGCGCCCAGCAGGAAGATGTAGTTGTGCGTCCTCAGCTCCAGCTCGTGCAGCTGCTCCGCTGTGCGCTGCTCGTTCATGGCGTCGCTCAGGGCCGCGTGCATGACATGGCTCATGGCAGCCAGAAAGGCCCCCAGGGGAATGTAGCCCTCGCGGCAGGGCAGGGCCTTTGGCATGTAGGCCTCAAGTTCCTCGTACTCCGGGTTCGTGAGGCCAAAACAGGCGCACAGATCGTCGCGTCTGGCCAGCAGGGAACCGTTTTCGTGGAGAAGATCGACGCTTGTCAGTCCTATGCTCAGCTGCATGCACAAAACTCCTGTCCCGGGAACAAGGGCACAGGGGCGAAACGGCCAGCGCCAAATCCGCCCTGGCCCGACTCCCGCAAGGGGCCACAAGGGAAAATGCGCCCCCGGAAGGGAAACCTCCAAAGGCCGGGATCAAATACCTGCCTTTGCCGGGGTCGTCAATTGCCGCACCAACAGGGAAGGGCAGCGCGGGGCAGACGAGCGTCCTGTATATTAAGGAAGGGCCCTGGGCGCAGGAAGACGCTGACAGGATGAGTGCAAAAGCTGCGTGCGGCAGACAATGCGTCAATGATAAACGCAAAAACAGCGCAAACAATCATGCTTGCGCTATTATGAATATAATTGTGCACTTAATTGTAATTGACGCACATATCGTCCTGCGACAGCAAGAACAGTTCAGGGACAACTTGAAGATCCCTTATGGTTTCACACTGTCGCAAGGCGTGCGCTGACATGAACGCAAGGCAGTTGTTTCGGGACAATATGATTGACGCAAGGAACAAGATATGAGTTTTTTGCGCCTATTGGAGAAAACAGGCTATTGACGCAAGCATCCTTCGCCGATACGTCCGTCCCGAGAAACAAGGGGAGCCCGGCGTCGAGCCCGATGCACAGGCTTGATGTGCGTCAATCACGCACCACTTATTTTTAGCGCACGCATATTTGCCTGCGCACTTTCGTGCTGTGCGCTCATGATTTGCGTCAATAAAGTCAGCCTGCGTTTGGCGCAGGCCATGACGCTCGTCACTGTGTGCTCCCTGGCTCAAAGACAGGCTCGGCAAGGGCTGCCACACAGGGCATGGGATGGTCGGAGGGGCCAACAACTCCCCCCAAGAAACAGGAGGCTGAGGCCCGGTCTGTTCGCGAGAGGCAAGGGAGGGAGATGGCCTTTTGCCATAAACCATTAGGCAGCATTGCCATCTCAAGAAGTCCAAAGGTTTCCATGGGACTGGTGTACAGCCCCATGGAGGCCAGACTGGCTCAAGAGCAAGATGATGCGTCCTTGCCTGTCATGGCAGGACCGCGCTGTGCCTCCCAGGCAAGGGTCTTGCACTTTCCCTTCAGAAGGCAAGGCCAAAAAGCTCCCAGTGGAGCAACTGCATTGCGCAGGGGCAGCCTTTGTCCAGTGCCTGCGTTTGTGCCTCGGCATTCCTTCAATTGAATGTTTTTGGCAATGAAAACTTCCTTCAGATGAAGGTTGTCAGCTTCTGCAAGATTTTGGGATCATGGCCCATCCCTTGTGCTCCGGGAGCCAGACGACAGGGGGGGGGGCAATTATCGTTCGTTTTGGGGGTCAGTGGAACTTTCGCTTGACACCTGGGCCAATGCCATGAGAGGGGCGAGATGCGCTACCTTCCGCGCTGTGCAACTGAGATGATGTCAGGACTAATAAAACCTTCAGTTGAAGGACTTGCCTGAATGCTGTCCCTGATGGCCAAGAATGAGGCGGGGCAGGGACACCGTGGCTATTCGTGCAACTGAAGAGAGCATTGCCTGACAAAAAACCTTCAACTGAATGAGGCCACGGCGGGGATGGGCGTTGGCCATAGTGGCCCAGGCTGTGGCACAGAGTGCGCTTTCGCTTGCCATGCAATTGAAGGAAGTATTGCCTTGCACAATCCTTCAGTTGAAGGGACGCCCGAGGAGCGTTGTCTCTGCGTTGCTGTGTGCATGGCCTGGTCCCTGCGGGCAGCTGCGACAAATGAAGCCCCCTGGACTGCGTACAAACCTTCCATCTGTTCTTGCCCGGGTACCGCCAGGCTCCACTCCCGCAAAGCTGTTGGCACATGCCATCCACATCTGGCCTTCTCCTCAAGCGAAGGATTTTCAACATGGGGAATTCCTTCAAGTGCATGAAGGACGCGGCCTTGCCGGTATGCCCTGGAACAGGACAGAGGGGCGGCCGGCTCTGGAGACAGCACAGGTGAGAGACGCTGTGGCCCATATTTGGGGCACGCATGGCTCTGGCGCAAGACCACACGGTGGCTCGCCAAGTTCTTGTGCGCCAAGCCACAGCGCTTGAAGCATGAGCTTCACAGCGCATGGCGGATTGCGTGGGGCCGTCTTCTTTGCTGGCCTTGCCCCGAGCCAGAGGAGATTATTAACGCACATTGACGTAAAAAACAGCTTTTTGCATTGTATTGCATTAAATTGCATCGTTTTTGCGCTTTTTTTGGCAATATCTTGCGTCAATGGCGCACCTCTTTCCTTTTCCCTGCGCCCGCGTTGCGCCCAGGTCCGCAGGCAAAGCGTCTGCGGACCTGGCAGAAAAAAAGGGCGAACACCCAAAAGGCATCCGCCCACTGTCCCAAGCTGCCGGACCGTCTCTCTGCAGGCTAGGGAAGCTTGTTGTACTGCTCGTCTGTCACAGGTTCGAGCCAGTCGTTGCTTGTGTTTTCGCCAGGTACGGCAATGGCGATGTGCACAAACCAGCTGTCCCTGGCTGCGCCGTGCCAGTGCTTCACGCCTGCCGGGATGTAGACCGTGTCGCCGGTCTTGAGTTCCCTGGCCTCCTTGCCCCATTCCTGGTACCAGCCTCTGCCTGCGGTCACAAGCAGGATCTGGCCACCGCCCTTGGTGGCGTTGTGCACGTGCCAGTTGTTGCGGCACCTGGGCTCAAAGGTCACGTTGGAGATGTTGACGCCTTCACTGACCAGGGGCTGCAGGTAGCTTGTGCCTATGAAGTATTTGGCGTAGGCCGTGTTTTCCTTGCCCATGGGGAAGGGGCCGAGATTTTCCGTGCTCATGGTTTTCTCCCCGGAGGTCCCGGCAGTGGCTGCCATGCCCTGGGCAGGCCACAAGGCAAGAGCGCAAAGAAGGGCTGCGGCAAAAAGACGTTTGGTCCGGAAAAGCGCTGAATGTCTCATGAGGGATCTCCACTTGTTTTGTATGCCGGTCAGACCGGCGTTTGTCTGTTTTGCCTTCCCTGTCAGGGGAGGGCCATGCGTCGGGCCATTGCCCAACAGGATTTTTCCTCTCATACGCCAGCCGCTTCGAGACTTTCCAGACGCAAAAAACTCAATTTCTTGCCCAAAACTGCCTGATGGCTTTTTTGCAAGGACAGGGCAGGACTTTGCTACATTTATGTAACTTGTTAAAACAAGATATCTTTTTCAAAATTTCCCAGTCGGTTCCTCTGGCCTTTTCTGATCCAAAAGTGTACAAGAGTCCTGTTTGGGACATGCGCCCAGGCGCTGTCGTCCCAGCGTATCCTGCCGCGTATCCGAGCTGATACGCACAGTGTCCCTTTCCTGCCCTGGCAAAACACAAGTCGTTGATAGGTGCAGCATGTATACAGAAACTTTCTCGACTTTCGAGCAGAACAACGCTGAAGTGCTCTCCATGCTGGACGAGCTGCGCGCCCTGGTAGACAGGCAGAGTGCCAATACCACAGGCGTTGTCCAGACTCCCGTTCCCTCGCTCAACACAGCACGCCTGAACCACAGCACAGACACGGATCACTGCCTGGAAAGGCCCCTGGTCTCCATTATCCTGCAGGGGGCCAAGCACATGTCCTGCGGCATCCGGGAGACTGCGCGCGATATCTACCTGACCGAGGGCAACAGCCTTCTTGTGGCTGTGGACATGCCCACGACTTCTACCATCATAGTGGACAACAAGCCCTTCCTGGCCAGCTTTGTCTACCTCGACAAGAGCACTTTGCTGGATCTTTCCATCAAGATGCACACGGAAAGGCAGATTCAGGCCCCTTCCATGGCCATGGAAAGGGACGATCTTGAGGGCGTGGCTGTGGACATGGTGGACCCGGACCTGCTTTCCTGCATGCTCCGCCTTGCCCGCCTGTGGGACAAGCCCGAGCAGATCTCCGTGCGCGCGCCCATCATTTTGCACGAGCTGCACTACGTGATCCTTGCCGGCCGCTACGGGCACCTTCTGCAGAACCTCTACCGCAGGGACAGTCAGAACAGCTCCGTGGTGCAGGCCATTGCCCTGCTGAAGCAGGATCTGGCAAGTCCTCTGCGCGTTGACGAGCTTGCCCGTCGGGTAAACATGTCCGTCTCCAGCCTGCACCGCCACTTCAAGCAGCTC
>CALVGM010000080.1 GCA_944327095.1 uncultured Desulfovibrio sp. | reverse complement strand
CAATCAATGTCTTTCTGCGTCTGTCGCTTCGGCCGGTGGCTTTCTCTTTTAAGTCAGGCTGGAACAGCCCAACTGGGAAACCATTGCCGCCATGCTGGAAGCGGAACGGATTGCGCGTGATCCCAGCGTGAAGCACTACTCCGATGTGGAAGAAGCCCTCCGGGAGCTGAAAAGATGAAGCGCGACATTGTTTGGACAACAACGATGTGCTGGTGCTGACGCTGGTCCGCACCGGGACGCACAGCGACCTGTCCGATACATGAGAGTGCTGCCGCCGCATGGGGAAACCTGTGCGGCGGTTTTTTTGTGTGCAAAGGGGTGTCGGAAACGCGACGCACCTAAAGAGGTCGGCAAAGCGCCGTACCCTTTACCGTTCCGGCCCCGGTTGCGGGGCTTGTCCCGTTCCTGGCGGGCCAGCTGGTCGGCAGCCTTGCGGAGCCGTTCCACGGCTTTCGGTTCCTCCCGCATGGCCTTCATGTCGATGCTGTCCACCTGCTTCCGGGCGGTCAGCAAGTCAATCTCGCACCGCCATTCCTTCGGGGTGATTTCTTCGCCGCTGGCTTTCAGTTCTTTCAGATACCGGGCCGCCGCATCATGGAGGGTCAGCCCGAGTTCCCGGGTTGATTTTCTTACCACACAGCATCCCCCTAAAAGAGCCCAACGCGGGGGTATTCCTTTGCAGGGTGAACCTTGAGGAGTTTGTAGATGTCCTTTTGAACCCTGGTCGGCTCAGAAGGGATTACTACCCTCTGGAAAACTTCTGCGTGTTGGTTTGCCATGCTGGTGAGTACTGCATCAATAAAAAACCGCCAGGCAGCGCACAGAGGCCCGCCTGGCAGGTTTGGACTGAAAACCTCGCGGAGAGGTTCTCTATCAGCTCATCCCGGTGATCATCCCGAACACAACAGTCTCCAGCGTGCGCATCAAAATGACCTGGGCAGAGCTGGACGAAGTCGACTACAAGGCCAATCTCTGCGCCTGAGCCGCTCAGCCTTCCTGGTGGCAGCAGCCAGGGCATACCATTGCAATCCGCAGACGGGGCCTGTCCGCAAGACTCACTGATCCCGCTCTCTGGACTCGTTGGGTTGCCCGCAGGAGGGGCAGCCGCCACTGTGCGGGGAGCACGACGGACAGGCCGACGATTGGCTGGAAGGCTGACTGCAAGACTTGCAGGAAGACTGACAGGAAGAACAGCCGCAGCATCCTCCCGCCTTCCTGCGACGCACAATGCGCGCCACTGCCCAGATGGTGTAGGCAGCGATCGCCACGACAAGACACAGTGTTCCTGCGCTCATGCTGTTCTCCTGCGCCCTAGGCAAACAGGGCAAGCCCAATGTGGTACACGCCAAGGGTGACAAGCCAAGCCACGAGCAGCTGGAAGCAGGCCGTAATCCCCATCCAGGCCCAGCTGTCCGCTTCCTTGCGTATGGTCATGAGGGAGGCCGCGCAGGGGATGTAGAGCAGACAGAAGACCATGAGACAGAAGGCGTTGAGGGGACCAAAGCCTATGGCCTCGAGAGAAGAGGCAAAGGCCGCCATGCCCTCGGGGGAGCTTGCGTTGACAACGCCAAAGAGCACAGCACAGCTCGAGACCACCACTTCCTTGGCGGAGATGCCGGCAATGAGCGCAAGACCTATCTGCCAGAAACCGAGGCCTATGGGGGCAAGGACAGGCACAAGCCAGGCTCCGAGCAGCGCGCCATAGCCGTGCTCCATGTCCGGCGAGTAGCCTGAGGGTCCAAAGTTGAGCAGCCCCCAGATGATGAGGGTGGCCACGAAGATGGTCGTGCCGGCCTTTTCCAGGTAGTCCTTGATCTTTTCCCACACGTAGATGGACACAGTGCGCGCGTCGGGCATCTTGTAGTCCGGAAGCTCGATAAGCAGGTAGTTGACGTCCATCTTCCTGTCCAGAAGATGGATGAGCGCGCACACGGCAATGGCGACCAGAAGGCCTATGATGTACATGGAGTAGGCCACGTACATGGCCTTGCCGGCAAAGAACATCTCCGAGAAGAGGATGTAGATGGTGAGCCTTGCGTTGCAGCTCATGAAGGGCGTCACCAGCATGACCTTCAGGCGGTCGCGCCTGTTTTCCAGCACCCTCGAGGCCATGATGGCCGGCACAGTGCAGCCGAAGCCCAGCAGCATGGGAATGAAGGCCCTGCCGGAGAGGCCGAGCCTGCTCATGATGCCCTCCATGACATAGGCCACCCTGGCCATGTAGCCACTGTCCTCGAGCAGGGCCAGGCACAGGAAGAGGATCAGGATGTTGGGCAGAAAGGTGAGAATGGTGCCCACGCCGCTGATGACGCCGTCCACCACAAGGGAGGTGATCATGCTGCTCGCGTTGATGGCAGCGAGCCCCTGGGTGACCGCCTCGGACACCCAGTCCACCCCGGCCTCGAGAAAGCCCTTGATCCAGTCTCCCACAGTGAAGGTCAGAAAGAAGATCACGGCCATGAGGGCCAGAAAGACGGGAATGCCCCATACCCTGCTCACCAGGATGCTGTCCGCGCGTTCGGTGAACACATCCTGGCGATCCTTGTAGAGCAGAACCTCGTTGATGATCTCCTCGATGAAGGCGTACTTTTCGTTGATGATTTCCGTCTCGTAGTTGCGGTCCAGCACATCCGGCAGATCCACAGGGTATTTCTCGGCTATCTCCCTGTCGCCCTCGAGCAGCTTCAGGGCATGCCAGCGGTAGTTGGACAGATCCGGGTAGCGCTCCCTGAGCTGCGCCATGATCTGGTCGATCTTGTCCTCGATGGCATCGGAATAGACCATGGCGTATTCGGCGTGATGGTTGTGCCTGTGGCTTGTGTGGGCTGTGTGGTTGTGGATGAGGCGATCCGGGGTTGTGTGATCCTTGTGGTGGGCAGCCGCGTGCAAAAGCACGTCCAGCCCCCTGCGCTGCCTTGCCGAAACGGGGATGACGGGTATGCCAAGCATTTCCGGCAGGCGGTGCAAATCTATTTCCATGCCCCTCTTGGCAACAATGTCCATCATGTTCAGGGCAAGAACAACGGGCTTGCCAAGCTCCAGAAGCTGCAGGGTCAGATAGAGGCTGCGCTCGAGAGCCGAGGCGTCCACCACGTTGATGATCACGTCCACGTCACCGCTGAGGATGTACTGGCGGGCAACGCGCTCCTCCATGGTGTAGGAGGTCAGGCTGTAGGTACCGGGCAAGTCCACCAGGTGAAAGAGGTGCCCGTGCTGGCGCATGACCCCTTCCACCTTTTCCACGGTCACGCCCGGCCAGTTGGCCACCTTGAGCTTGGCACCTGTATAGGCATTGAAGAGCGTGGTCTTGCCGCAGTTCGGATTGCCGATAAAACCAATGGTCATCTCGGTCTGCTGCTTCTCGTCCTGCTGTCTCGTCTCAGCCATTGCATACCTCGCTTGCGGCAATGTTCCGTGTGATGTTTTCGCCCAGCGCAAAGCGCGCGCCGCGCACCTTGACGATCAGAATGCCCCTGCCCTTCCTGTTGATCACGCTGACAGGAGTCTCCCGCGTCATGCCCAGAGCCTCCAGTCGTCGCTCAAGCAGAATGGGGAGGTGAAAGTCCTCCACCCTGTATGTTTTTCCCTTCTGTGCGTCGCTCAAGAACATGTTTTACCTCGTGCATGAAGAATTGGTACGCAAGGCTTGTACGCTGCCAAAAAGCGAAAAGCAATATGTTCCAAACCTGTTCCGATGACGCGACAGACAAGGGGGACATACGTTGCCGTTTTTTTCAAAGGACGGAAGCTCTCCTCAAGTCCCTGCAATGACAGAGCAATGCGCACATCAACCAGTACGGGCTCCCTGTTCCTTCCATTTGCCTTTGCGGCAGGTTCCCGCGCCACCTTGTAATGCTGACATGCCTTTGAAAGGACGAAAAAAATCTCCTGCCGCGCGCATTGCGTGACAGGAGATCGTGCACAAAAAGAGACGTGAAGGAACTGTGTCAGCGCCTTGAGCTGCCCTGACGCCGGCCGCTGGCATCATAGTAGTCCTGGCCGCCACGACTGTTGGACCTGCTTGATCCCTGCAGGCGACCGCTTGCGTCGTAGTAGTTGTAGCCACCACGGCTGTTGGGGCGCGAATAGCCCTCGCGCCTGCCGCTGGCATCGTAATAGTCCTGGCCGCCGCTACTGTTGGGTCTGCTTGAGCCCTGCAGGCGGCCACTTGCGTCGTAGGTTCTGCTCCTGCCTGTGCTGTCCCTGCGTGTGGTGCCCAGGCTGCGGCCCTGGCTGTCGTAATGGCGGGTGCGGCTGCCGTCCAGGCTGTCCCTGCTCGAGCCCGCGGACCGTCCCTGGGCATCGTAGTAGCGCGTGGTCTCGGCAAGAGTCTCTTGCGGGAGGACAAAACCAAGACCAAGAGCAAGTACAAGCCCTGCAAGCGAAATGCTCAGCAGGCCCGCAGACAATGGCAGAGGCCTTGCCACGGCAAGTGCCCGTGCTGCCGGAAGGAGAGGAAGGGAGAATTTTCTCATGACGTGCTCCTTGATGGGGGATGGAAAAGCCTTGTGCTGCCCCATCCTACTCCCTCCCCGGGCTTTGGCAAAGTTCGAAAAATTTTCCAATCCACACCTGTGTGGACAAGACTTGCCGAAAGTTTCGGCTCGCAAGCCCTTATCGTCCCGAAACAAGGGCGAAAAGCCGGGAATTTTGGAGGCTATTGCGCTGCCTTGGCCCATTGCCATCTGAGCATTTGGGTCAGGGCCCAGACCCGGGCTTTTCTGCCACGCAAAAAAGTTCGCCAAAAGCGTCCACACAGTAGTGGATCGGGGCAAACTTTCCTGTTTACGGGCAGAAAAAATATGCTACTGTGCTTTCCGACAGCTGCTGTGGCCCTTTCCTTGTGGCGAGAGGGGCCAGGCAACTGGCTCCGGTCCGAGCGCCCTGTCGGGAAATTCAGAAATCCAGAGGTTTGGCCCGACTGCGGACCCGGGGCAACAAAGGGAGAGATGGCCCCCGCGTCAAGCGGGGGCCATGTTGCCATGAGGGGTCACAATCCCACGTTTGCGTACCCGGGCCTCCCGGGGACAGGGGTTACTGCTGGCCGATCATCTGCTCGGGATGGTAGAGCCTGTCAAAGGTCTCTGCGTCGAGATAGCCCAGGGCAAGGCAGGCTTTCTTCAGGGTAATGTTCTCCCTGTAGGCCTTCTTGGCGACCTGCGCAGCCCTGTCGTAGCCTATGGCTGGCGAGAGGGCCGTGACGGTCATGAGGGAGCGGTTCATGTTGTCGGCCATCTTCTCCCTGTTGGCCTCTATGCCGTCCACGCAGAAGACGCGGAAGGCGTTGAGACCGTCGGCAAGCAGGCGCGCGGACTCCAGGAAGTTTCTGGCCGTGACAGGCAAAAAGACGTTGAGCTCGAAGTTGCCCTGGGAGGCGGCAAGGCCCACTGCCGTGTCGTTGCCCATGACCTGGACAGCTATCATGGTCATGGCCTCGCACTGGGTGGGA
>CALVGM010000079.1 GCA_944327095.1 uncultured Desulfovibrio sp. | reverse complement strand
ACGCGGGTGATCAGGAACTGGAAGGTCTGGCCGATGAGGCTCTCGGGGGAACCGTGGGCCATCTGGGAACCGGGGCAGAAGGCGGTCTTGCCGAGGATTTCCACGTGGTAGCCGCCCTTGCACTGCTCTGTGACCCTGCCGTCAACGGGCACGCCGTTTTCCTTGGCGTCCTCGATGGCCTGCATGCCGGCGCCGCTCATGGAGCGGGCGAGGCGAATTTCACCGGAGGAAACCTGGGTAATCCAGGCTTCCACATCGTCGCCTACGGACACGTTCACATTGCCCTCGGCGTCGCGGAAATCGTTCATTTCCATGACACCCTCGAGCTTGGCACCGATGTTGACGAACACGGTGTCCTCGTTCATGTCCACGACCTTGCCCTGAACCTTCTGCCCTTTCTGGATGCGCACCTGGGCGATATCCTGCTTAGCCATCAGATCGGCAAAGCTTTCCTCGTCGCCAGCAGTGTCTGCAGGTGCTTCGGCAGCAGTTGCGGTTGCGGCCTCCTCAACGGGGGCAGTGTTTTCCTGCTGTTCTTCCTGGGGCATTGTCAGTTCATCACTCATGTGTTGTATCTCCTTCGAGAAACATAATTAGGCTTATGTTTCTGTTTTTTGTTTTCAAGCCTCATGCGGTCCTTTCACGCACCCTGGCCCCCTGCTCTTCCGCCCGGGGTTTTCCTGGCGGTGCCTCCTGCCGGACGCCCGCATCCCCAAAGGGGACCTGGCGCCATCCGCTCCGGACGCGATCATCCGGAATCTAGTCTGGTGATTCCCTGAAGGTATACTCTCCATATGGGCCCTTGCCTCCTGCGTGCAGGATGGACTCGGAACAGCCGGGGGAAACACAAGGTATGTGCAGACGGCGACCGGAAAGGCATGGGGTGAGCGTGAAAGAAAATGTGCCGGCCAGGGGAAGGCCCCCAGGGCTGGCAAAGACCTGTTCGGGACACGTCCCGGAGGATATGCCCCAAGGGTGTGGGGCAGTCCCTGTCGGGATCCCGCACACAACTTGTTATAGTATATTGGTCAACTGTGAAAGTCCAGTGCTCCGACTGCAATTTGGCAGAAAAAGTAAGGGAAAAAGGCCTTGTACCGCAAGAGCCTGCCCTGTGGACATAAGCTGTCCCATGACCTTTTTCTCATGTCCTGGGCAAGGCTCTGCCCCACGGCTTTGCAGCCGGATTTCGAGCTTTTCCCTGGCAGCACGCTCTCCCCCCTGCAGCAGGATCACGAGGCAGCGCAAAGGCATGGGACGCCTCATGGAGAAAGGCACAGGGAGAAAAAGGCGTTCGCAATGGCTCTGCTGGCCGATGGAAAAATTTTTTTCACCGAATTGTAAAAAAATGCTTGCCAAAGAGGGGCAAGGCGTATATAACCCGTCCTCGTTGGAGCGCGGTGCTCCGGCAAATCGAATAGCCAACAATGTGGCAAGGTAGCTCAGCTGGTTAGAGCATGCGGTTCATACCCGCAGTGTCGAGAGTTCAAGTCTCCCCCTTGCTACCACAATGCATATACCCCGGTCAGCAAATGCTCTCCGGGGTTTTTTGCTACAGGAAGATCCATGTCCGCGACAGAGCAGAACAACCACGGGACAGAGAGGCGCGACCAGCAGGCGAGGCAGTCGGACTCGGGCCGGCCGGGGCACAGGAACAGGCCAGAGGACTGGCAGGCAGCAGAGGAAGCCGCAAAAAACGGTTTTTCTGGCGCAGATGCGCGGGGCCACGGCACTCGTCCCAACGGCCGTTTTCGCCGCGGGGACAGGGCGCGTGACCGAAAGGAAGGCCATGGCGGCCCCAGTAGCGGTTTCCGCGACAGGCATGCCCGTCCCCCAAGGGCGCCCGAAGACAGGGAACAGGACGGACAGCGCTTCCAGGGACAGGGCCGCGAGGATTTGCGCGACAGCCGTCCTGACAATCGGGGCAACCGCCCCCGCAGGGACAGGGAAGAGAGCGTCGATAACTGGCAAGACAGGCGCAAGGACAAGCCCAAACAGGATGCGCGCCATGGTGACGCGCGTTATGCCGGCCGCAGGGATCGGGATGAATGGCAGGGTCGCGGACATGTTCGCGACAGGCGCAACAACTCGGACTTTTCTGACAATCGCCCAGACAGCCGCCGGGACAGACAGGCCCGCCAGGACTGGCAGGAACGCGGCAGGGACACATTGCGCGGGGAAGGAGCCGACTCTCGTCCCCGCACCCGTACAGGGTCCGACAGAGATTTTCGCGCAGACGGCCGCAATGGCCTGCGCTCACGCGCCCGCTTCAGCGATCGTTTCCCGGCAAGGCCCGGCGAGCGCGGGCACAGCGGCCCGGGCAGCCGTCCCGATGGCCGTCTGGATGGTCGTTCGGATGGTCGCCGGGACAATCGTGCCACAGGGCGCGACTCTGAGAACAGATCCTTCGACAGGGAGAGGTCCCGGCGTCCGGGGCACGCCGAGCGTCGGGAGCATGCGGAGCGAAGGTTTCAGGATCGCGGACCTTGTCAGGATGGCCTGGGCAAATCCCCTGGGCAGGACGGACAGGTCCCTGGAAGGGGCAGCGGAAAATTCCGGCCGGATCGCCAGCCAGATCGGCAAAAGGATCGCAGGACAGGCCGCCAGGATCGCACCTTGGGCCAGGACACAAGCCATGGCGCGTACGCTCTTGCCAGGCAGCCCGAGGACTTTGTCCGTCCAGGCGACTGGGGCTACGAGGCCGAGGACAAGTCCAGAAAGGCCATGCTCAGGCAGCGCAGCGGACTTACGGACGTCATCATCCTGGGCGCTGGCGCAGCAGGCCTCATGTGTGCAGCCCACCTGGTGGAGCTGGGCCTCAGCGTGTGCGTGCTCGACAGAAGCAGGACACCCGGCAGAAAGCTCGCCCTGGCAGGAGGCGGTCGCGCCAACTTCAGCAACAGGGACATGGGCCCGGGCCACTATGTCTGCGGCCAGGAAGGCTTTGTGGAGCCTGTGCTCGCGAAGATGGGCACGGACGCCATGGTGCGTACCATGGAGCTTCTGGGCCTTGGCTGCGAGGAACGGGAAAAGGGCAAGCTCTTTCTGACCAGCCCGGGAGCGGATCTGGCCCGCGCCCTGCTCGCCCGCTGCCGCAGGGGCGACTTTACCCTGCTCCTTGGCGAGCATCTGCGCGAGGACTGCGTGCGCCCCGAAGAGGAGCGCGTCATGGTCAGAAGCCAGGGCGCGCGCCTGGCAGCGCGCCACGTGGTGCTGGCCCTGGGCTCCCCTGCCTGCCCGGCCAGCGGCGCCACGGGCCTTGGCTACGCCATGGCCCAACACCTTGGCCACAACGTGATTCCCCCAAGGGCTGCCCTGACACCCCTGACACTGGCTTCCGACAGTCCCTGGCTTGCGCTCTCGGGTGTCAGCCTGCCGGTAAAGCTCACTGTGTGCGACAAGACCATCAGCGACGACATGCTCTTTACCCGCACAGGCCTCTCCGGACCTGCCATACTGAAGGCCTCCCTCTACTGGCAGGAAGGCGAGGCCCTGGAAATCGACCTTCTGCCCCACGAGCTGCACGGGCTCTTCGGGGACGAAAACGGCAAGCGCACGCCGCGCTCCGTGCTCTCCCGTCTCATGCCCCAGCGTCTTGCAGATGTCCTGCTGCCAGCGGACCTTGCCAACAGGCGCTGCGCGGAGCTTTCGCGGGACATGCGCGAAAGCCTGGAGGAAAGGGTTCACTGTCTCAAAATCGTGCCTGTGGCGCGCGCGGGCCTGCGCCAGGCGGAAGTGTGCCTGGGCGGCGTGGACTGCGCGCAGATCGAGCCTGTCACCTTCACAAGCAGACTTGAGAACAGGGTGAGCATAATTGGCGAGATGCTGGACGTGACAGGCCTTCTTGGCGGCTACAATCTGCACTGGGCCTTTGCCTCGGCTCTTCTGTGCGCGGACGCAGTGGCAAAAGGCCTCTACCGCCTGCGCCGCTGCTAGAACAAGGCCCACAGGGCAAAAAACATAAAGGAGTACCTGAAACATATTCAGGTACTCCTTTATGTTTTTGCAAGACAGGTATTTGTCAATACAAGCTGTTTTTACAATGTATCCCAAGGGTATCAGTGCGTGTCCTCTTTTTTCCCAAAATGTCTCCCAAAAGAGGTCCAAAAAAGAGGTCCAGGGCGCGTGCGCCACCTTTTCCAGGACGTCCTGTCTGTGACAAGGACCGTGTGAGGCATGTCCTGTCCCCTGTGATGGATGACGATTTCTCCATGGGGACGCATGCCAAGGCGCGTGGCAACGGCAAGGGAGGAGGCGTTCATGGGACGAATGAGGGTATACACCTCCCCTGCCCCCAGATGGTCAAAGGCGTGATCCAAAAGGAGCGCTCCTGCCTCTGTGGCGTAGCCCATGTGCCAGAACCTCTTGTCCAGGATATAGCCGAGCTCAAGAGAGTCCTTGCCGAAAACGGTCTTTGGGAGGATGCCGGCCTGGCCGATGAGAATGTCCTCCTGATCCCTCAGGCACAGGGCCCTGTATCCGTGCTCCTGGTTTGGGTAGTTGCGCATGCGCTCCAGCCAGGCACGAACATCCTCGCGCGTAAAGGCGTATCCCCAGGCATACATGACGCCAATGTCCCCCATGAAGGAGCACAGGGCGTCGAGGTCGCTTTCCTCGAGCTTGCGCAGAACAAGCCTTGGCGAGACAAGGTGATTGAGCATGGAAGGTTCTCCAAGGGCAGAAGAAGAGTGGAATGCGCTCCCTCCCGGGATGGTGCCTTGACCTGCGCTTCCAGGGCAGGGGCACAAGGTACCAGAACGTGCCCCTGTTTGCAGTGTTCGATGCCGGGCACGTCGCAGTCCAGGTGCACAAGGGGAGAATTTGTCTGCTGCAGTCTGCCAAGTGCGTTCACAATGAGGCAAACCGTACCGGACCACTGCCGTGGCCAGGGCACACTGACCCTCGGCAGGCTCGTTGTCTGACTATAGGGATGACAGGCAAGACGCAGCATACCCCGGGTTTGCCCCGAAAGCAAAGCCCGTGTTGCAGAGCGCAAAGCCGTGCGCAAGGGGAATGCCTCTGATGCAGGCAGCCTTCTCAAGCATCTTCTTCCTGGGTATGGGTCCAGACAGTTTACTACCAAGTCGCAGCCGTACCAAAGTGCCGGCAGGTTTTCCGAAACAGCGGTCATCTGGCGGGTGCCGATCTCCATGTGCGAGGCCATGGCGAGCAGATCATCCCTGCAGGCCAGGCCCTTGGGCATGCCCAGGGCCTGCTCGGAACAAAAGTGCCCGCGGTTGAGAAGACTCTCCTCGAAGACGCCGGAATCGACAGGCGCAGCGACAATGCCAAGACACTCCCAAAGCGCTGCCACATGCCCAGGGCACCACAGCCGGCACACTCTGCTTTCGAGCAGGCGTAGTGCCGGGGCATGCGCTCCACATCCTCGCGCCGGACGCGGACAATGCCGTCTACGCCGCAGATGGAAAACGGAATCGTCAGGCACAGGCTTTGGGGCCTGGAGGCAGGCGATCCTGGGACCATGCGGGGGCAGGCAACTGGAGGTGGGCAAAAGAACTTCCCAGGACGGGGCCTCGTGCATACGCAACGTCTGCCCTGTGCCGAGAAAAACAGACTGTCGTCAGTGCCAGGGCCGGTGAGCCTGACGGGACTGTGTTGACATGTTCAAACACTGGCGATTTTTTGCCTCATTGGATTCATGCATGTAATATGTTGATATCAAATACTTTTTATTTTCTGGCGATTAGACGTGAAAAAATTTTCCTGCCATGCTTGACAAAATTCTTGTCTGGCTTTATTTGAAAGGTGTCATCTTTTTTGAAGGTGTGTCGTTTGGCATGCCGACCCCATCAACTATATCCCATAATCACATACTGGCATCCCTGGCAAGGTTTTTCGCTACACACCAAAAGTCCCGTACGGAAGGCTTGTGCGCCCGGGCAAAAAAGGCTCGCGAACAGGGAACAGGCCAGAATGTGGAAAGTCGTATTGCAACAGAAGAGACAACAAGGAGAATCGTATGCCCAAGATATTGCCCCTGGCCTCTCCCACGGCCGGGAACGACAATAGTCTGGCAAAGGCTGCCGCGATCTGCCCCTCGTCCCTGCCTGATCAGGGGGAAACCCTGCAGGCTGAAGTGCAGGCTGAAGCCAAGACCGCGGCTTCCGAAGAAGGCCCTGTAACAGGTTCCGAAGGAGGTTTCGCCGAAGCTCGGACCTTGCAGGAAGCTGAACCTGCAAAGAAGAGGGGCTCTGCCAACAAGGGTCGGGCCAGCAGGAACAAGGCCAGTGCTGCAGCCAAGAGCA
Source organism: uncultured Desulfovibrio sp. (assembly GCA_944327095.1). Taxonomy (GTDB): domain Bacteria; phylum Desulfobacterota; class Desulfovibrionia; order Desulfovibrionales; family Desulfovibrionaceae; genus Desulfovibrio. The sequence goes on along the minus strand of CALVGM010000079.1, from coordinate 2,779 downwards.
GAAAGAGGAAGGCCTGAAAGAGCAGCATGATGCGCGCTTCTGATGTGGACTCTGCGTCCAGGGATGCAGAGTATGCGAAGAAGGACGCGCAGGAAAAGCCCGTGGAGCCAAAGGAGTGGACAACGCCCCTTCCTTTTGCCACGCGCTCTCTTCCCAGGCTTGACTGCGCAAAGCTTCCGCCTGTGCTTGGGGATTTTTGCGCTGGCCTTGCCCGGGAACTGCAGGTGCCAGAGGAGCATGTGCTCGCCTACGCCCTGGGCGTGGCGGCAACATGCGCCCAGAGCACCTACAGCGTGGAGATGTACGGAAAGAGCACCATCCAGCCCACCAACCTCTTCATCCTGGCGCCCATGGCCCAGACTGGCCGCAAGCGCTCTGTCTTGAAGGCCTGCATGGCTCCCATACAAGAGTGGGAGGCAGCCCAGGAAAGGGAACTGGCGCCCCAAATCAGTAAGGAGAGCATGCAGCGCATGGTCACCAAGAGGGCCATCCGCAAGCTCACCAACAAGGCAGTAGATGCCCAGATAGCGAGAGACACAGCTACCCTCGAAGATCTGATCACGCAGATGCTCGACCTTGAGAACAGCATCAGCAACCCCACTGTGGCTCCCCACCTTGTGACGGACACGCTGGCAGGCCTTGAGGAGGGCATACACCAGCAGCACGAGACCATGTCCCTGGCACGGGCAGACGACAATTGTCTGGACGTCTTTTCCGCGGCTTCTTCCAAGTCCGCAAGGGATCTTGTGCTCAAGGCCTGGGACGCGGACTACTACAAGGTGAACAGGAAGAGTGCGCACTACAGCATGCGTCCAAGGCTCACCATGGCCCTGGCGCCTAGGGCGGACATCCTCTCGGATCCCGCCAAGGCAAGGCTTCTCCAGTCCAGGGGGCTTGCCACGCGCTTCCTCTACCTCATGCCCGATGCGACGCGCACCTTCACCGAAAGCGCCGATGGCACCGAGGGTGCCAGGATGCCCAGGGACGTTGCCAGGACCTTTTTCGAGAGGGCCTTGCGTCTTTTGCCAGATTCCTGGGCCAGGCCCAACGAGGCTGTGACCCTCACGCTTTGCGAGGAAGCCCAGCTCATGTGGCTGGAGTATCAGGACAAGGCCGACAGGATCTGCCGCGAGGGCGATCTTTCTGCAGGCCTGCAGGAGTGGACCAGCATGTTCGCGGCCGAGGTGGTGGGAAGGATTGCCGCCCTCTTCCACCTGCTGGCTTGCAAGGACCCCGCAAGCGACCTTGTGGTCTCTGCCGAAGAGATGGCTCAGGCTCTGGAGCTTGGCGACCTTCTCATGGAACACGCCAGGCTTGCCTGGACCATGCTTCTCAGGGAAACACAGGCCGTCGCTGCCCGCAGGGTTCTCGACGTTGCCAAGCGCAATTCCTGGAATATCTTCTCCGCCAGAGAGTGCTTCCAGGCCCTCAGGGGACAGGTGCTCTTTCACACCATGAAGCCCCTGAACAAGGCTCTGGAGATCCTCGTCGAACACGGCTATATCCGCACCATCACCGTGAAGGGCAAGAGCGGGCGAGCCATGCTGCGCTATGAGCTCAACCCGGCCCTTGTCACAAACAGCGAGGCCAGCCTGGCCGAAGCAGCCCGGAGGGAAGCTTCTGTCGCTACAGACGCAGCCGCTGCCCCTGTCCTGGCTGCGACCATGGCCAATGACGACGAATTCCTTGCGTGGGACATTCTGCAGGAGGCCGGAGAAGGGAGCGTGGCAGCCGCCGAGGAAGCTGGCTTGGGCGAATAGTCGTCACGCAAAAGCGCCAACAGCCAGGGGCAGTCGTGCCTGTTTCAGCCCGGTTCACGAACTCTTTTCAACGACAATCCAGTCGGAATAACCGCATTTTTTGCACTTTTTAAGCATGTCGGACATCAGTTTTGCCTGATCATTGTGCTTCATGATTTCCCTGACCACCAAGGCCAGCTGGAAAGGCAGGAGTATGGGAGGTACGGGAAGAGGCCCTGCAACAGGCCCCAGGGCAGGATGAAGGTTGTCCAGAACAGCTTTCTCCTTTCCTCGTCCGTGAGGAGCATCCTGATTGCCTCGATGAAAGACGTTTCACTGACGTCTTCATAATTCCCGCAATGATTGCACTGTATGACCATTGTTTTCCCCTGCTGTACAAGATTCTACTTTTGCAGTTCCTGTACAGCCTTCTCCCTGTGCTTCGCGCAGGCATCGATGCATAGCTTCTGGAGCTTGTAGTTGCCTTCGAGTTCGAGGATATTGTCGAGCGACGGTTTCAGGTACTGCTTGATATTCCTGATGGCCATGCTGCCCTCCGTGTCCGGGAAAATCCTGGACAGCTTTTCCCTGATGTCCAGGAATCGCAGAATGTCGGTGAGCAGCTTCAGATACTGTTCGACAATCTGCCCCGGATCACTTCTGCCCAGGGATATGGCTGCGTTGACCTCGTAGGGTTCGGCCATGCAGATGTATTTCCAGGCCGAAGCCACAATCTCGAAACGCGCCAGGAGGTATTCTGGTCTCTGACCGAAGAGGTAGTGCCGTATGTCGCTTCGAAAGTCCTGGAAATTGCGCAGGGCTTCTTCGAAATCGTCACACGCAAAGCGATCGACGCCCCGTGTGAAGTGCTTGGTGAAATTGAGAAACTGGTTGTACTCGATTGTGTTTGCGAGGTAGTGTAAGATTCATTGTGTAAATTGGTTGGGGAGGAGAGGCCCGGCCTCCTGGTAAACAGGGTGGCTTGACCAGGTCCGGAACTGTGATAGTCAACAGGCCGCGGCAACTTATCCAAATCAACA
>CALVGM010000078.1 GCA_944327095.1 uncultured Desulfovibrio sp. | reverse complement strand
GCCAGCCTCGAGCTCATCACCACCATGCTCGCAAGCCAGTATGCGGCCCCGGATCTGGCAGGCCATGTGCAAGGCCGCAACACCCCCTCCTTCGGCAGGCCGGACAGGGCAAGAAAGACCCTGCTTGCCGCCGTACGGCGCGGGGAAATGGATTTTCGCTGCGTGGACAGGGTCGCCCGCGGCCTGGACAGAGGGCGCGGCATCCCCGTGCTCTTCCGCCACTATCTGCAGCTCAACGGCAAGATCGCGGCCTTCCACGAGGACAGGGACTTCAACTCCCTGGACGCCTTCCTCTTTGTGGATCTGCCCAAGGCCCCCAGGGCCAAGCTGCGCCGCTACATGGGCGACGACGCGGCCAGGGACTACCTTGCCCGCCAGGCCTAGGCCACAGGGCCAGGAGCCTGCGGGATCACAGTATCTTCACCTCTTCTTCACGGCTTCACCACCATTTCTCCACCTGAACGCAAAGAGCACAGGGCACATACGAGTTGTTGCGAAGAATCATTGCGAACAGGGAACAGCCTGGCTCTTTCCCAGCATCAGTCTGCAGGAGGCACTGTCGTGGATTGCTACCGCTCGGTCTTTCTTTCCGATCTGCACCTGGGCTCGCCCTGGTGCAGGGCGCGAAATCTCTTGGCCTTTCTGGAAAACACCTCCTTTGAAAAGCTCTATCTTGTGGGGGATGTGCTGGACAACTGGCACTTGCGGCGCGGCCACAGGCTGAGCAAGAACCAGCTGCTGGTCTGGGAGCGACTGCTGGAGATTTCCTGGCGCAAGGACGTGTGCTACCTTGTGGGCAATCACGACGCCTTTCTGGACGCTGGTCAGCCCTACTACGCCGTGTTCCGCCAGGCCTTTGCCGGCATGGACGTGTGCAGGCGGGCCATACACACGGCTGCCAACGGCAAGAAGTATCTGGTCGAGCACGGGGACGCCTACGACGCGGCCCTGAAGTCGCGCACTCTCACCTGGGCAGCGACCCTGTGCTACGAGGTGGGCCGCAATATCCTGAGCCGCGTGAGTGCTGCCACCTCGGGACGCATTTTGAGCCCTGCCCGCACAGAGGCCAGGGTGCTGCGCTGGCAGACCAGGTTCACGGACTTTCTGGGCGACTCCCGCAACGCCATCCTGGCAGAGGCCAAGCGCCTCGGCCTTGACGGGGCCATCTGCGGCCACACCCACCTTGCGGCCCTGCAGGAATGCGACGGCATGCTCTACGCCAACTGCGGCTACTGGACAGGGCCCTGCCACGCCCTGCTCGAGACCATGGACGGATCCTTGCAGCTGAGGCTCTGGGGCCAGGCCTGGGAACAGGCGGACAAGGCCCTGGAGGCCGGACAGGCAAGCCTGCAGAACGCGTCCTCCCTGGTTGCCCAGATAGGCGCGCAGATAGGCTCGCACGTGGAGGCCAGGGTGGACATGCGCAAGGACAAGGTGGCGCCCTGTCCAAAGGTCATATGAGGAAAAGGCAATGGGCAGCGTTCTCATTTTCCACGCCTCGGCAGGCAGCGGCCACCGTTCCGTGGCCCAGGCCATAGCCCAGGCCATGCCGGACAACGTGCAGACCTGCGTGGAGGACATCCTGAGCTTTGGCACACCGCTCTTTCGCCTGCTCTACGGCAAGGGCTACGAGTTCAGCGCCAAGTACATGCGCTGGTTTGTGCACATGATCTTTTCGCTCACGGATCATGCCTGCGGCAAGAGCCGCCTTGTGGAGCTGAGCGAAGCTGCGACCTGTGCCGCTGTGCAAGAAGCGCTCTCCCTGGTGCTGGACAACCACGCAAGCGTTGTCTGCTGCACCCATTTTCTGCCAGTGAGCCTCATGTGCAGGCTGCGCAGAAAGGGCCTCTACCACGGCAGCGTGCAGGCCTGCGTGACCGACTACGACGTGCACGGCTTCTGGTTCGACCCGGACGTGGACCTCTATCACGTGGCCACGCAGGAGGCTGTGGAAAGGCTGGCGGGCTATGGCGTGGCACGGGACAGGATACGCGTAAGCGGCATACCGGTGCGCGCGGAATTTGCCTGCGCAAAAAAGGTACAGCGCGAACACAAGGGTCTCACCGTGCTCTTCATGGCTAGCTCCCTGCGCCTTGGCGAATGCCGAAAAATGCTGGCCGAAATGGGCGAATGCGGCGTGCCCTGCACCGTGCACCTTGTGACAGGCAGAAACGCCGCCCTCTTCGAGCAGGTGCAAGTCCATCCCCCTGTCGTCTCCAAAAGTCTCACCCTCATACCCCATGGCCTTGTGCGGGACGTGGCAGCGCTCATGCGACGCAGCGATCTGCTCATCACAAAGCCCGGCGGCATCACCGTGACCGAGGGCCTTGTGCAGCATCTGCCCATGCTCCTTGTGGCGCCCATACCCATGCACGAGGTGCACAACGCCCGCATCCTGCAAAAGGCAGGGGCAGGACTTGCCTGCTTCGAGCGGGGAAGCCTTGCCCGCGCCCTTGAGGACATGGCAAGCGATCCGCAGCGTCTCGAGAGCATGCGGGAAGGCTGCGCAAGCCTTGCCAGGCCCAATGCGGCCAGGGACATAGGAGCCTGTCTTGCCCTGGCAGCCAGGCAAAGGCATGTTTGCGCGCCCCTCTCCCAGGACACGCAAGCAGGGCCCCTGTTCATGGCGCGCCAGGGCTAGGGAGCAATCTTACCCCCCAAAATGGAAGACCCGATCCGGCTTTTTTGCCGGACCGGGTCTTTTGTACATTTTGCCTGGGAAAGGGCTACTTGGGCAGGACAGCGCCCCTGTAGGTCTTGAGCATGAACGCCTTTACCTCGTCGCTCTTGAGAGCCTTGGCAAGGGCCTGCAGATCGGGACGGTTTTCGTCGCCCTTGCGCACCACAAGGACGTTGGCGTAGGCGTTGGCAGCCTCGGAGTCCGAGGCCTCCACAGCCAGGGCATCGGCCGCGTTCAGGCCACCAAGCAGGGCGTAGTTGCCGTTGATGGTGGCAATGTCCACGTCAGGCAGGGAGCGCACAAGCTGGGCAGCCTCGAGCTCCTCGATCTTGAGCTTCAGAGGATTTTCCACAATGTCCAGCCTGGTGGCAGAGAGGCTGGTGTTCTTCAGCTTGATGAGGCCGTTGGCCTGGAGCAGGAGCAACCCGCGGGCCTCGTTGGTGGTGTCGTTGGGCACCGAGACAATGGCGCCCTTCTTGAGGTCCTTCAGGGACTTGGTGCGACCTGCGTAGATGCCGAAGGGCTCGTAGTGCACAAAGGCAATGGGCACAAGGTGCGTGCCCTTCTGGGCGTTGAAGTCGTCGAGGTAGGGCTTGTGCTGGAAGTAGTTGGCGTCGAGCTCGCCGCT
>CALVGM010000077.1 GCA_944327095.1 uncultured Desulfovibrio sp. | reverse complement strand
GCCATCTTGTTGAAAATTATTTTCAAAAAGTCAAATCATGGCGCGGTCTTGCAACACGCTATGTGAAGACTACCCTATCTTTCTCCTCTTATTTCAATATTTTCAATTCGTTAATGTGGGCCAAGGTAGCCTAGGGATAGACCTTGGGGTCTCCTCCCTAGGATTTTGTCAACACGACCTAGGAGGCAGCTAGGCTGCGAAGGACTCTCTCCACATACCGGTTTTCCCGCCAGAGCCACATCATTGCAGCTTAATAATTGAAATCACAAAGCTTTTTCGAGTTTAATCATCCCCCAAAGCATGTTTGTATGCAATTTTAATGCCATTCAAACTTGTAAACAGGTGCACATTGTGAGTAGCTTCATCTCTTCCTTCACTATGCCACAGACATAAAAAACGCTAGAATCTTCTTCAGATCCTAGCGTTATTGTTGCCAAATTGGCGTCCCCAAGGGGATTTGAACCCCTGTTGACGGCGTGAAAGGCCGGTGTCCTGGGCCGACTAGACGATGGGGACGCATGCAATTTTTGTGCTGTTGTATGGCTGGGCTACAAGGACTCGAACCTTGATTATCGGAGCCAGAATCCGACGTCCTGCCAATTGAACGATAGCCCAATCAATCAGCGCGAAAGTTGTTGTATGCGAACATAGGCTCTCTGTCAACAAAAAATTTGCATTTTTGTAAAACTTTTTTCCAGGGCCAGCCAGACTGTCTTCCCGAAGTCTTGGGATCCGCCTGGCTGGCCGCTGTGAGAGCGTTTTACAGCCTCGTGCCGTCCACATTACGCCCAGAGCACCATGTTGGCCTCGAAGTTGCCGTCCAGGTCCGGGCTGGTGGGCAGGATGCGCACGCCATAGGCCTGACGTCCACTCTTCCTGGTCACAAAGTCGCAGGCGTAGACAAGACTGTTGTCCGAAGTGGTCCTTTCGTAGGCCAGGGAGGCCACGCTGGGCTTTTCCACAAACTCCCGTCCGTCGTAGGGACCAACGACCAGCTGAACAAGAAGTTCCTCCTGCTTCATCTGGCCAGGATCCAGGCTCACGGTCACGCGTATGGGCTGCCCTGCCTCGCAGGTGTCGCTGTCCATGCCGTCAATGCGCAAGAGGCCCACCTTGACGCTTGCAAAGCGCGTGGCAATGTCCTTCTTCCACTCGACTATGTGGCGCACAATGCTGTCGTCGCTGCAAAGTTTGGCGTTCCTGGCTGCCACAGGCATGTAGTAGTCCCGCAAGTAGTCGCGCACCATGCGGTGTGAGCTGTAGGCAGGAATAAGGGTGCGCATGGACTCCTTCATGGTCTTCACCCAGCGGGTGGGTATGGAGTTCTGGTTGCGGTAGTAGTAGAGCGGTATGACCTGTTCTTCCAGCAAAGTGTACAGGGCTTCCGCGTCGTTGTAGTCGCTTTGCGTGTCCTCCTGGGCCATGGTTGTGCGCACAGGACCAATGGTCCAGCCGTTGGAGCCATTGTAGCCCTCGCACCACCAGCCATCGGAGATGCTCAAGTTGAGCACGCCGTTGACCGTGACCTTCTGTCCGGACGTTCCCGAGGCCTCGTAGGGGCGTCTCGGGGTGTTCAGCCACACATCGCACCCCTGCACAAGCAGGCGCGAGATGGCCAGGCTGTAGTCTTCCAGGAAGAAGATGCGACCAAGGAAGCGCTTGTCCGTGCAGTAGCGGATGATCTCCTGCATGATGTCTATGCCCTGGTTGTCCGCAGGATGGGCCTTGCCGGCAAAGACCAGAGCAACTGGGTGCCTTGTGTCTGAAAGGATGTTTTCCAGGCGCTGCAGGTCCGCAAAGAGCAGGTTTGCTCGCTTGTAGGGGGCAAACCGCCGTGCAAAGCCTATGAGCAGCGTGTCCGTGGACAGCATGGAGATGGCCTGATTGATGTCCTTTCTGTCCACGCCAAGCTTCTTGTACAGGCTTGCCACAGACGAGTTCATGTACTCGATGAGGGCCATTTTCTGCAGGTTGTGCACCTGCCAGAGAATCTTGTCCGGAATGGAGTCGAACTTGAACCAGCCCTGGGCGCCAGCCTCCATGTCCACCCAGTTCTTGCCAAGGGCCCTTTTCAGAAGCTCCACCATGGGAACCCCTGCGTAGGAGGCCATGTGCACGCCATTGGTCACGTGGGAAATGGGGATCTCGGGCACGGGAATGCCCTTCCACAGACCCTGCCACATGTGCCTGGACACGTCTCCGTGCAGGCGGCTTACGCCATTGGCCTTGCTGGAGTTGCGCAGGGCCAGGATGGTCATCTCATAGGGAGAGTTGTTGCCCTTGTCGTGCTGACCGGTTGCCAGAAAGTCCGTTGCGCTGATGCCAAAGCCGGAGATGTAGTTGCCAAAGTACTTGAGCATGAGATCCGGGGCAAAGCGCTCGTTACCAGCGTCCACAGGCGTGTGCGTTGTGAACACGCAGCTTGCCCGCACAAGTTCCCTAGCCTCCTCGAAGCCCAGCCTGGTTTCCTTCATGATGTCGCGTATGCGGCGCAGGATGAGGAAGGCAGAGTGGCCCTCGTTCATGTGGTAGACAGCGGGCTGTATGCCCATCTTCTTGAGAAGGACCGCGCCGCCCACGCCAAGGAGGATTTCCTGGCGTATGCGGAAGTCCCTGTCCGCCACGTAGAGGTGATCCGTGATCTTGCGATCGTCCGGGGTGTTCTTGGGCACGTTGGAGTCGAGCAGGTAGAGATTGACGGTACCCACCTTCAGTCTCCAGACGCGGGCGTACAGCCTCCGCTCCCCAAGCTGCAGACTGATTTCCATGGGTTCGTCGGAAGGCGTGCGCACCTCCTCCAGGGGCAGGTCAATGGGATTGTTCTCAACATAGGTCGCTATCTGGCGGCCGTTCTTGTCTATCTGCTGCTTGAAGTAGCCGTAGCGGTAGTAAAG
>CALVGM010000076.1 GCA_944327095.1 uncultured Desulfovibrio sp. | reverse complement strand
CTTTGTCCATGCCCTGCACGCCGGCGTGCCGGCAGAGCGCCTGCTCTCCGTCTCCCTTGCCGGAATACGGACCGTCGCGCCCATACTGGCCGTCTTCGTGGTCATAGGCATGCTCACGGCCAGCTGGCGCGCCAGCGGCACCATTGCCTGCCTGGTGAGCCTGAGCCTCGAGGTCATGAACCCGGGCCTGTTCCTGCCCTGCGCCTTTGCCCTCAACTGCGCGCTCTCCTGGCTGCTTGGCTCAAGCTTTGCCACAGCGGCGACCCTTGGTGTCATCACCATGTCCCTGGGCAATGCCCTGCACGTGCCGCAGGCCCTGTGCGCAGGCAGCATTCTGGCAGGCATCTACTTTGGGGACAGGGGATCCCCCATGTCCACCTCGGCGCTCCTGGTGGCCACAGTCACAAGGACCCGCGTCTACGACAACGTGCGCCTCATGCTGCGCACCTGCTGGCCTGCCCTTGCGGCAAGCCTTGTCCTCTACGCGGGTCTTTCCCTGTATCTGCGACCCGAGGGCGCCATACCTGACGTACAGGCCCTCTTTGCCAGCGAGTTTACCCTGAGTCCCCTGCTTGTGCTGCCGGCCGTCCTGCTTCTTGCCCTAACTCTGGCCCGGGTACGGGTGCATTGGGCCATGCTGGCCAGCACGGCTCTTGCCCTTGTCTTCTACCTTGCCCTGCAGGGGACGCAGGTATCCGCCCTTCCGTCCCTGCTTGTCCAGGGCTTTGCGGCGCAGGACCCACAGGTGGCCCGCATCCTGAACGGAGGCGGCATCCTCTCCATGGCCGAGGTGGCCGGCATAGTGTGCATTTCCTCCACCTACGCGGGCATCTTCCGCGAAGGACGGCTTTTGCAGGTCCTTGTCCCCCTTGTGCGCCTGCTTGCCAGGGCCTGGAACGACTTTGCGCCCTCGCTGGTCATTGGCTTTCTCACAGCGGCCATTTCCTGCAACCAGACCCTGGCCATCATGCTCACCCAGCAGCTCACAGCTCCCCTGGGGCTTGACCCTTCCCGCCAGGCCATAGACCTTGAGGACAGCGCTGTCCTTGTCCCTGCCCTCATTCCCTGGGCCATAGCCTGCGCCATTCCCCTGCGGATGTTCGAGGCTCCGGACACTGCCGTGCCCCTGGCCTTCTACCTCTGGCTTCTCCCGCTTTCGCGGCTCTTCTTCACCCCGCGCACGAGGTGCACATCATGAGCAAAATCGTCATCATCCTCTTCGTTGTCCTGTTTGCAGGTCTTGCCGTGTACAACTTCTCGGGGAAGGATCCCCTGCGGGGCATGGCCCACGCCCCTGCCTCGCCCGAGGCTGTCCTGCTCGCAAGGGCAAGGCCTGCCCTGACCTTTGATCTTGCCCCGGGCATGTCCCTGCTCGCCAAGGGCTGGTGCACGGTGCGCCCAAGGTCGAACCAGAGCGAGCCAGGCTCTGCCAGGGTCTGGCTTGCCCTCTACGGTCACGACAGGGGCCTGGTGGTCACTTCCGTGTGCGATGGCGAAAACAACTGGGAATGGCTCTCCGGGGAGCACACAGCCTACCCTGTCATCCGCTCCATGCGCGAGGACATGGGCAAGCGCACGCTCTTTGAAAACCTCATGGTGCTGGACAGAGAGCACGATCCCTTCTGCGCAGGCAAAGACAAGGGGGTATGCCTGATCTACAGGGCACGCCTCCTGCAGGAATTCGATCACTGCGAGGTCATTGTCGAATACCACGAGGATCTGCCAGACAATCTTGTGCGCGACATTGCCTTTGCCACGGACTACCTGAACGCCTTCCAGACCAGGGCCAGAAAGGCCGTGCACATCCGCCTGCTGGACAAGGAGGAAGCCAAGCGCATGGCCGAAAACATGGAAAGGATGGAGACTCTGGACAAGGGCATCTCCCGCCAGCTCCTTGCCCGCTGGACCGGCGAGATGCACAGAAAGGGCCAGCTCTAGCCAGTTTTCCTTGCAAGCCACGGGGACTACGGCTTTGGGAAACAAATATCTTGCGTAAAGCCCCCTCTGCCCTTCCCCTATCAGTCTGCCCTGCCTGTCCCAATGGATGGGCAGGGCTTTTCATGGTGTTTGCAAGAAACCCTTTGCAAGACGCCCTGCATCTTCAAAAAATCCCCTGTATCCTCAAAAAAACTGCATTGCCCAAATCCCGAAATATCTCTACAACCCTGGCAAGACATCCAAAAATGCAGAGCTTGAAGAGGCAATTTTGGGCAATACACACAAAGAAAAAAGGACTATGCTCCCCCGGGCACAAGGTCTGTAACGTGCCGCACGTACCCCTTGGGAAAAATGGCCTCTGTCCACTATGCGGCATATTCCGGGCTGTTAGCTAAGGTAGTGTTCTCCATTTTCCCAAGTCTGTCCCTGCGCGGAACAAGGAGGCGGGAAGTTTTTGGCAGGGGCTTGCGCGCTGTCCAAATGGCGCTATAGATGGAGCAGACTGCCCGCTTCGGCATGCGCTGGCACGGGCAGGGACGTGCCATCAGGAGGTGTGTCATGCGGGCAGAACGGTTTTTTCCCTTTCTTGGCGTCTTGCGCAACTACACGGCAAAGGACTTCCGCGCGGATCTCATGGGAGCGCTCACTGTTGCGCCCATGGCCATTCCCCAGGCCATGGCCTACGCGCTCATTGCGGGCGTGCATCCGCAGTACGGCATCTACGCCTGCATCTTTCCGGTCATTGTTGCGGCCCTCATGGGATCCTCGCGCTACCTCATAGCAGGCCCCACCAACGCCATTTCCATGGTCCTGCTCTCCTCTCTCGCCACTGTGAGCATAGGCGGCGTTTTCGTAGCTGACCTGCCCATGGACGAGCGCATGCCCTACATCTCCATGATCGCCATTCTCTGCGGCCTCATACAGATTGGCATGGGCCTGGCCCGTCTTGGGGAGCTCACCAACTTCATCTCCCACTCGGTCATGACAGCCTTTGTGACAGGCGCTGCCCTGCTCATAGCAGGAGGGCAGCTGCCCACCATCCTGGGCATCACCATCCCCAAGACCTCGGGATTTTTTCAGCAGCTTGCAGCAGTATTTGCCCACATAGGCTCGACCAATCCCTGGAGCCTTGTCCTCTGCCTTGCCACCATGTTCCTCATCGTGCTCTTCAAGCGCATCTCGCGCCGTTTTCCCGCCACCCTGGCAGCCCTTGCGGCAGCGGGTCTTGTGGCTGCCCTTGTGGACGCTGCCGGGCATGGCGTGCGCATGGTTGGCCCCATTCCAAGTGTCCTGCCTCCCCTGTCCCTGCCAACGACCCTTGACATGACTGTCCTGCGCGAGCTCTTTTTGCCGGCCCTGGCTGTGGCTTTGCTCGGCACTGTGGAATCCCTGACCATTGCCAAGCAGATGGCCACCATCAAGAAGGACAGCTTCGATGGCTCCCAGGAGATGATAGCCCAGGGACTTGGCAATGTGGTGGCTGGCTTCACCTCCTCCCTGCCCGGCTGCGGATCCTTTACCCGCTCTGCCCTCATGTTCGCCTCTGGCGGCAGGACTCGCTTTGGGGCCGTGTTCACTGGCCTTTTGGCCCTGCCCCTGCTCTTTGCCCTGGCCCCCCTGGTGAGCTGGCTGCCCATGCCGGCCTTGAGCGGTGTTTTGCTCATTGCCTGCGCGCAGATGATCGACTTCGAGTCCCTGCGCCTGAGCTTTCGCGCAACGCGCCTGGACCGCATAGTCCTTGTGGTCACCCTGGCCTCCACCCTGATCCTGGATCTGGAAAAGGCCATCTTCATAGGCGTGGTCATTTCCCTGATTCTCTTCATCCACGTGACCTCGCACCCTCATGTGCGCAAACTGCCCCACCACAGCCCGCTTTTGCGCTCTGTGCCGAACAGGCCAAGGGGACTTGTGGTCTACACCATAGAGGGCGCCCTCTACTTTGGGGCCATCAGCGAGCTTGAGAGAAAACTGCTCAAGCTGGAAAAAAAGCACGTCCGTCTCATTGTGCTGCACATCAGCCGTGTCTTCTTTATTGACGCCTCCGGAGCCCATGCCCTGACACTCTTCATAGAGCGCTGCTACGCCCGTTCCGTGCCCGTCATCCTGGTGGTGAGCAACCGCGAAATACGCGAGACCCTGCGCAGGGCCGGCATGCTCACCTACCTGAGCGAGGGCTTCCTCACCCACAGGCTGGAAGACGGCGTGCGCACAGGCATGGATCTTTTGAACCGCATTTCCTGCTGCGGGGACAATTCCTGCCCTGTGCCCACTGCACAGGTACCGCAGACTGCTACCACGGCCCGCGAAAGGGAAGAAGAGGACAAAGAGCAGGCCAGCAGTGTCTGACGAGAAAATTTGCGCCGTCATTTCGGCCATCTCCCCAAAAGTACGCGCCAGGGCCTTGCCAAGGGAAGGCAGACTGGACAACAATGCAGACTCCCTTTTCATCCCGTCCCTTCCCTTTCTGAAGGGCCAACGCCAAGGAGTTTTTGCATGAGCAGCCTTGCAGTCCTTGCCAG
>CALVGM010000075.1 GCA_944327095.1 uncultured Desulfovibrio sp. | reverse complement strand
ATGGGCGCCTGGTTCACTGTGGAGTGGCCGCTTGTGACCACGCCGTCCAGGGCCACCTTCTCGCCGGGACGCACGCGCATAATGCTCTTCAGGGGCACCTCGCGTATGTCCATGGTCTGCCAGCTTCCGTCAGGCTGACGCACAGTGGCCTTTTCGGGCGCAAGGGCCAGCAGTTCCTTGATGGCGTTGCGGGCCCTGTCCAGGGACTTGGCCTCTATGGCCTCGGAGGGGGTGAAGAGGACCATGACCATGGCGGCTTCTGGGAACTGGCCGATGAGCACGGCGCCGGTCACGGCCACGGACATGAGGGCATTCATGTTGAGGTTGAAGTTGGAGACGGCAAGCCAGCCCTTCCTGTAGGTGGTAAGGCCAGCCAGGGCAATGGCAATGACCGAGAAGACCAGGGCCAGAATGTCCAGCACGGAGAAGCCCTGCACGGTGATGGCCGCAACGTCCACCCCAAAGGGTTTGGCCTGCCAGGTTTCCATGAGGTGGAAGGCCTCGGAGAAGGCTGCCAGAACGCCTGCGCAGGCAAGCTTCTTCCAGGGAATCTTCGGTGCCTCCACCTCGTCCTTGTCGGCCTTGTCCTGCATGAGGCGTGCGCCCATGTTCAGGGAAGCCAGGGCCTGGGAGATGTCCGGCAGAAGGCCGGGCCTGTAGGTGACAGTGAGCACCCTGGTCATGAGGTTGAAGTCCAGGCCCTGTATGCCGGAAATCGTGGCGAGCTTTGCGCGGATGAGGCGCTCTTCCTCGGGGCAGTCCATACCGGCTATGCTGAAGGTGGAGGTCTCGCCAGTGGCTACGGGCTCGGGCGTCATGTCAATGGACTTGAGCGCGTCCTCGATGACCCTGGTGTCCGGCAGGGTGTGGTTCACTGTGAGCACGCGCTGCATGAGATTGAACTCAAGGCTTGTGATGCCCTTGATCCCTGCCAGCTTCTTGCGAATAAGGGCCTCTTCCATGGGGCAGTCCATGTTCACGATGCGGTAGATGGCCCTGGTGTCCGAAGCCTGGCCAAGGGCTGCGTAGTCTATGTCCTGCATGGCCCCGTGGTCATGGTCGTGACAGTGGCAATGATCGTGCGCATGGTCGTGTTCATGGACGTGGTCGTGGCAATGCTCGTGAGCATGCTCGTGGGCGGCAGGCTCCTGCTCGCTCACGGCCGAGCGCTCAAGAACGTGATCGTGGGCGTGGTCATGCACGTGATCGTGGCAATGATCGTGATCATGGTCATGGTCGTGGTCGTGCGCGGCCTCCTCGGCCTTGCGCCTGGCAAGTATTGCCCGCCCGACCTCGCATATATATCCAAGTGGATGGCTCTGCCCGCAGGGGCACAGCGTCATGGTAGCTTCGCTCATAACAATCCTCCGAAAGGCTGTCTGGAAGGCGGAACCATTCCGCCTTTCCAGCAACACAATCAGGGTAGTGTCTATAGCGACTATAGAGTCAAGGCCTCTGGCAACTTTTTTTGAAAAAAATTTTCAAAACCCCGAATACACATTGCAACCACATGATAAAACGTATCTTTTCGGCAACAGGCAGTATGAAGGAGAAAGCATGGCCACAAGTCTGGACAGCGCCCTGGACAGGAAAGGGGCCTATCTTGCCATGATCGCGCAAAACCCGGCCAACATCGTGAAAATTCCCCTGGCAAGCCTTGCGCGGGACCTTGCCCAGGAACTGTGTCTGCGCACAGTGCAGCTGGCGGGCCAGGCCCTGGCCCTTTTGCCGGAAGCTTTGATCACGCAGGAAGTGTGCCGGGCAGCCGTTGCCACCAACGGTCATGCCCTGCGCCTTGTGCCCAAGAGGCTTGTGGACAGGGAGCTTTGCCTGAGTGCTGTGCGCACGAGCGGCACTGCCCTGCGCCATGTGCCCAAAGGGCTTGTGGACTGGGAAATGGCCAGGGTTGCCGTGCAAAGCGATGGCAGGGCCCTGGCCAGCGTGCCGCTCAGGCTGCGCGAGCAGGAACTGTGTCGTCTTGGCGCCCGTCACGGGGCAAGCCTTGCCATGATCCCCGAGCGCTTTCGCGACCGCGGGGTGTGGCAGGATCTTGTGCGCGGCGGACGCGCCAGCCTGTACGAGGTTCCCCTGCCCCTGCGTGACAGGGCCCTGTGCACAGACGCCCTGCGCCTTGAGGGCACAGCCCTCAAGGACGTGCCGGCAGGCATTCTCGACAGGGGCCTGTGCGCCCTTGCCGTGCGCGCGAGCGGCAGCGCCCTCATCTTTGTGCCAGAGGGCTGGAAGACGCGGGACTTGTGCCTCAAGGCCGTGCAAAGCTTCCCCTGGGCCTACCGCCACGTGCCAGCCAGGCTCAGGGCGGACAGGGAAATTTGCTGCCTTGCCGTGCACGGCCACGGCAGTCTCATCAGGGATGTGCCGGCTGCTGCCAGGGACGAAATGGTCTGCCGCGCAGCCCTCACAGCCGTACAGGGTAGCCGCGAGGCCCATGCCTTTTTGCAGGGCCTCGCGGCCAGACCCGTAGTGGCTCGCCCTAGGTGTGGAACAAAACCTGTGCCAGGGCGTCCTTCCGGGCCAGTGTCCAGGCCTGTGTCCGGGCCTGTGCCAGGGACAGAACGCGAGCCTGCCAGGGCTTGCGCCTCCCTGTGCTCGGGTCCTGCTTCGCCCTCGCCCATGGCTTGACCCTGACGCAAAAGCCTTGTAGGGAAGCTTCTGGCGCATGCTTTTTTTTGTCAAAAAAAGGCATATTGCAGGCAATTTCCTGTAAAAAACAGGCAAATTGCCGCTCTTGCAGACTTTTTTGGCAAGAAGAGCGTACCCCTCTTCTCCCTTTGGTACACACTTTTTCTTCCCTTCCCTGTCCGAGAGCAAAAATGCAGCTTTCCGCGCCTGGTGCGTCCACGCGTATGGACAGGCTGCAAGGAGGTGAACAAGACAATGCACATCAAGAAAAACTGTCTTGGCCTTTTCTGTGCCCTGGCCCTTCTTGCCCTCTTCCCCACTACAGGGGCCCGGGCCCTTGAGTACACGGACGAGACGCGCGGCCCCCTGCCCATACCCCCGGCAGAGCGCAATCTTGTCACCGAGGAGGGCAGGCACTACCTTGAGGTAACAGGCGACAACCGCATGCTCGAGGCAGCAGTCTTCGCTGCGGACGGATCCCTGCTCTTTTGCGATGTGACAGGCGGGCGCATCATGCGCCTTTCGCAGGACAAAAAGCTCTCCCAGGTCTATGCCATGCAGGATGGCTTTCTGCCCTGCGGTCTTGCCTTCCACAAGGATGGTCGCCTTTTCATCGCGGCCGGCAAGGGCGATCGCGGCGCCATCTATGCCCTGGACATGAAAAGCGGCAAGCTCGAACACATCGTGCCCGATTACTTGGGGTATCGTCCCAACGATCTCTGCTTTGACAGCCACGGGGGCTTCTACTTCACGGACTTTCACGGCTCTGCCACCGAGCCCGAAGGCGGCGTCTTCTACGTGCATCCCAACAGGACCATCACGCCTGTTGCGCGCCATCTTGCCAAGGCCAACGGCGTGGCCCTCTCCCCGGACGGCAGCATCCTCTACGTCACGGAATTTGCCCGCAACGTCCTCTACCTTTTCATGCTCGACAGCCCAACCAGGGTCCTGCCCACGGGAAGCTTTGCGGCCTACTACTTCACTGGCCCTGGACCCGATTCCATGCGCGTGGACAGCGACGGCAACCTCTACATAGGCATTGTGCGCCAGGGACGCGTTCTCTGCCTCAGCAAGTACGGCATTCCCATAGGTCAGGTGCTTCTTCCCGGCCGCGAGACAGAGCGCCACATACGCACAACCTGCATGGCCATCAGGCCAGGATCCCGCCAGATGCTGATCCTCACAGGCTCGGATCGCAAAAATCACGTGGACGGCTCCCATATCTTCGAGGCCACTGCCTTTGCGCCCGGTCTTCCCCTTCCGATCAACGCAAAATAGAAAGACGCGTCTCTTGACACATGGCTTTAGTCTTGCAATAGATTGGGACCGCAAGATCCCCCGTATTTTGCGAGGAAAGGGTCTGGCGTGGCCCTTCCTCTGTCCCTGCCACACATATGCCCTGCAGGCAACGGATTGCAGCCAAGGCAATACATGGTTTGCCATGGAAAAGATCCCCATTCCTGCACGTTTTTTCTTCACTCCGGATACCAAATTGGGATAGGTCGACAGAAGCTTGAGGCTGGCCCCTGCACAGTGCTTTTTTCACTCTCCCTGAAGTTCCTGTTTCTTTTTTGTTCCTGTATTTCCATGAACTGCCAAGAACAGCAAAACACGGGATAAAGAAAATGGTCCTTGACAGTATGTAAGGCATGTGACACTATTCGCCAGCTTTTTTTCTTTATTACCCTCCAACCTTAAAAGGAGTGCTCTTATGCCAAATCAGGATATCTTGCAGCAGGCTCTGGAAATTGCCCGTGCGCAGGCCGGTGTCCGCCCCATGACTGCGGCCGAGGTTGCAACCTACGTGTCCGAAGTTGCCCATGCTCTTGAGGCCACCATCGAGGGAGATGGCGCCCCGGCTGTGCCTGTTATGGATCCCAAGCGTTCCATTGGCGAATCCTATGTGACCTGCCTTGAGTGTGGCAAGAAGTTCAAGGTGATGACCATCCGCCATCTGAAGACCCATGGCCTGACCGCCAAGGAATACAAGGCCAAGTGGGGCCTGAAAAAGGACGTCTCTCTCACAGCCAAGGGCCTTGTGCGCATGCGCCGCAAGAAGATGCAGGAAATGCGTCTGTGGGAGCGCAGGGGCCAGAACATGGACTAGCCCATATGGACTAGCGCCATACAGGCTCTTTTTTGGTTGCGGGCTTTTTGCCCCGCAGCGGACAGACAGAGGGGATCCGCAGGCTTTTGTCTGCGGGTCCCCTTTTGTCTCCATTTGCCCCCAAAGGATGCGCGAGAACCAGACCCAGGGGGCCTTCTCCTTGCGCCTGGCAGCCCGCAAGACAAGCCACTAGGCAACAGATCGGCAAAAGCCTTCCTCTCCGTCATCTTGCCGCAGGGGAAGGCTTTTTTGCGTTGTGCTGTCTTTTGGCTCTTCGGGGGTATTTGTGGGTCGGTATCCAATCCCCCGCATTAGCCCTTTTCGCCAAGCACTATTTGAATCTCTGAGGTAGCTGCCACAGTTTGCAGCGCAAAGGCATTTTCAGAGAATTTGTCAATAGTACTAGCAAGTTGACTTCTAAGAGAGCTGGAATTCTGTCTTCCAGCCCATCAAGCCAAATTGCCCCAAGGGCAGGGGGTGTTTGAGTTACCCACAGAAAGCCCCGAAGAGCCGCCTTTTTTTGCGCAGATCACAAAAAAAACACCTTGTTGACGCTCTTTTCTGCCTCGTATAGTATTAGGGACACTGAGAGAAAGTCTTTCTGCGGGTCCTGTTCCGCGGCCTTTCCTTCGCACGCACCCGTCCCTTTCCTGCATGGCGGCACAAACATGGCAGCCCATATCCGGAAAGACAGTCCATTTTCCGGACCAGCGGCCGCAGCCATGCCCCAACATTCAAATACTTAGCGAGGTACAATTCCAATGGCTAAAGTTCGCGTTGGCATCAATGGTTTCGGTCGTATTGGCAGACAGGTTTTCCGCGCTCTCCATCAGAGCTATCGCGATCGCGTGGAAGTCGTTGCCCTCAACGATCTCTATGATGCAAAGACAAACTTTGAACTGGCCGAATACGACTCCTGCTACGGCCGCGCCCATCTGAATGCCCAGGTGGACGGCCAGGAAGCAAAGGTTGGCGACTGGAACATTCACTGCTTTGCAGAACGCGATCCCCAGAACCTGAAGTGGGGCGACTACGGTGTCGATATCGTCATCGAGAGCACCGGCCTGTTCCGCGCCGGCACCAAGGCCCATGTGCACATCGACAACGGCGCCAAGAAGGTCATCATCTCCGCTCCTGCCAAGAACGAGGACCTCACCCTCGTCATGGGCGTGAACGACCAGAACTACGACCCCGCCAAGCACCACATTGTTTCCAACGCATCCTGCACCACCAACTGCCTTGCTCCCCTTGCCCTGGTTCTGCACAAAAACTTCGACATCAAGCTCGGCAACATGGTGACCGTGCACTCCTACACCAACGATCAGCGCATTCTGGACATGGCCCACAAGGACATGCGCCGTGCCCGTGCGGCTGCCTGCAACATCATTCCCACCAGCACTGGCGCAGCCCAGGCTGTGGCAAAGGTCATCCCCGAACTGCAGGGCCGCTTCTCCGGCTACTCCCTGCGCGTGCCCACCCCCACAGTGTCCATAGTCGACTTCACGGCCATCGTGGGCAAGGCCACTTCCGCCGAGGAAGTCAACGCAGCCCTGAAGGAAGCCGAACAGACCTACCTGAAGGGTATCCTCGGCACCAACGAACTGCCACTGGTCTCCATGGACTACAAGGGCGATCCCCGCTCCTCCATCGCGGAACTTGAATACACCACAGTGCAGGAAGGCACCCTGGTCAAGGCTGTCTCCTGGTACGACAACGAGTGGGTCTATTCCAACCGCGTCTGCGACGTGTGCTGCATGATGGCCGACCGCGGTCTCTAGGCCAGACAATCTCTCTCTTCCTGTCAGGGGCAGTCCACCGAAAGGCGGGCTGCCCCTGCTGTATTTGTCTGCCAATCCCTGCGGGATCTTCTCCTCCCTGGCTCCGGGCTTCGAGCCTCAGGGCTTTATGAACATGGCATCTCCGTAGGAGAAGAAGCGGTAGCGCTCCCGCACGGCTTCCCTGTAGGCCGCGAGAATGCGTTCCCTGCCCATGAGGGCAGCCACGAGCATGACCAGGGTCGAGCCGGGAAGATGGAAATTGGTCACAAGGCCGTCAATCACGTGCACGGGCTTGCCGGGATAGAGGAAGATGTCCGTCACGCCCTGGAAGGGCGCAAGCCTGCCCTGCGCCTGAAAAGCTCCCTCAAGGGCCCGCGCGCTGGTTGTGCCCACGGCTATGACCTTGCGGCCCTCGCGCTTGGCCTCAAGCACGGCCTCCACAGTGTCTTCTGGCAAATCCACCAGCTCCCCGTGCATCCTGTGGCTGCGTATGTCCTCACAGCGCACAGGGCTGAACGTGCCGTAGCCCACATAGAGGGTCAGCTCCTTCCAGCCTATTCCGGCAGCCTCAAGCCTTGCGCGCAGCTCGGGGGTAAAGTGCAGGCCTGCTGTGGGAGCCGCCACGGATCCTGTCCTGTCCTTCCTTGCGTACACGGTCTGGTAGCGCTCCCTGTCTCCTTCGCAGGCTTCCCTGCGTATGTAGGGAGGCAGGGGCATGGACCCCCTTTCCTCGAAATCCAGGGCCAGATCGCCCTGCCACTCGAGGATCACGCTCCAGCGCCCGAACTCTCCCTGACGCACAAGGCAGACCGTGATCCTCTCGCCAAAACGGATTTTCTCCCCTGGCGCCGGATGGCCTCCGCAGCGCACAAGGCCCTCTGCCTCGGCCTGCCAGGCATCCTCTCCTGTCCGCGTGGCTCGGGACAGGATGGCAGGCAGGGGGGAGAGCAGAAGAAACTCCACCTTGCCGCCCGTGTGGCGCAGGCCATTCAGGCGGGCTGGCAGGACGCGGCTGTTGTTGGCCACAAGCAGGGCCCCTTCGGGGAGCTCGTCCACAAGATCCGCAAAGTGTCTGTGTCTTGGCCTGAGATCGCCGCTGCGCTGCACAACCATGAGGCGCGAGGTGCCGCGTTCCCTGGGGGGCGTCTGCGCTATGAGCTCCTCTGGCAGATCGTAGTTGTAGCTCGAGAGCAGAAAGTCCGCCTCGCCTCTCTTTTCGGCAGCGCCATCCGCAGGCTTTGCAAAAGTGTTTTGTTGACTGTTTTCCGACATTTGGCATTGACTCCAGGGAAATTTGGGCCTCTTGCCACCGGCATGACACTAATATAGGTTGCTTGGAACACGCTGCGAAGCCCTGCACCAAAAGGGCTTCTCTGCCGGTAGCGAGAATACGCGCGTTTTTTGCGGAGGAGACATACCCCATGCACCGCCTGCTTGTCACCATTGCCCTGTTGCTGCTCCCGCTGGTCGCGGGCTGCGGCGGATTTACCAACCCCCTGACAGGAACCACCGTAGGCGGAGGCGTTGTCTCCCACACAAGCAGACTGCTCGGCACCCCACTTCCCGCAGGCATGGAATTCTACTCCGAACACAGCCGCATCGAGGGCCAGGACGGCATGGAAGTGCTGCGCGGCACAGCCAGCCCGGCCATGTGTGCAAGGACAGTGTGCGACGCCCTGCAGGCCGACGGCTGGAGCATTCGTCTTGGCTACGCCACCGAGACCAGGGCTCTCTATGTCTTTGAAAAGCAGGGGCGCGTGGCAGCAATCAGCATCCTGCCCCAGGCCAGCCTGACACTCATGACGATCTACACAAGCTCCATGCCTCCGGCCAGCATTCCCATTCCCTTCACCAAAAAGCCGGACTACAGCTTTGGCTTCGGCAGCTCGTCCGCGAGCAACACGGACACCTCGTCCCCGGACATTCCTCCCATGGAAGAGGGTACTGGGGGCCTTTCCACAGCGCCCGAAAGCCCGCAGGGCGGTTCCGGCCAGCTTCAGGAGCGGGATCTGTGATTGACGCCATCTCTCTTCTGCGCGCGTTCACGCGCCTTGAAAGAAAAAGACTGCACCTTGGCGTGTCTGGCTCCATAGCCTGCTACAAGGCAGCGGATCTCTTGCGCAACCTGCACAAGGCAGACATCAATGTCTCCGTGACCGTCACGGCAGGTGCCCGGCATTTTGTCCAGCCCCTGCTGTTTTCCTCGCTTGGCGCAGCCCCCGTGTACCCGGAAATGTTCAGCGGCGAGGAGCCCTTTGCCCATCTTGAGCCCGGCCAGAGCTGCCACGCCCTGCTCGTGGCCCCTGCCTCTGCCAATCTCATTGCCCGCGTGGCACAAGGCCTTGCCCAGGACATGCTCAGCGCACAAATCCTGGCCTTTGCAGGCCCCGTGGGCGTGGCTCCGGCCATGAACACGCTCATGTGGCAAAACGCGGCCACCCGCGCCAATATTGCCACCCTGAGGGAGCGTTCCGTCACCATTGTCGAGCCGGACAGCGGCACCCTTGCCTGCGGAAGCGAGGGTCAGGGGCGCCTTGCGCCCATGTCCTGCCTGCTGGCCCAGGCCATGCGCCTGCTCGCCCCAAAGGACATGGCTGGCGAAACGGTCCTTGTGACCCTGGGCCCCACGCGAGAACCCTGGGACGGTGTCCGCTTCTGGTCCAATCCCTCCACAGGAGCCATGGGTGCAAGCCTTGCCCTGGCAGCCTGGATGCGCGGAGCCCGCGTGCACGCCCTTGCCGGGCCCGGCATAGACACAGATCTTGTGCCGGCCCTGCCGGGACTCGAACTGACCAGGGTAAAAACGGCCAGGGAAATGATGACCAGGGCAGAGGAGTTGTGGCCCACTGTCACCATGGGCATGTTTACCGCAGCAGTGGCCGACTTCGCTCCTGTTCTCTACGGAGCAGGCAAGTTCAAGAAGGCCTCTTCTCCGGATGGCTTCAGCATAGCCTTTACTCCCAACCCCGATATTCTCGCCACCCTGTCTGCCAAAAAAGAAAACAGGCGCCTGCTTGGCTTTGCCGCAGAAACCGCGGCCGATGACGCCGAGCTCATGGCCCTTGCCAGGCTCAAGCTTGCGAAAAAGGGCGTCAACGTCCTTGCGGCCAACAATGTGAGCCAGGCTGGCTCGGGCTTTGGCACAGGCACCAATGCCATGGCCGTGGTGAACAGCAAAGGCAGGGAGGAACACTGGCCCCTGCAAGGCAAGATGGACGTTGCCTGGGATTTGTGCACATGGCTTTTGAATTCGTAAGCGCCCTGGCCAGGACACGCCAGCAGACAGGCATATCCTGGTTGCTCTTTCCCCATCCTGTGGCCCAGCCTGTGAATACTCCGGCGCAGGCAAAGGGCGGGACGAGCGCGCGTCTGCCCTCTTCAGGCCCTGCAGGAAGGCCAGACTTCGGAACAGCCTTCAGGACCAGCCCCGGACCTGGCAGGGAAGTCCAGAGGCAGCCCCAGCAAGGCAGGCAGGGGCAGGGATACGGCAGTCCATCGCGCCGCAATGCAGCCCCTGCAAGGCCTGCCCCAGGCGGGACAGGAACGTCGCAGGCGCAGGCAGCAAGGCCTGCTCCGGTGCGCGAGGTCAGTCCCGAAGTTGTCGCCTCCTGGCCGGAAAACTGGCAAAGGCTTTTTGCGCGCACAAGGCCAGGCAAGGTGGCCTGGACCTACTACGGCCTTGGCCACGATCTGTGCGGCCAGGCAAACAGGGCGCGCAGCAAAAAGCTCACGGAGCTCATCGCATATCTTGCCATGCCCAAGGGCACGCACACCTTCTGGCCCATAGGCATTCCTTCCCAAGACGAGGACGGCAATACCATCCTTGTGGTCAACAGGGACATTTTCTGGCAGGGCCTGCAGCTGCTCAATGCCCGCATGCTCATTATCATGGGCAGTCCTGCCGCAAAGTCCGTGGGCATCCAGGGTCCCTTGAGCCCCACCATGCCCATGCGACCAGTCAACGGCATGCTCACGCTCCTGACCTGGGACATTGACGATCTGGACAACGAGGATCACTTTATCAGGACCAGGAACTACCTGCGCCAAACCCTTACCCCACTTGTCAGCTGACCCTATGTTTGCTCTTGCCTTCATGTTCGCAGGCATGCTGATCGGCTTTCTCCTGCGAAAGACCGTCCTGCCGGCCCTTGTTTCCAGGCTTCTTCTGCCCATCATCTGCGCCCTGCTCTTTGCCATGGGCGTGCTCATCGGCGCCAATCCCATGGTCATGGACAACCTGCACACCCTTGGCCTGCACGGGCTCATCCTTGCCTGCGCCACAACCGCAGCCAGCGCCCTGTGCGTTGCTCTCATATGCCGGCTCTTTCCGGACAAGACAGGGCAAGGGGCTGCCCGGCAATGAAAACCAGCCTGCTCATTCTGGCCTGTTTCGGCCTTGGCATTCTCTGCGGCCGCTACGGCCTGCTGCCCTCGGGTCTGGATGGAGAAAACGTCACCCTTGTGCTGCTCTTTGTGCTCATGAGCTGTGTGGGCATTTCCGTTGGCTCGGACAGGCGTCTTGGCGAGATCCTGCGCTCCCTGCGCCCCAAAATCCTGCTCTATCCCCTGGGGACCACCATAGGCACCTTTCTGGCCGCAGCCATATGCTCGCTTTTCCTTGCCTATCCCCTCTCCCACTGCCTGGCTGTGGGGGCAGGATTTGCCTATTACTCGCTTTCTTCCATTCTCATTACCCAGGCCCTGGGAACGGAACTTGGGACAGTTGCGCTCATCTGCAATCTGGCCAGAGAGGCCCTGACCCTGCTTCTTGTGCCCCTGGTCGCGCGCTTTGCGCCCCAGCCGGCAGTCATAGCCATGGGCGGCGCGACCACCATGGACTCCACCCTGCCCATCATAGCCAGGACGCTGGGAACGCAATGGGTCTTTGTCGCACTGGTTCACGCCATTGTGCTCGATTTCAGCGTTCCCTTCTGGGTTATCTTCTTCTGTTCACTCTGACACAGACAGCGCCGTGTACAAACGGCACCTTTCCATCGCGATAAAAGATCTTCGGGTCAGCCCCGGAGAATGCAGACCGAAACAGACGGTCAGGGAGGTTTCCCTTGCCCCGCTTTCGTACACAGAAATTTCAGGTTCGCGCCCAGCTTGAATCCCCGCAGTGGCGCGAGCACCTGGACGCCATAGCCGAGGGAGGCATCAGCTCCGTAGGCCCGCTCATGAGTCTGCTCACCTTCGAGCCGGTGCTCAGGCTGCGCGCGGCCATAGCCCTTGGCCACACCACAAGCAGAATCTACGACAAGAAATCCGAAGCTGCCCGCGATGTCATGCGCAGGCTCAACTGGCGCATGTCCGAGGAGAGCGGCAACATAGGCTGGGGAGTGCCCGAGGCCATAGGCGAGGTGCTCTCGCACTGCCAGCCCCTTGCCAAGGACTTCCACCGCATCTTCTTTTCCACCATCGTGGATCTGGGTTTTGACGACAACTACGTGGACAACGACGTCCTGCGCAGGTCCTGCTACTTTGCCATAGGGCGCTTTATCAAGTCCTGTCCACAGTACGGCGAAGAGGCCCGTCCCCTGCTGCGCAAGGGGTTGCAGGACAGCGATGCCGTGTGCGCGGGCCTTTCGGCCTGGGCTCTGGGCATGCTTCCCCCGGACCTCAACGACCAGCCTTCCCTGCGCAAGCTTGCCGAAAGCGGGCTTGAGGGCTCCTGCCTGATCACGGACGGAGACATGGTCGTTGTGTGCAGCCCCGGCGAGCTTGCCAGGGACACCCTGGCAGGCAGGCCCAAGCTGACCATCTAGCCAGTGTCCAAATCGATACGTTCGTCTACTTGTATCTATTTGAAATCAAAGAATTTCGTTGTTCAGACATCATGGCGAACTTTTGAACTCAGACACTAGATGGCCGCGTCAAGCAGCATGTTGTCCCTGTGGATGACCTCGGGGTAGTGGGCGTCTCCGAGAATGGCGGCCACTTCTATGCGCTTGAGGCCCTTGATGCGCCGTATGTCATCCGCAGTATAGTTCGAGACCCCCACACCGAGGCTGATACCCTGGTGCACAATGCGGATAAGGTCTCCCTTGTCGAAAGAGCCTTCCACTTCCAGGATTCCCCCTGGAAGCAGGCTCTTTCCTCTTTCCAGCAGGGCCTGAGCCGCGCCGTCGTCCACCAGGACCCTGCCCACGGGAGCGGCCTTGTAGGCAAGCCAAAACTTGCGCATGGGTATGGCCCTGGAGTTCGGGCGCACCCATGTACCCACATCCTCGCCGGCAAAGGCCCGCAGCAGAATGTCCCTTTCGCGGCCAGGCAGAATGAGGGTGGGCACACCGCGCTGGGCAGCGCGCCGTGCGGACAACAGCTTGGAATACATGCCGCCTGTGCCAACCGTTGTCTTGCCTCCGCACATGGCGTCGAGGTTGATGGCGGAGGCGTCCTCGATGCAGGGCAAAACCTCCCCTGGCACGCCGTCTACCGGGGGCTTTTTGAAGACACCCGGCGAGGAGGTGATGTTGATAAGCAGGTCTGCGCCCACCAGCGTCACCAGCAGGCTTGCCAGGCTGTCGTTGTCGCCGAACTTGAGGCCCTCGGTGGAAACCGTGTCGTTTTCGTTGATGACAGGCACAATTCCCCAGGAAAGAATTTCCGTAAAGGTATTTCTGGCGTTGAGCAGCCTCTGGCGCACACGGAAGTCGTCCTGGGTCAGGAGAACCTGGGCTGTGGCAAGGTTCTGGCTGTGGAAGGCGTCGTCCCAGGCGCGCATGAGCCTGCCCTGGCCTATGGCAGCAGCGCCCTGGCGGGCCGCAAGGCCTGCCGTATCGGCACTGACGCCGTTTTCCGCAAGGACAGCGCGCCCGGCCGCAACAGCCGCGGAACTCACCACCAGAATGCGCCTGCCCTCGGCCATGTTTCTGATGGCTGCCAGCTGCGCTGCCAGAGAATTCAGCACCTCGGCGCGCAGGCCGTTACTGTCTGTCAGGACAGCGCTGCCCACCTTCACAACCAGGCATTTGGCCTCGACAAGGACCCTTGCTCTCTCGCCTTTCCAATCCGACATGAATGGCTCCCAAAACTATTCCTTTGTCCAGATGATTTCCGGTCCTTCGCCGTCGTCCTCGTCGCCGTCCTCGTTGCCCTCGGCTTCGGGAACAGCTTCCGGAGCCCTTGTGCGCACCAGGGGAGCATGCATTGCCATCATGTCCTGCATGCGCCACATTTCCTGCATCAGCTCTTCAAGGCCGGTTCCCTGCAGCGCGGAGATGAAGAAGATCTTCAGACCGTCTTCCCTGGCGCGCTCACGCAGCTCGGCAAGGCGCTCCTCGCTCACAAGATCAATCTTGTTGATCACGCGAATCTGGGGATGGGTGGACAGCTCCTCGTCAAAGGCGCGCAATTCATCGTCAATGAGCTCGAAACCGGCCCAGGGATTGTCCCCGCCCGTATCCTCGACACTCAAAATGTGCACAAGAAAGCGCGTACGCTCCACATGCTTCAAAAAGCGCATGCCAAGCCCCTGCCCCTGGCTTGCGCCTTCTATGAGGCCTGGGATGTCCGCGATCACAAGGCGCCGCCCGGGATCGTACTCGTCGATGACAACACCCAGATTGGGCACAAGGGTCGTAAAGGGATAGGGAGCGATCTTGGGCCTTGCCGCGGAGACCGCGGACAGGAAGGTTGACTTGCCGGCATTGGGCAGGCCGAGAAGACCTGCGTCGGCCAGAATCTTGAGCTCGAGCCGCAGGGTCCTGAACTCGCCCTTGGTGCCCGGCTGGGCAAAGGTGGGCGCGCGCATGGTCGAGCTCTTGAAGTGTATGTTGCCCTTGCCACCGTGGCCACCCCTGGCAATGACCACCTCCTGATCCGGTTCGGCAAGGTCGCACAAGAGCCTTTCCTCTCCGTCCTCTTCCACAAAAATCATGGTGCCGACAGGAAGATGGAGGACAAGGTCCTCCCCCTTGCGGCCGTACATCTGCCGCCCCATGCCATTCTGGCCGTTGGCAGCCGTGTAATGCCTCTTGAGACGAAAGTCGTAGAGTGTCAGAAGCCTAGCGTCCGCGCGCAGGATAACCGAGCCGCCGTCGCCGCCATCGCCCCCGTCCGGGCCGCCCTTGGGAATGAATTTCTCTCTGCGGAAATGGACCGAGCCATTGCCGCCATCACCGGCCTTTACGCTGATGCGGGCCTCGTCAACAAAACGCATACCTACCTCGAAAACTGTGGATACCAAAAGGGAAGGAACCCTGAAACAAGGCCCCTTCCCTCAAGAAAATATCTTTCCGTGCTGATATGCCTACTCGGCAATGTCCACGTGCACTCGTGTGAGCACGCGGCGCTTGCGAGCAAAGTGCTCGAAACGAACCTTGCCTGGCCTGGTGGCATAGAGGGTGTAGTCTCTGCCCATACCAACATTCTGA
>CALVGM010000074.1 GCA_944327095.1 uncultured Desulfovibrio sp. | reverse complement strand
ACACTGCGGAGTAGCGCACAGTGGGTTCGAAGCTGCCGGAGAAAAGGCTGGACATCGTGGCGTAGGCTGCGCCGTAGATGATGCCGAACGGCAGGGAGATGGCCAGGAAGACGAAAGGGATGTTGTTGGGGAAGTTGTGCATGACCCAGAAGGCCGGGAAGGCAGTGAGTCCCAGGAGGATGGCTGCGCAGCCAAAGATGCGGGCACGGCCCAGGCGGTCAGCCTGCATGCCCCAGAAGGGAATGGCAAAGGCCATGACAAGGGCGGCACCCACGATGATGAAGATGCTGACGGTCTTGTCCATGCCGCAGGTATTGGTGAGGTAGGTCAGGGAGAACACGCCAAACACGTTGAAGGCAATGCCTTCCACAAAGCGGGCGCCAATGCAGGCCAGAAGCGTCTTGGGATAGTGCTTGAAGGCGGCCATGATGGGGAAGCGGATCTCGTCGGTCTTCTGCTGGGCCTTGGCAAAGTCCTGGGTCTCGGTGACTGTCAGACGGATGTAGGCGCCAACGGCCACAAGGGCTGCGGAAATAATGAAGGCCACGCGCCAGCCCCAGGCGAGGAAGGCTTCCTCGGAGAGGCACCAGGAGAGAATGCCAATGACAGCGGAGGCCAGCATCAGGCCGAGGGCCAGGCCCACCTGGGGCAGGCTTCCGTAGAAGGCGCGCTTTTTCTCGGGCGCGGACTCGAAGGCCATGAGCACAGCGCCGCCCCATTCGCCGCCAATGCCAATGCCCTGGGCAAGACGGCAGAGAACGAGCAGGATGGGGGCTGCAATGCCAATGGTCTCGTAGGAAGGCACAAGGCCTATGCCCACAGTCGCGACACCCATGATTTCCAGGGTGAGGACAAGCATCTTCTTGCGACCAAGCTTGTCGCCAAAGTGCCCGAAAATGATGCCGCCCACGGGACGGGCCACAAAGCCCACCGCAAAGGTGGCAAAGGCCAGGATGGTGCCCACTGTGGGGTCAAAATCCGGGAAGAAAATCTTGTTGAAGACTATGCCCGCGACCACGCCGTAGAGGAAGAAGTCGTACCATTCGATAACGGCTCCGACAAGGGACGAGACAACGACGCGGCGCAGATTCTTCTGCTGGGCTTTTTCCTGATCATGGGTGATGGCTGATTCCATTGGTTCTCCTGATGCTGTATGTGATAGAACCGGGCACCGTGGCCTTGAGGGATGCATTCCCTGGCCGCGGGGACCGGAAGAATGGGCACAAAATGGCGGGCTTCGCCCAAAGGCTGACAGCCCCAGGGGGCTGCAGCGCGTCCCTTGTCGGAGGACGGGGAGCCCTTTGCGCAGGCAGCCCTTGCAAGGTCTGTGCCACAATTTTCACATGCAGCAAAAAAGGAGAGGGTTTGCGCAAGGTTGTACAGGCCATGCGGCCATGCATCACAAGCCCTGTCCGATGCACATGGGAATTGTTTTTTGGGAACAGGATCAGGAACTTGTAACAAATGTTGCAAGTATGCTACATATTCACACCCTCCTGCCGGAGCGGAAATCCGTCCCAGAAACAAGAACAATGCTATGAAATAACATGACATTGTACCCCCTCTCTGCCCCCTTGTGTTCGGGCATCGTCGAGATCTGTCCGGGGTGGCAAATTGTAGCAAACACTGCAAAATTTGATAGTCTACCCTAAATTGCACAGAGTCGCAATTTTGCAATAATTATGCCAAATGGCGTCAATGTATGTTGCAATATGGCAACATACCCCATTTTTACCCCATTTCCCGGTGCCTTTTGGGGGCTTTCCCTGGTCTTTTCGGGGGTGGGCGGAGATTTTCTTCACATGGCGCCTCAAGGGTTTGCGCAAGGGAACAAAAAAAGGGGCGGTCCGCCTTTTCGTGGCGAAAAGAGCGCATCGCCCCGGACATATTTGGGCCCGCAAAGGGGCCCGGATGAACTCTGCTTTAGGCCAGCTTGGAGAGCAGGTCTTCCTTGATGGCCTCGATGGTGCCCTGGCCGTCGAGCTCGATGTACTTGGTCTTGCCTTCGGCAGCGAGCTTCTTGAAGAAGTAGGCGGCTGCGAGGGTGCCGTTCTTGGTGTCGTAGTAGATGTCGTGGCGCTTGTTGATGGCAGCCTCGTCCTGATCGTCGGCCCTGGTGCTCAGCTCGCCGCCACAGACGCGGCACTTGTCACCATTGGGCTTGATGGCGTCGATGTAGATGTTGTTGGGGTGGTTGTTGTTGTTCTGGCAGAGCCTGCGGCCCATTATGCGGTTGCGGGCGATCTCCCTGGGGAGCAGGATTTCCACAACGTAGTCCAGCTTGATGCCGGCCTTCTGCAGGGCGTCCCACAGCATTTCGGCCTGTACCATGTTGCGCGGGAAGCCGTCGAGCAGCCAGCCGTTCTGGCCCTTGGCCTTCAGGGTGTCGAGCACCATGGGGATGGTGATGGAGTCGGGCACAAGGTCGCCCTTGTCGATGTAGGCCTTGGCCTTCTTGCCGAGCTCTGTGCCGCCCTTGATGTTTTCGCGGAAGATGGCGCCGGACTCGATGTGGGCCAGGTTGTATTTCTGTTTGAGCAGTTCGCCCTGAGTACCCTTGCCGCTGCCGTTGGGACCAAAAATCAGAATATTCATATCCCTTTCCTCTCCGTGTTTTTTTTCGCCTGTGTAGGCGTGTGAAAAAATAGACAAGCGGTCTTTACCTACGCCTGCCAATGCATTGTGTCAAGACAGGAACAGAACTTTTGCCGGGTCGTTTCGCCCGGGGGTCCCTTTTGCAGCTAGCTGAAGATGCCGATGATGCCGCCGAGCATGTCGCCAAGAAAGCCGAAGATGCCCGAGAAGATGCCGCCTATGGCGTTCAGTATGACCATGCCGCCCTTGATGTCCGTTTCCGGGTGATCGAAGGTGCCGTGCAGGCGCAGGGGGATATTGGGCAAATTGTTCATGTCCGCCACAAAGTTCATGTCCAGGGTCTCCCTGGAGAGGTCTATCCAGCCGCTGCCCGTGAGGCGCAGATCCGGTCCCATGAGGGCAAAGTCGCTTGTGCGCAGGACGCCTGCGGAGATCTGCCCTGTGCAGCCGGCCCTGTTGAAGAGGGTGGGCTTGCCCTTGGGGCGCATGTTCCCGTCCACGCTTTGGTAGCTGCCCTGGCCTGTCTGGAAGGAGAGGCGGCCGTTCAGGTTGCGGGCAAGTTCGCCAGGGCCCTGCATGGAGGAGGAGAGGGTGGCCGCAAAGTCCGTCCAGCCCCTGAAGATGCCCTTGATCTGGCGATCCCTGAGCATGGCGCCAAGGTCGAACTGCGTGATCTTCAGGGTGGAGGAGAAGGCCAGGCCATGGTCGAAGTCCACGCTGCCCTTGCCGGCAAGCTCGCCCTGGTAGACGCTGCCCTTGAGAGAGGACACGTCGAGATGCCCGTTGGCAAGCGTCATGGGCAGGCGCACATTGGCTATGGTGACCTTCTTGACGCGCAGGCTGTCCACCCTGAGGTTGCCCTTTGCGCTGAACTCCCGCATGGCCGAAAAGTCCCACTTCTTTCGCTGTACGCTTCCCTGGGGCAGAGATTCCCCGCCCTTTTTCTTCTCGCCCAGGTAGGTGTCGAGATTGACGCTTCCTGCGTGCAGGTCAAAGGTTATGTGCGGCCTTTCCCTGGCAAAGTCGAGGGCAAGCCTGCCCTGCAGGGGAATGCCGTCCACATGGGTGGCAAAGCGGTCAAGGCTCACATCGTGATCCGTGAGCTTCACGCGCACGGAGGTCAGGGTGATATTTTCGAGAAATTTGGGATAGGAGACGGGCTTTTGGCGGATAAGCGGGGTCGCCTTGGGAAGATCGATCCTTGCCCTGGAGAAGGTTCCCTCAAGGCTTGGGGATTTGCCAATGGTTGCTTCCACACTGCCGTCGAACACGGCGCCGGGCAGCTCGAAGTGCCCACTGTTCATGCGCACCACGTTTTTGCTTGTGTCAAGGCTTGTCCTGCCCTGCAGCTCCATGGGGACATTGTCCCTCTTGAAGGCAGGGACAAGCTTTTCTGCGTTGCGCACGCTTATTTTGCCAGCCAGGTTGTCCATGCGCACGCCTGCGCTGCCCTCTCGTCCCCCAAACCACACCATGCCGGGAAGGACGATATCCGCAGACCAGCCTTTGCTGCCCTTTACGGCCACGTCCCAGGTGCCGCTTATGCCAAGGGCCGAATTTTTGAAGGCAGCCGTTGCCAGGCGCAGATCGCAGTCAAGGTTCATGGGGGAGAAGCGCTCGGCCCTTGCCATGACGGTCTGCTTGCCAGTGACCTGGATGCGGCCACGCAGGTTTGCCAGGAAGCGGTGTATTTCCGAACCCCTGCTTGTCACCTCCACCTGGCAGCTGCCTGTGCCGGACACAAAGGGAATAAAGTCCATGGCCCTGTGCAGCTTCCCGAGGCTTGCCGAGGCCACCTTGATGGCGAATTCGTACTCGCTCTCCTTCTGACCGCTGAAATGGGCGTAGCCTGTGCAGGTGCCGCCAAAGAGCCCAGCCCGCATGTCGAGTCTCGCGCTGTCCTCGCCCCGGCTGTTGGTGCCGGGATGTATGACAACGCCCCCTTCCACAATGTCCGCGTAGCCGTAGTGTATCTTGGCTGCCCCAAGGCGGATGTCATAGCTGATGCGCCTCTTTTTGGGCGCTGCCCTTTCCTCGACCCTGTCTGC
Source organism: uncultured Desulfovibrio sp. (assembly GCA_944327095.1). Taxonomy (GTDB): domain Bacteria; phylum Desulfobacterota; class Desulfovibrionia; order Desulfovibrionales; family Desulfovibrionaceae; genus Desulfovibrio. The sequence continues at coordinate 1,597 of CALVGM010000074.1, read as the reverse complement.
GGTCTGGCCGTTTTCCGCGACCCTGGCAGCCGGGCCTTGGGCGCCGGACGCGGCCTTTTCCTGCGCAGCCTGGGCCTTTTCCTGTGCTCCGCCTAAGGACGCGTCATCCTGGGACGCCCTGTCCCTTGCGGCAGGGGCCAGAATGTCCGCGCCGCTCATTTCGGTCAGGGGCCTGTGCGCGTACCTTGGGGGTGTTTGCATCCTGCCTACGGATTCGGGTATGGCCCTGCCCAGATCCACAAAGTCGCTTTTCATGTCCAGGAAGATCTCGATGTTCTTCCAGTCCGCTATACCGCCGTGGCCCCTGAAGGTGGCCCCTGCCGCGCAGGCCCTGATATTGGGCGCGCGCAAGTGCCTTGTGTCAAGATAAAAATCTATGAAGCCGTCGGTGATTTTGTCCAGGGAGATCTGCAGACCAGAGGAAAGATGCCTTGCGAAGGTGAGCCAGCGGGTGAGGCTTACGCGTTCTATGCCAAGCCTGCCGGCCACAGCCGGGTTGCCAGGGACAGGGTAGAGCACAGCGTCGAGGTTCAGGACATCGTTTCCCAGGGCAAGGGTGTCGAGGCGAACGCGCAGGGGCTTTGCTGCCGCGACTGCCTCCCCGCGCACAAGCTCGGCGTGCTTCTCCGTGGAACCTGGCTCTATGGAGCCTGCGAATTCGTAGGGAATGACAGCTCCGTCAAAGGTCATGCTGCCCCGCACAATGCCCCTGCCGCCAAGGCCTTCCCTGGTCCCCTTCAGCTGCACATGGGTTGCCAGGGCCAGGGAGAGCGGGGTGATGGCTGTGCGCGCCTTTACCTCAAGGCTCATGTCGTGCACGGGATCCGCAAGGCCTGCCTTGCCCTTCAGGTGCACGTCCGCTGCGGCAAGGGCAAGGTCGCGCGTCTGCAGACTGCCCCTGGCAAGGCTGATGCTGCCGTCAAGGCCGTTCAGGGGATTGGCCATGGGCAGATTGGTAAGAGCGAGATCCGCGCTGAGCCCCTCGACCTGCAAGAGACTGCCTTCCCTGTCCCACAGGGTGACGCTGGCATTTTTGATGGCAAGCGAGCAGTGCAGGGGCAGCATGCGGGCAAGGTCGGTCTCTTCACCCCTGCCGCCTTTGGCAAGGTCCCCAAAGGCCAGGGAAAGCTCGCCCACAACGCGGGGCTCGTCCAGGGCTATGGTTTCAGGCTCGAATTTGCCGCTCAAAAGGGTGAGAAAATTGGGCGCAAAGTAGAGGGCGCGCGCAAAGAGCGCCAGCCCTCGCGCGCCAGCCTCCGAACCTGCGTCTGTATTCGCGCTGTCCTTGCCTGGCAGCACAAGGTGCACATTGTCCAGGCGTATGGCTGGCAGGGGAACAAGGCGCATGGTCACGCCGTCAAAGCCCAGTTTGCAGTTTGTGCGCGCGGAGATTTCCTGCAGGGCAAGACTCGTTATCCTGTCCATGTTGAGCTGCACGCACAAAAGGGCGCCCAGAAAAAGCACAAGCAGGCTCAAGATCACAATGCCCAGGCCCTTGCCCAGGCGCGCAAGGGCCCTGGGGATCCTGCGTGCCCTGGCAGGCGCGGCTTCTTGCACAGCCAGGCCTTCCTGGTCGCCATTGTCCCTGGCACAGGAC
>CALVGM010000073.1 GCA_944327095.1 uncultured Desulfovibrio sp. | reverse complement strand
CATGGACGCGGTGCGCGTGGACGAAATCTCGGCCTCCTGCTTTGGCATCAACGTCAGGCACTGGAAGATCGTCGCCTTTTCCATGGGCAACGTCCTCATCGGCATGGCAGGGGCTCTCTACGCCATGATGCTCGGCTACATCAGCCCTGCCAACTTCACCTTCGCGGACTCCCTGCTCTTCCTTTCCATTCTCCTGCTTGGCGGCATGGGCAGCATCTGGGGCGTGGTGGTCGCGACCATCATTGTGGTGATCATCCCAGAAAAGCTGCAGGGCATACAGGAGTACCGCTACTTGCTCTACTCCCTCCTGGTTCTGCTCATGATTGTCTTCAGGCCCGCAGGCCTCATGCCTCGCAGAATCCGCTCCTACTTCTCCGGAGGTCTTGCATGAGCCTGCTTTCCTGTACCGGCCTGACCATGCACTTTGGCGGCCTGACTGCCCTGAATCACCTGGACATCAAGGTGGACGCTGGCGAAACCATAGGCCTTGTGGGGCCCAACGGCTCCGGCAAGACCACCTTCTTCAACGTGCTGACCGGCATCTACAGGCCAAGCGAGGGGCAAATCCTCTTCGACGGCAAGGACATCACCGGCTGCTCGCCCCAGGCCATCTACCAGGCAGGCATATCGCGCACCTTCCAGCGTTCGCGCCTGTGCCTCGAGCTCTCGGTCTTCGACAACATCATGATCGGCAACACCAAGAACCGCAACGACGGCTTTTTCTTCAACATCTTCCACAGAAAGGCCTTCCGCAGCCAGTGCGCCAGATTCGAGGAAAGGACAAGGGCTGCCCTGGAGCGCCTGAACCCGGCCCTTGCCAGCCGCATGCACTGCGCTGTGGGCGATCTGAGCATGATCGACAGGCGGCGCGTGGAAATCTGCCGCGCTCTCATAGGCAGCCCGCGCCTGCTTTTGCTCGACGAGCCCTCGGCAGGCATGACCCAGGACGAGACGCGCCAGCTCATGGACGAGATCATGGCCCTGCAGCCTGCCACACGGCCGGCCATCATCCTCATCGAGCACGAAATGAACGTTATCCGCCGCATTTCCTCGCGCTGCATAGTCTTCAACTTCGGCGAGAAGCTGTGCGAGGGAAGCTTCGAGGAAGTGACCTCCAACCCCGTGGTGCAGCAGGCCTATCTTGGCACGGAGGTGAGCGCATGAGCATGACCAGATCCCTTGTCATCGACAACCTGCACGTGGCCTACGGCAAGGCCGATGTCCTGTGCGGTGTCAGCCTGGAAATAGCGCCCTCGCGCATCACCTGCCTGCTCGGGGCCAACGGAGCCGGCAAGAGCACGCTCATCAGGGCCCTGCTCGGCCTCACCCCTGCCCACGAGGGCAGCATTGTCTTCGAGGGGCAGGACATTCTTGGCCTTCCGCCGCACAAAATCGTGGGGCTTGGCATAAGCTGCATTCCCGAGGGCAGGCGCATCTTCCCGCGCATGAGCGTTGAGGAAAACCTGCTCATGGGAGCCTACAAGGAAAAGGATCACAAGAAAATCCAGGAGCGCCTCGCAAGGATCTACGACATGTACCCAAGGCTTCTCGATCGCAGGGAACAGCTTGCCGGCACCATGAGCGGCGGCGAACAGGCCATGGTCTCCATTGGCCGCGGCCTCATGAACAACCCGAGCCTTCTGGTCATAGACGAGCCCTCCCTGGGTCTTTCCCCTGCCCTTGTGAACGACAACTTCCGTGTCATCCGCCGCATCTGCGAACAGGGCACTGCCGTCTTTTTGGTCGAGCAAAACGTCCGCCAGACCCTGGCCATAGCCCACTTTGGCTATGTCCTGGCCCAGGGCAGGGTCGTTGCCAGCGGCAGCGCCGAAGACCTGCGCAACAGCGCAGAAGTGCAAAAAGCATACTTTGGGTGAACATCATGACCTTACCGTGCAACAGCATCGAACTGGCCCAGCGCCTTGTGCAGTTCAACACCATAGCCGGCAGTGGCGGCGAGCGCCAGCTTCTGGACTTTCTGGCTGGCCTGCTCGCCGAGGCCTCCTACTCGCTCACCTTCGACAGCTACGAACCAGACGGCTGGAGCCTGTGCGCGCGCCTCAATCCCGAAGCGGGCAGGCCTGCCCTGTGCCTGGCAGGCCATGTGGACACAGTGCCCCTGGGCCAGGAAGAGTGGCAAATGGATCCCTTCTCGGGCCTCATCAGGGGCGGCACCCTCTACGGCAGGGGCTCCTGCGACATGAAAAGCGGCGTTGCGGCCATGGTCTGCGCTGCCATCAACATGGCCCCGAGCATTGGGGGAGAACTTGTCCTGCAGATCTACGGCGGCGAGGAACGCGGCTGCCTTGGCTCCTTCCACCTTGCCAGGCGCAGGACACTTTTGAACAACGTACAGGCCGTCGTGGTTGGCGAACCTACCGGAGCCATGCCCCTGGTAGGCCACAAGGGAGCGCTGTGGCTCACCCTCACGGCCAGGGGCAAGACAGCCCACGCCTCCATGCCGGAAATGGGCACAAGTGCCCTGGCGACCATGCTGCCTGCTGCCTACCGCCTGCTCAACTACAAGCCCGGGGGCGAGCATCACTACCTTGGCACAGGCACCTGCGTGCTCTCCACCCTGCACTCGGGCCTCAACAGCAACTCCGTGCCGGATCTGGCAAGCCTCACCCTGGACATACGCACTGTGCCTGGCCTTGATCACGAGAGCATCTGCAAGGACATAGCCGCCCTGGCTGGGCCAGGCATCTCCATCAGCAAAACGCTGGACATACAGCCCGTGTGGACAGATCCCTCCAATCCCTGGGTGCAGCAGGTGCTCTCGTCCTACGCCAAGATGGTGGGCCATCCCGCGCCCATCGCGTCCGTGCAGTTCTTCACGGACGCCGCGGCCCTGCGCACCACCCTGCCAGACGTTCCTGTGCTCATCTTCGGCCCCGGCTCAAGCTCGCAGGCGCACAAGGTGAACGAGGCCTGCCCCACGGAACAGATCGTGTTCATGGAGCAGATGTACCGCCACATCATCAAGGACTGGTACAAAAATAACGGCACCCTGAAGTCCGCGGACTGATCGCATAGGATCTTGCCTGCAAGACTCTCGGGAGCGGTCACAAGGGGCGGCCATCTTCTCGCGCATGCATGGGGGAAACACGCGGGGGGATGGCCGCCTGTGCACAAGCCCGGGAACACAGGGATTGTCAAAAGACCGGCCGGGAGAAGCCGGGGAGGGCTATCATGGAAGAATTTTCCTCTGGACTTGGCATGTACACCAGGGCAGACGAGGACACACTGATCGAGATCTACACGGGGCTTTTGCGGCACATAGCCGCAGAGGAAAAGCGTCTGCACGTCTTCGAGGAGCCTGTGCGCCCAAGGCACGTGCTTGAGGAGGTACGGGAGCTGTTCGGCAGCTGGCCGGACAAAAAGACAAGGCCGCCGCTCTTTGGCGTGCCCGTGGGCGTCAAGGCCATCTATGCCACGGACGGGCACGACATACACTGCGGCTCCCTCTTTCCGGCAGACTTCTTTGCCAGGCCCCAGGCAGATCTTGTCAGCAGACTGCGCGAGGCAGGAGCCATTGTGGTTGGCATGACAGCCACAAGCGAGTTTGCCCACTCGGAGCCTGCTGCCACCCGCAATCCCCAAAACATTGCCCACACGCCAGGAGGATCGAGCAGCGGATCCGCTGCGGGCGTTGCCGCGGGCTTCTTCCCGCTGGCCCTTGGCACGCAGACCATGGGCTCGGTCATTCGCCCGGCTGCCTTTTGCGGGATTTCCGGCTTCAAGCCCTCCCAGGGCCGCCTTTCCCTGCAGGGCATTGTGCCCTTTGCCAGATCCGAGGATCAGCCGGGCTTTTTCTGCGCCAGCATGGCGGACATGCCCCTTGTGCTGGACGTTCTCACAAGCGGGGACTGGAAGTGTCACGAAAGGGCATCCTTGCCGGAAAAAAAGGCCTTCACCCTGGGCGTGCCAGACGGCCCCTATCTGGACGATGTTTGCGACTACACAGCCCAAAACCTTGCCCAGAGCCTCAAAGTCCTGCAGGAAAGCCATGGCGAGGAACGCATTGTGATCCGCCATGTGCCCTGCATGGAGGACTACCGGGATATCCTGCGCAGGCACACAACCCTTGCGGCTGCCGAGGCGGCCAGCTTCCACGCGCAGTGGTACGAGGACTTTCGCCACCTCTACCGCCCGGGCACAAGGGCGCTCATCGAGGAGGGTCTGGCCGTACCGGCTGCTGCCGTGGAGGAGATACGCGAGGCCATGGCCAAATTTCGCGCAACCATGACAGCGCTCATGGATCAGTGGGAACTCGACGCCTGGATAGCACCCGCGACCCTTGGCGAAGCCCCTCTTGGCCTTGGCAGCACAGGCAATCCCTGCATGAACACGCCCTGGACCCACGCGGGCTTCCCGGTCATGGGTATCCCCTGCGGAAAAGGCCCTTCGGGACTGCCCCTGGCCCTGCAGATAGCCGGGCGTTGGGGCGAAGACGAGGCTCTCCTTGACCTGGGGCTTGTCCTTGCAGGGCGCCTTGCACAAGCCGCAGGCAAGACTGCGTAAAAAGGGGCATGCGGCAGAACCTTGAGGAAAGGGGTGTGCCGCAAATGATACGCCAAGGGGCCGCGGGATACTCCCGCGGCCCCTTTCATTCTAGTCTCCGTAGCCCTCAGGGTGGCTCTGATGCCACTTCCAGGCAGAGCGGATGATTTCCTCAATGCCGTATTTGGGAACCCAGCCAAGGACCTCGCGGGCCCTCTGTGAGGAAGCCACAAGGCGCGCCGGAGCCCCCGGGCGGCGGGCTGCCATCACGGCAGGCACTGGGTGCCCGGTGACACGGCGGGCAGCCTCGATCATTTCGAGCACCGAGAAGCCCTGGCCGTTGCCAAGGTTGCAGATCAGGCTGTCGTTGCCTTCCCGCAAATAGTCTATGGCCTTCATGTGGGCGTCGGCCAGATCCATGACGTGCAGATAGTCGCGCACGCAGGAACCGTCCTCTGTGTCGTAGTCGTTGCCAAAGACGCTGATGTGCTCGCGCTTGCCAAGGGGCACCTGCAAGATGAGCGGGATAAGGTGGCTTTCCGGCCTGTGATCCTCGCCAATGCTCGCGTCCTCGTAGGCTCCGCCCACGTTGAAGTAGCGCAGGGTAACGGATCTGATGCCCGTGGCCCTGTGCGTCCACTCCATGATGCGCTCCATCATGAGCTTGCTTTCGCCATAGGGGTTGGCGGGAGCCTTGGGGTCGTCCTCCTCGATGGGCACGCGCTTGGGCTCGCCGTAGACAGCCGCTGTGGAGGAGAAGACAAGCTTGTCCACCCCGTGGCGCTCCATGGCCTCAAGCAGGCTGATCATGCCCACCACGTTGTTGTCGAAGTACTTGAGAGGCTTTTTCATGCTCTCGCCGACCTCGATGAAGGCCGCAAAGTGCAGCACAGCCTCAATCCTGTGCGCGGAAAAGACCTTTTCGAGATCCCTTTCGCTGCGCAGGTCCCCCTCGCAAAAGGCGACAGTGTCCGGCACTGCCTGCCTGTGGCCTGTAGAGAGGTTGTCCAGAACAACCACGTCCTCGCCCCGCTCAAGCAGGGCCCTGACGTTGTGGGAGCCAATGTAGCCGGCTCCGCCAATAACCAGTATGCTCATGTGTTTTAGCCTGTCTGTTTTGTCTGTTGGTGTTGTCTGCCCTAGGCGGGATCCTGTTCCTCGCCAGGCTTCTCTTCCGGTGCGTCGTCCGGCGCGTCTTTCAGGGCCTGGGCCGGGCTTGGTGCACACCACGTGCCCGGCATGGGGGCCGCAAGGCTGGCCTTTTCACCCACGTAGGGGTTGAAGTAGCCGTAGTTCAGCCAGGGACAGGATTTCTTGAGCCTCTTCATGAAGGAGCGCAGGCCCATGGACGGCCCTTCGGCGTAGCCCTGCATGAGACTCAGGTAGTACTCGGGGTCGATGTTCAGGTTGCGCCACTGTATCATGCTCACGCCAAGGCTTCCCACAAGGTTTGCCAGGGCCGCAAGCTCTTCCTCGGTGTCCGTGATGCCCGGGAAGTAGAGGAGGTTGAGGCAGATGTAGAGCCCGTGCTCCCTGCCCACGGCAATGGAGCGCTTCACATCCGCAAAGCTGTAGCCCTGGGGCCTGTAGTAGCGATTGTAGAGTTCTTCCCTGGCCGAGTTGAGGCTCACGCGCATGGCCGAAAGCCCTGCCCTGGCCAGGGCCTCAACGCCTTCCGGGCGAGAGGCGTTGGTGTTGCAATTGACAGTGCCCTTGCCGCCGCGCTCGCGGTAGAGGGCCACAGCGTCGCGCAAGAGCTCGTAGTTCATGAGGGGATCGCCCTCGCAGCCCTGGCCAAAGGAGAAGATGGGCTTCCTGGTCTCGCGGGCAGCGTGTATTTCCATGACCTCCACAAGCTCCTCGGGAGTGGGCGTGAAGGTGAGGCGGCACTGCGGCGTCACCTCGATGGGGCTTTCTTCCTCCTGCTTGGAAATGCAGCCTATGCAGCGGGCGTTGCAGGTGCGCGAGGACGGCAAGGGCGCCTCGTAGCGGCCAAGGGCAAAGTTTCTGGCAGCCGGGCAGTCGTAGCGCATGACGCAGTTGGTGAGAATGTGGCCCACAAGGCGGTTTTTGGGGTACTGCGCAAGGAGCCTGCGCACGTTTTTCTCGATGAGCCCCTTGGGCACATGGGAAAACTGCTGGCGCGGATCCATGTCCACGCGACGCGCGCAGATCCAGAAGCGATCCTCGGCAAAGCCCACTGCCCCGTAGGCAAAGAGGGGCAGCATTTGCGCGTCCTGTTCCGTCTCGTACACGGGGTGCCCGGAAAGGGTGTAGCCTGGAGCCGCGAAGGCAGCCACGGCCAGGGCGTCCATTTCCTCGGCCTCGCCTGTCTCGGGGTTGTAGCCCACGGCCTTTCTGCCAGGCAAAAGAAAGAGCTCGCTCTCCCTTGGCAGGGGCACAAGCTCGTCCGGCCTTGGCAGGCCCCACTGCTCGCCCCTGCGCACCAGCATGAGAAGGCCCGGCTCGTCGTAGATATTGCCGGATTCGTCCGCGACCACCAGACAGGGATGCAAATCCTTGTGTTTGTTCTTCGAACTCATGCTCTATCCATACTTGTTGTGTCCCGCTGTTCCTGCAAAGCCCCAATGGCCAATGGAACAGGGGGCCAATCCCCATTTTCTGCGGCTCCTTATGCCCCAAAGCAAGCCTTCTTTGCAAGGGCCGGTCAGCCTGGCACACTGGGCACGACACCAAAACGTTCCTTGCCTGCAGCCATGGACTAGCGTATGTTTGCCCCGAAACAGGCCGGCGTTTCCCGCAAACTTCCCCTCCACAAGAGCTTAGCCAAGACAAAGATGTCCCAGACTCCACGCAAGCGCAACGCGCACGATCAGCTGCAAAAGGCCGTCCGCCTGCAAGGCAGGGCCACAAGGCCGGACGAGGGGCAAAAGACAGCTGCGGACGTCGACTTTCGCCTGGAGCTGGCCCCACCCGCAAGCGCAAAAAAGGCCGCGCAAGAAGACAAAGGGGCTCCTCTGCCAACGCAAGGCTCGGACTGGCCCTGGGAAGAGGATCATTGCGCCCACAGGAAAACGGTACGCCCCAAGGCCTTGCAGGATCAGACCGCGCGCGAGGCTGCGCCCTGCGCAGAGGCAGACACAGTCTCCGGCACCGAATCCTGCGCTGTTTCCGGCGCTGAGCCTGGTACGGTACAGGACACGGTGCCTGACACGGTACAGGCAAGCGGGGACTTGGGGGACAAGCCTCTGCTACAGGACACGCTCAAGCCCGAGAGCGCCAGGGCTTCGGGAGAGCTCCAATCCGACAAGGCCCCCGAGGCCAGGTCAAACGACTGGCCAACGTCCCAGGCAGAGCCAACAGGCCAGGAAGAGCTGGCTGCGCGAAAGGAGCCGGACGCAGAGGGCCCAGAGCCCTCGCAGCCCGAAGCAGGGCCGCAGGACACGCGGCCTCTAAAGCCCGAAGACTCTGTCCCGGAAGCTTCAGGGGCGCAGTCCTGTGCCAGGGACAATGGCGACCAGGAAGGCCTGGCTGTGCAAGAAGCCGCCCCTGCCAGGGCACGCAGAATCCCCAGGGCCCATGGGCGCCTGGGCAAGGGCCTGTGCATTGTGATCTTGAGCATGCTTGTGCTTTTTCTGGGCGCCCTTTTGTGGGT
>CALVGM010000072.1 GCA_944327095.1 uncultured Desulfovibrio sp. | reverse complement strand
AAAACCCGTTTCTTCCAGGCAGGCATTGAGAATGGAAGTCACGGTCTCCACGCTGCGCTCCCGCGAGGGCCTGTACACAAAACCCGCGTTGCAGAAGCGGCAGCCCCTGGTGCAGCCCCTGGCTATTTCCAGCGAGAGACGGTTGTGCACGGTAGCCAGAGGCACAACCTGGCTTGTGGGCGAGTAGGTGGTCTCGAGGTTGGCCACAACGCGCCGCCTTGGGGTGGGCACGCCCTCGATTGTGGGCACAAGGCGTCCGTCCTGGCCCCTTGTGAAGAGAGAAGGCACGTAGATGCCGGGAATGTGACAGATTTCGCGCAGAAAGACAGAGCGCGGCGTGCCCTTGTCCCTGGCCCTTTCAAGGGCCTGAAGCAGCTCGACCAGGGTCTCTTCCCCGTCTCCGAGGACAACGCAGTCCAGGAAGGGCGCCATGGGCTCGGCGCTCAGCGCTGCCCCGCCGCCAGCGTTCACAAGCGGGCAGGCGCGCAGATCCTCCGGGCGATCCTTGCTGCGCAGGGGAATGCCCCCCAGATCAAGTATGTTGAGCACATCCGTGTAGCACAGCTCGTGGGTGATGGAAAACCCGAGAAAGTCCATCCTGTTCAGGGGCGTGTCGGACTCGAGGGTCGCAAGCCGTGTCCCTGTGTCGCGCAGGATTTGGCAGGCTGCGGCGTCTGGCTCGTAGACCCGCTCGGCCCACCAGGAGGGGTGATCGTTGACAATGCCGTAGAGGATCTTCTGGCCCAGGTGGGACATGCCCACCTCGTAGAGATCCGGAAAGCAGAGCGCGCAGCGCAGGCTGACAGTGGCCGGATCCTTGTGGACCGAGCCCTGTTCGATGCCGAGATAGCGGCTTGGCTGAGTCAGGAGGGGGAGAAGTTCGCGCATGGGGCAGTGGGCTGTCCTTTCCGCAAGAGGAAAAAAAAGGGGCAGGGCCCCTCGAAAGACTGGATCGGCTGCTGTATGTGGATGAGAGCCGGAGTATTTGTAGTGGATGAGGCCGGAGCCGGAGGTGGTGGATCCGCCGAAGTGGATCTTGCCAAGGTTGGAGCTCACGGAGAGGTTGGTGGTCACCTCGATGTTCTTGTCCTGCAGTTCCTTGGCTGTCTAAGCAAAGCGGTAGAGAATGAAGCGGCCCTCGATGCAGGCGTCGAAGGTATTCTCGAAGGGAAAGCCGTAGGGAGTGAGCAGCATCTGCATGCCCTGCTGGGTGGGCACGTTCTGCAGCTGCACGACGTTTTCGAGCATGTCCTTTTCGGCATTGTACTTGCCGAGAACGATTTCACCGGAAACAAGCTTGACCATCCTGATGTCGAAGGCTGCCATTTTTTTCTCCTTGTGATTTTTGGGCGCGGCCCTTGTGCGTGGCAAACGGATCCTGCGGCAAGCAAGGCCTGCAGGGAAGAAGATGCCTAGTAGCAAGCAGCCTCACTTGTCAAGCAAAAAAAAAAGGCTGCAGCCTGCCTTGCCAGTCAGGCTGCCGGCAAGGGGCCCTGCCCCTGGCAGGGGTTCATGGGAAAAGGGGGAAATGCCCTGAGGCTTAGCGACAAGAGCCAGCAAAAAGGCGCAAGACTTCTTGCTTTTGTGGCAAAATAGGGTATGGTCGGATTTAGCCTTGCGGCCAGACACTCTCCCCTGTCCCCCCAACATGGAAAAAGACATGAAGACAACTCCCTGCCAACTTGCTGAAGCAGACGTACTCAGACTGGAAAAGGCCCTGGATTACCATTTTGTCAACAGGGGCCTTTTGCTGCGCGCTCTCACCCATTCCTCCTACGCCAACGAATACGGCCTTGAAGCGGCCCACAACGAGAGGCAGGAATTTCTTGGTGACGCAGTGCTCGAGCTGTGCGTGTCCTGGGAGCTCTACAAGCGTTTCCCCAATACGCGGGAGGGAGATCTGACGCGCCTGCGCTCAAGCCTTGTGAACACCACAAGCTTTGCCTGCAGGGCCAGGGAGATTGGTCTGGACAAGATGCTCTTTCTGGGCAGGGGTGAGGAAAGCCAGGGCGGACGCAAGCGCGACAGCGTTTTGAGCGACGTCTTCGAGGCTGTGCTGGCGGCTGTCTACGAGGACGGGGGCTATGCTGCGGCCCAGCATTCGGTGGCCACTGTCTTCAGCAGAATCTGGCCAGAGGATCCGCACGAGGGCAAGAAGGAGCAGGACCACAAGACCTGCCTGCAGGAACGCGTGCAGCATCTCTTTGCAGGGGATCGCCCTGTGTATTCGCAGATTGCCGTGACAGGCCCGAGCCACGCCAGGCTTTTCACCATGGAGGTGCGTCTGCCAGACGGGCGCAGCTTCAGGGCAGAGGGGACAAGCTGCAAGAAGGCCGAGCAGGCCGCAGCGGCCATGGCCCTGGATGTTCTGGACAGCCAGGGCGCGTAGGGGAAGAAAGGGCACAACGTTCGGGGGACAGGATCTGCCCCCCTTTTTGATCGCGGCCTTAGCGCATGAACTCAAGGCCTGCGAGCATTTTTTTGAGATTGAGAGCGTCCCAGGGCATGTACTCGGAAATGGTCAGGCCCACGACATGGGCAGCTCTTCCCACATCACCCAAAAGGCGTGCCACGTGGGCAAGGCGCAGTTTGCCGTGTTCGGCCTCGATGGGGTCGGGCACGTCCGGATTGGTGAAGAGCAGGGACTTGAAAAAGGCGGGATCCAGCACGTCCAGATCCAGGTGAATGGCTATGCGGTCAAGACCGTTGCGTTCAATCCACTCAAGCACAGGGGCGCTGTCCTTCATGATGGCCGAGCTCGGGATGGTCAAAAGCCCCATCTCGTCCATGGTTCTGCGCTCATAGGGCAGCACGTTGTCCACGCCAGCGTAGAGGACCTGCGAGGGGGTAAGCTTTTTTTTCACCATGGCGGCCATGGCCGGCTCGCCGCCGCCAAGGAGATTGCCGAGGACCATGGCGTGGGCGTGATCGAAATCCCTTGGTGTCGTGATGTCCGGATGGGCGTCCACCCAAAGGACACCCAGATTGTCGTAGCGCTCGGCAAGATAGGCAAGGGGCGCCTGACTCACAAGACAGTCCCCGCCAAAGGTGATGACGCGCTCGGGTTCGTGTTCCTGCAATATGGCAGAGGCAGCCTCCATCTGTTTCATGATGACGGCGCGGTAGAAGACACCGCCTTCCCTGGGAGCCTCAATGCCCTCGTGCCAGGCTGGTACGGGGACCTCGATGACGGGATCGTCGTTTTGGGGAGCGAGGAAGGCCAGAAGTCGCGCGCCAAAGGCGTAGATTTGGCCGGGGTAGGGGGTTGTATCGTAGCCACCCTGCCATTGCGGAAAGACAAGGCGTATGGTTTTGGGTCTGGTCATGCTTGTACTCCTCGTGGTGCTTGCAGGACCCATGGATTGTGACAGGCAGGGGCCATCCTGTCGTGTGGGCCTAACGCTTGTGCGCAAGGACAATGATGTTTGTCAACTTTGCACTCTTGAGTGCCCCGGGAAATTTGTTCGGCCTGGAAAGATCGAGTGTGAAATTGGCAGCTTTCAGCCGTCTGGTGAATTCTCCAATATTGTATATGCGCACATGATCTTCCTGGTGATAGAGACGCAGGCGCTCTTGCGGATCCGTGACAGACAGGTCTTCCACAAGATGGGCACCCAGAGGAACCGCAAGATATGCAGTGCCGCCAGGCTTCAAAACTCTGTATAGTTCCTTCATGGCCTTGCGATCATCGGGAATGTGCTCCAGTACGTGACAGCAGAATATGTAGTCGAAGCTGTTGTCCTCGAATGGTATGCTGGTGATATCAACCTGATAACGTGCCTTATCTGGATCTATATCCGCGTCGTAGTATTGAGCTCCGGATTCGAGAAATATCTTTTTCAGTATTTCTTCAGGGGCAAAATGCAAGATTTTCTTTCCCTGAAGAAAGGGAAAGAGAGAACATATATGGATATAGAGGTGCCTATGTCGTTCCCTGCTTTTGCAGACAGGGCATTCCACTTCCCTGGGTTTTCTGTTGTTGCACAGATTGAATTTCGCAAATCTGTATCCACAAATATTGCAGTATCGTTCAGTGCCAAGTCTATCAGGGTCGGCAAGAAGTGCCCGGCTGTATTCCTTGTCCATGGTCCAGAAGGGGAATACAAAGAGATGTAGCAGGGCTTTGCGCGCCATTCTCCTGGTGACAGAAAGCAGGCCTTTCAGGGTAGACATATAGCCTCCTCAAAGGAATGTGGAAATGGAGGCCAAGGACTACCCTGTTTGAAAACCTCTGTCAAAAAGAGCACATCAAATGGCCGATGCTTTTTCGGGCCGAGAAGACAATTGTGCGACATTGTGGGGTCTGCCCGAAGGACAAGGGGGCAAGTGCCGGAAAAGGGGGCACATGATGGGTATGGCAGCCCGAACGCGTCGCGATATTTCTTCTTTTCCCCAGGGGAAAGCTGTGCTATAGGATTACGCAAAAGGGAGGATACAACGTGTACAGCTTGCGTTGCGCTTTTTTGTCCATGCTGTTCGCGGGAGCGCTGGTCACGCTGCCAGCGGCTGCCTGCGTAGCCGCCCAGCCAGCTTCGAGCGAGGGCTCTGTCACCATCGGCACTGTACAGCCCAGGGCTGACGAGGCCGACAAGACGGCCCTCAAGGCAGCGCCCGCGACTGAACCGACAGCACAGGCCGCACCTGTTGCTGCCCCAGATCCTGTGGCTGGCAAGACGCAGCCTGCCCGGGCCCAAAACGAGAGTCAGGCCGAAGACAATATGGCAGCTTCGGCAGCTGAGGAAAAGCCAAAGGGCTTTGTGCCCTCGGTTGCCCTTGTGCGCCACCTTGTGAAGGAGACCGAGCTTCCGGCCATGCGTCTCTCCCTGGGTCTTGTGAACTTTGTGGGCGAGGTGGAAGGTTCCTACCCCGGCGAGGACTCCTTTGCCATCCTGCCCCTGGGGCACGATGCCGTCGTCGAGGTCTACGAGCTGAACTACGACGGCAAGGACGTTCTTCAGGCCAGGACGCCCAGTGTTGTGCGCGAAATGGGCGCCAATGAGGCCTATGTGCTGCGCGTTCCCTATGTTGCCGGCCATCCCACCAGGGAGGTCTGCGTGAAGACCGACGGCAGGAGGCACTGCTGGCGTCCAGGCTCGGGAGAGCTTGGCGAGGGCTTTTTGTCCTGGAAGCGCACCAAGGGCATGGAGTAGATCGTGCCGGATGAGCCTGCCTTGGCCTGAATTGGCCAGAGGTTGGCCGTACCTCATTGCCCCGCGCAATCGTTGCGGGGCTTTTTTGCGCCCCCCAAAAGCCCCCGTTTGGGGGCCGTGTCAGAGCGCACTGGGGCTGCCCGCTAGCCGAAGAATCGTGCGATCAGGCCCGAAAAGCGCATGCCCAGCTGCAGAGCCAGTATGCCGACAATGACCTGGCCTGCCACGTTGAGGGCCAGGGCAAGCCAGGCCCTGCTTTCCAGGAGGGCGTTGGAATCGAAGACAAAGGTCGAGAAGGTTGTGAAGGAGCCCATGAAGCCTGTCAGAAGCACAACGCGGGTGGCGTCGCCCAGAAGCCTGTGCACACAGGCCATGCCCCAGATGGTGCCGAACAGAAAGCAGCCCAGCACATTGGTCACAAAGATCCCCCAGGGGAAGGCGCTTTTGACAAGACCGGACACAAGCGCGGAAAAGCCGTAGCGCGCAAGGCCGCCCAGGGCGCTGGCCAGGGCAAAGAGCAGAAGGTGTCTCATGGCTTGACCTTGCGCTATTCGGCCCTGCCCGGGGTGCCCTTGGCAATGCCTGCCACAATGGCGCAGGCCTTGATGCCCAGAAGCTCGCCAGTAAAGCCCAGGCCCTCCTCGGTGGTGGCCTTCACGTTGACGTGGCTTTCCCCAAGGCCGAGCAGGGCTGCGAGATTTGCCCGTATGTCCTTCTTGTAGGCCCCAAGGCGCGGCTTTTGGGCTATGATGGTCACGTCCGCGTGGGTCAGGGTCACTCCTGCCTCGCGCACAAGCTCAAGCACCCTTGCGAGCAGGCCCACGGAGCTTGCGCCGTCGAAGGCCGGATCCGAGTCCGGGAAAAGCTCCCCGATGTCGCCCTTGCCGATCATGCCGAGCAGCGCGTCCATCAGGGCGTGCAAAAGCACGTCCCCGTCCGAGTGGGCCGCTATGGTGTACTCGGACGGTATGGCCAGGCCTCCCAGGACCAGGGGCCGTGTTCCCCCGTAGCGGTGCACGTCGTAGCTAAAGCCCGTGCAGGGCACAGCCTGCGCAAGGGACTGCAGATCTGCGGCAGTGGTAATCTTCAAGTTCGCCTCCTCCCCGTCGACGACACTGACCCTGTGGCCTGCAGCCTCCATGAGGCTCGCGTCGTCCGTTACCGTGTTGGCCTCCGTGTTGAGGGCTTTGTGCGCTTCCAGAAGCAGCCTTCTGTCAAAGCCCTGCGGGGTCTGCACGGCGCGCAGAGCGGATCTGTCGGGCGTCGCGAGGACCGTGCCCTCGCCATCCACTTGCTTGATGGTGTCCTTGACGGCAAGGCCGGGTATGACCGCGCAGGCGCCCTCGCGCAGCCTTTGCAAGAGCGCGCGGCAGAGATCTGCGGAAAAGAAGGGTCTTGCCGCGTCGTGCACAAGAACGTGGGACACATGCTCTGGAACAAGCCTGAGGCCTGCCAGAACGCTGTCCTGGCGTCTGGCTCCACCCCTGGCAAAGAGCAGGGGAAAGGGGAGTTTCTCCTCCCTGGCAAATTCCAGGGCCCTGGCCCTGTTTTCCTCGAACTCGTCCATGGGAAGGACAAGGACTACTCCCCCCATGAGGCCCGAGGCGACACAGGTGCAGACGCTTTGCCAGTAGAGCGGGCGTCCCCTGTACCTGAGAAACTGCTTTGGTCGCCCGCCTGTTTGCGCAGCAAGGCGCGTGCCCTTTCCCGCGGCAAGCAGGACAAGCCAGGGCGCGTCCCCGCAGGCTTCATGCGCGCTTGGCTTGCGTCCGTTGTCCATGGCCTGCCTCCCCGGGAAGATGGTATTGTCTTTGAAAAAAGGGCGGAGCGGGACTGTAAGCCGGGTTTTGTCGTACAGCCCATGGGGCTGCGGGACCGTCATTCCTCTGGAGGCACAGTCGCCTGTGCCCTCTAGCAACCGACCCGGGAGACATGTGGCCGGGCAGGCCGCCTCCCCTATTTGGTCTTGCTCCGGACGTGGTATGCCGAGCATCCGGCATTGCTGCCGG
>CALVGM010000071.1 GCA_944327095.1 uncultured Desulfovibrio sp. | reverse complement strand
CGATCGCTCCCTGACCCTGGTAGATCTTGCCATGCGCAGACGCTTTGCCATTATATCCCTTGTGGCCCGCATCGACGACACCTGGCAGACGTGGGTGCACGCAAAAAGCGGCATACCACAGGATTTTCTTGCGATGGTACGCCAGCGCATAACCCGGATGAACGAGGAAATAGCCGAAGATCGGCAACTTGGGCCCCAGTTCCGGATAGGGCACAGCTATGTGACCCCAGACCCAGGCAAAAAGGTCGAGGATCCCGCCCTCTGGTACAGGGAAATTGTCGAGACCGAGATCGTCCCTCTGCTGGAAGAGTACTGGTACGAAAGTAGGGACAGGGTCGCAAAGGCAAGGAAGTATCTGCTGCAGGGAATATGAGCATGACGCCTTCTGACAATGGTTCGGGCCTGGAAGAACCGGCTCGGGAGCGCGACACGGTACAGCTCATAGGAAGGATACCTGTCCGCAATCTCTACTTGCTCATGCTCTACGCGTCGGAGCTCTACAGGGAACGCGGCAGAAACTGGAGCAATCTGGAGGACAACCCGGACGATATTCCCGACCTTGTTGGCGAAATACTGTGCTCTTGTGTGGAGCGGCGCCTGCGGCGCGCTCTGAACTGCGGTTACAGGACCTTTCGCGAACCTCTCACGCGTGTGCGCGGGCGCATCGACTTTTTGCAGACAACGCGCCACAGCCTGCTCTCCATGGGCAAGATAGCCTGCGTCTACGACGCCCTGGTGGTAGACACAGACCGCAATTGCCTTGTGCGCACAGCGCTGGAAAGGATGTCTTCCCTGGCCCGAAGATCTGCTCTGGCATGCCGCTGCCGCGCCCTTGCCTCCACAATGCGGCACATGGGAGTCACAGGCCCCTGCCCCTCGCGCAAGGCCATCAGGCTTGAGCGCTTTGGGCTGCGCGACGCCTGCGACGTGCCCATGGTCACAGCCGCGCTGCTGGCCCTTGATCTGGCTCTTCCCACTGAAGACCAGGGCTCAAGTCTTCTGCCCACGCCGGAAAGAGAGAAGCGCTGGGTACAGCATCTTTTCGAGCTCGGGATCGCCGGCTTCTACAGGGTCGTTCTTGAGAAGGATGGCTGGAAGGTCTCCCATGGCACATGGCTCAGATGGCAGCATGCGGACAGCAGTGAGGGGATAGACAGACTCTTTCCGGACATGAAGACAGACATTGTGCTGACCAACAGGGAAGCGGGTCGTCGTATTGTCATGGACACCAAGTTCACTGACATCATTACCAAGGGCAGGTGGCAGAAAGACAGCCTGCGCAGCAGACATATCTACCAGATATACGCCTACCTGCGCTCACAGGAGGGCGAGGATCCCCTGAACAATACGGCCGAAGGCATTTTGCTGCACCCGTCAGTGGACGGTGTGATTGATGAGCATACCACGCTGCAGGGGCACAGGATACGCTTTGCCACTGTAGATCTGGCCGCTTCGGCCAGGGATATCCGGGCGCGACTTGTGCAGATTGTGCAAGCGACTGCGCGTTTGTGACTGCGCGACAACGGAAAGCATGGCTCAAACACGCTGCACTCTTGTTGAGATGTGCAATGGAGGCTATGCTTTCATCGACTGTCACAACTGTCTTTTGCGAGTTGCATGGGCATATTGTGTTTCATGTCTCATACTCTTATGGAACTGTAGTATTCGGCGATTGATGCGTCAGAGATGGGAGTATTGCAAGGCGCATATTCGGGTATTCCGCCACGCGCTTCAAGCCATGGTTTTTCGGACAATGTCAAGGAGACAAGTCCCTGTGGAGACAGGTGGGAATACGCATCAAGAACTGCATCAATGGTTTCCTTCTGAGCGTCTGTCAGTCTGGAAACATCTGCCTGTTCGAACTTGTCCGGACAAAAGAACTGTCCCTTGTGAGCTGCGTACAGAGTGGGAACAACCGGACCATGGGCCCAGGCCTGCACTTCTTCGGGGAACAAGGGATCCTCATCCCACACAAGGCTCCAGGCCTTGCTGTAGAAGACAAGCTTCTGAAGCTTGATAGCAGAAATGGGTTTCTTTTTGTCGCAAATATATTGGGCGACATCAAAAACACTGGCCATTGGCACTCACCTCTCGGGTCTCTCGATGGGGCAGATGCGAGACGACAGGAAAAGTGTAGCAGGAACATCTTTCCCCATGTCGCTCCCTGCAGTTGTCTTGTGTCTGGCCCCCGCGTATCCCTTCTCTTTGCAGGGCCTTGGCCGCACGGCAAGCGCTTGCGCCTGACACCGAACGTTTGTCAAGGCTGGCAAAGTTCTCAACCCAGGCGCGTGCCTGAATTTCGTGGATGGCGGACGCCCCTATCCCAAGGGCCGCATCGTTATGCCTCAGGCATAACGCAAACCTGCGTCGGCAACAAGGCAGCTTCAGGTCCCGGGAAAGGCACCCCTCTTTGTGCAAGTGAGGGGGATCAGTCTTGTGTCGCATGGGGGATCACAACCATGTCACGTACAGCCATTTTCCGGGCCATTCGGGGGCTAGCGGCCAAAAGTGCTTTTGTGCTAGGCTTGCGAAATGAACGCTCGCCACTGCCTCATGCTGTGACGAGGAACAAGGGCTTGCAGAGAGCTTGCCTGGGCTTGTTGTACCGGTTGCGGTACAGTCCGACTGGCAGGCAAGGCTCACGCAGCCTCATGCCAAGCGCACAAGGCAGTGCGACAAAGGGCCATTGCTGCAGAAGAAGTGGCAAACTCAGGCAAAGAGCGCACCAATACTTGCATGCCCCTTGAGCCGGGGGGCACTTGCTCGAACACGAGCAATGAGGCAGGGCGAAGAACAGCATACAGGCCCGAGTGGCGCTTGCGTTACTCGGGGAAAAGAGAGGTACGGACATTGAAAAGGGAAGCGGAAGCAAGGAGCACAGGGAAAACGCACAGGAAATGGCCATGCGCCTGCCTGTACAGGCAGGCCGGCAACAGGGGATAGACATGCAGTCAGCGCTGGAAAACTATCAGGCCGGGCTTTCCCCCTGTCCCATTTGCGGAAAGCCTGTAGTCCTTGCTCCTGTGCTGGAGAAGCGCACAGGCGTTGTCCTTTGGGGAATCACCTGCGCAAGACAGTGCTTTCCCAGGGACTTGTATGTCTGCCAGCAGGAAGAGCTGGCTGCGGCCCAGCTTGTGCAAAGGTGGCGCACGGAAATTGTCCCGGCCATGGAGAAGTGGAAGGGGCTTTCTGCCCGGTCTCCCCGCTGCCCCCACTGCGACAAGCCAACCCGCCTTTTGCCTGTCCCGGACAAAAGTGGCGTTCTTGCCATGCGGCCTGTATGCGTGCAGCAGGGCTGCCACCTGCCGTCGCAATGGCACTTTTCCCCAACCATATGGAAGCCGTCCGAGATGGCCGGTCAGGTGCGGCGCTGGTCCAGGGAAAGGCTGCAGTTTGTGCTGTGGTTTTCCAAAAAGCTCAATCCCGCCCTGTACAAGAAGCCCGGCGTCCTTTCCTGCCCTGTGTGCCACGGGCGGGGCAAGCCTGTCCTGCAGCGCTCCAGCGACTTTGTGGGGGAGGTTTTGTGGGCCTGCGCAGAGTGCGGAACAGCCATCTGCCCTGCCGAAAAGGCCCCCAAGGCAGGGAGAAAGCGGCGCAGCAAGACGGCCAGGGTTCCGCTCCGCGCTCTTGATACCCCCATGTGCGCCATCTGCCACAGAACGCAGAGCGAGGTGGAGGCCTCGGGGTCCAGACTGGAAAAGCACCACAGGGTGCCTCTGGCAGACGGCGGGGACGACTCCACAGCCAATCTCCTGATTCTGTGCCGCGAGTGCCACGAGGCCTGGCACAAGGCCCACCAGAAGGTGCGCGACGAGCTTCGGGAACAGGCTGTGGCCGAGGCCCTTCCCCTTGTCGAGGCCCAGCCGAAAAGAGGCCTTTGGCAGCGCCTGAAGGATCTGCTGGGCCTTTGAGGGCGATCGGTACGCAATTGCCTTGATGGAAGCCTTGGGGCCCAAAAGCCTGTTTTTGCCACAAAGCCTCCTCCAGGAGCCTGCGCCACATCACTGATCGGTCTGTGTGTCTTCGCTCTTCCCTTGCGCAGCTTTCTGCCGCGGGCACTGGGAGGGTCTTGGCCCGTCTGGGCCGTTTTCCCAAACCTGCACAGCATATCCGGATGCTTCATCTCTCGTGAGGTAGCGATAGCCATCAATGCACATGATGGTGAGCTTGTACTCGCTGTTCCACTGTTCCTCGTAGGCCTCAAGCTCAAGAAGGGCCTTTTTTTCCCTGTAGTCCGAGACAATCATGCAGACGAGTACCAGCAGAGTTGCAAAAAGAGCGAGAGCAAGCAAGTGCTCTATCCCAAATTTTGAGAATAATGTGGATGACTTGACCCCTTTTTCGCTGTCCTGTGACATTGTCTGTTCTCCTTTTCGTCCGCGACGCGTGTCCCACGACTGTCAAACCACGCAGCGCAGATGTCTTCTCTCCCCCTGCAAGGCGCACGGCGGACGTTGATGGCACACTCGATGCTCCACGTCTCCCCCAGGGCCTCTGGCGCCGCAACCTGATTTTACAGTCCCTTCGCGGCCCTTGCGGCCCTGGACATCCCGCTTGCGAGGGCAGACGCATACTGTTGTCCCAGGGGCAAGCGCATGGATGCGTGTTTTGCCGAGGAACAAGGGGGCCCCATGGAAAGATTCAGGCATGTCAAATGTAGTTTTTCGCATATCTCTGCTCTTCCCTGTCACGGGCATTCCCATCAGGCGGGAAACGGGGGGTGACCATAGGCAATTCGGGGCCTGTCCCGGGCGTCTTGTGCATCTTGCGTGCATCTTGCCGAGTCCTGCCTGATTCTTGCCTTGAGTCTGGCAGCCGAACACGAGAGCGCTGCCTGTCTTTCCCCTTCAGAGCGCCCCATCTCCCTGCCCCTCCCCCTGTGCTTTCCTAAACACGTGCGCGTTGCTATGCGAGAAGCAAAATTTTTTGTCAGTGATCGTCTGGTATTGCATTTTGCGAGCAAGGCAAGCTCCTCGCTTTGCTATTCTCCCCATGCATTGCCCGGTAGAGAAACATTCTATTGTACAGGTGAGCTCGCGCGTGCTATTCCCTCACCCTGTTGCTGAGCTGGCATTCTTTGAAAAAGAATTTCACAGTACTTTTCAACCAAGGAGTTTTGCATGACACAAATGCGCCCCCTGCGTCTGTTCCAGAAAACCCTGTTCACCGGTATCCTGGCTGGCTCCGTCCTGCTGGGAGCCTGGCAGGGTCAGGCCTTTGCTGCCGAAAGCACAAGGGACACACTGAATTTCGTGAACTATCGTGACGTCAGGGATCTCAATCCCCATCTCTACGCTGGCGAGATGTACGCCCAGGAGATGCTCTACGAAACCCTGATCGACATCACAGCCGACGGCTTCAAGCCCTGCCTGGCCGAAAGCTGGACCATTTCCGAGGACGGCAGGGTCTACACCTTCAAGATCCGCAAGGGCGTGAAGTTCCACGACGGCACCGTGTGCGACGCCTTTGCCATCAAGGCCAACTTCGACGCCATCCTGGAAAACAGGGCCCGCCATACCTGGCTGGAAATGATGCACCTGCTGGAAAAGATCGAGGCCCCGGACGCCAATACCTTCCGCATCTACATGAAGGCCCCCTACTGGCCCATGCTCATCGAGCTGGGCGTGACCAGGCCCTTTGCCATGATTTCCCCCAAGGCCATGAAGAACGGTTCCACCAAGGACGGCGTCAAGGCCTTCATCGGTACCGGCCCCTACAAGCTGACCAAGGTCGTGACCGACGAATACGCGGTCTTTGAGGCCAACGAAAACTACTGGGGCGAGAAGCCGAAAATCAAGCGCGTGGTTGTGAAGGTCATTCCGGACAACCAGACCCGCATCCTGGCTCTGGAAAAGGGCGAAATCGACCTCATCTGGGGCAAGAACATGCT
>CALVGM010000070.1 GCA_944327095.1 uncultured Desulfovibrio sp. | reverse complement strand
GAAATTTTGTTGATTGGAATGCCATGAGTCCCCCAAGCCTTAAGAAGCCACCTATTGGGTACCATCTTATCAGGGGTTGCTCAAAGGGGCTAGATCAAATTTACAGGGCTACGACTGAATGGATACAGAATTTCCTGTGAAAATGCTCAACAAAATCGACTTGTTTGGCATCATCGGTCCAACGTTTGACCGATATCCTCGTAGTCTTCAGACAAGGTGGGAGGCACTACGCAGTAGTATTCCTTACGACCTTCACCCTGAATCATGATGCGCGCAGTGTACCTGGTTCCCCTCTTGTGCTTGAGCCAGCCTTCTGAATCCAGTACCTTCAATACCCTTCTCAGGCTGTATTCCGGAAAAACCTCTTTCTCCAGCGCGGAGGGAAAGAACAGAAATTCCGTCATCTGCTCTGATTTGCCTTTGCCATCACAGATACGCCTGAATCCGACACGGTCATTGATGCGTTGTGTTGGATCGCTTGCATCCTGGAAGCGACTTGTTGCGTTGGTTTCGATGAACGAGCGCATGCGTTCGGCTATTTGTCTGTCTTCATCAGCTCCAATGGTTCCTCTTTCCGCCAGCCAGTCGTCAAAGCAGGATTTCACAGCAGAGGAAATGTCCAAGGCTTCTGGAAGGATCTTGTACTTCTGGGCCAGCAAACCACCAATACTCACAAGGGCAAAGCGTTGCGCAACCCTGCGCACTTGCGGGTCTGCTCCATCGGGACACAATCTGTTTTCCTCGTCCTGCATCCATTTTCCTATTTCTTCCCGTACTCGTTCCATGTCGGCTACAAGCCGTTCCAGAAATGTACGGCCAGCTTGGCCATAATGGTGCTTTTGAATCTCTTCAAGTCGCTCGACCAGGCTCTTTGCGGAAGGCAGGCCATGCAGATGCGTTAGATGCTCCGGGTACACGGGAATATCCACAAAACGGACGCGCTGACCGGCATGGGCTCTGTATCCCCCTTCACGCAATTTGTTTTCAAAGGTGGTTTCACCGGTTGACAAGACAAGGCAGCGCCAAGTGGAGGGCTGTTTGTATCCTCCTTCCCTGTTGGCCCTACCTTTTCCAACACAGTCACTCAGCATGTAGGAGGAGTTTTTCAAGGCAACAGGCTCCACCTCTCCGATTTCGTCAAGGTACATGGTCACATCGTTGTACATGGGGGCCAAACTTTCCAAAGCGTTGTCTGTCAGCCTCCAGGAACGTTTTTGACCATTGGGATCTCCCCAGACAGATGCTCCCAGATTCAGAGCAGTTGTTTTGCCTCCCGAGGACATACCGGCAAAATGGAAGATGGTGCCTGCCACTGTCGGCTTGCAGCACAAAAGAGTACCAGCGAAAGAGGCTGCAAGGGCAAATTCAAAACGGCTGTTACCGGCACAAAGCGCAACTGCTTCTTGCCATTGACTCAGGTCTCCCTTCGTCTGGTACAGGTCATAGATGGCATTGGTAGCAGGCTGCAGGATAATCTTCTCTGCATCCTTGCCAATAACCTCGTTGGGCAGGACAAAATTGCCATCGCACCAGCCAATTTTGGAAACATTGCGGTATATGGGCAGATTTTCAAAGCCCAGCACGAATTCCTTAAAGCGTTTCTGCTGCCCGGGCTGAATGTCCAGACCACCTTCATCGGCGAGGTACTCAGCCAGCTCAGTCTTGCTTGTCTGGAAAAGCCTTGAAGGGATGGCCTGCTTTTTGACTACCCCCCGCTTGTCTTTCCAGCGCAACACCCAACCCCAACGTGCTTCCCCATGGGCATAGCCAAGGACTTCAATATGCCGGCATATGCGACTGCTCTCCTTGAGATCTCCCTTTTCGTTGTAAAGGCGGTATTCCAGATCGCCATGCTTGCCGGTGTAGTAAAAATTCCTTGGCAAGGCGGGCTGTTCAGCCTGTTCCATACCGGAGGTTAGGGTCTGCTCTATTATCTTTTTGACTTCTTCGGGGCCAAGGGCACAGTAGAGATCATTGAAATCCGTTGATTTGTCTTGAAGAGCAGGGCAGTGGGCAATCTTGGCACGCGCAACCTGGGCAGCTTTTTCAGCTGCGATCTGTCCAGGATTGCGACCTATCTCTGCAACGCGTTCCAGATCATTGTCCTCCAGAATGACGATAGCTCGTTCTGGAAAACGAAGCCTTGCCGCTTGAGCCACATGTGGCAAATTGCCCGTGTTAAAGGCAACAAGCCCTGCATAGCCTGTACTGATGCAGGCGGACATTGTCGTGGCAAAACCTTCACCTATCAACAGAGGACCGGCCTCGGTGCCATCTGCGGCATGGATTGGAAAGTAGCCCCCGGCTGTCTTCCCTCCAGACAAGAATCTCTTGGTTCCATCTGCAGAGATAAAGTTCAAGGACTGGATCTGACCTTGTTCATCCAGGATGGGGAGAACAAGCCTATTGTCAGAAGTCATCCTCGTTCCATGCGCCGGAACTTGTTTGCGCTGCAAATAGGGGTGGCTATCAAGGGCCTGTTGACTCTTGGTCCAAATATATTTGGCCACACTGGCAGCTTTTTCCCATTTTCTACCTTGCTCAGCTTGGGCCTGCTGTTGAAGGAGCTGTATGCGTTTCCGATAGGCTTTTCGTTCCTTGCTAGACCATTCATTTTCCCGTTTGATTGTCCATGTGGCGCGTTCATCGGTTCGCCAGTTGATGCAAATCCCGACAGGAAAATTGTCATAATGGATCAGATAGCGGCCATCAGTACCTCTCTCCTTGCCCACAGTCCCGCATGTATGGAATCTGCCATCGCAAACAAATTCAGCGGGAGGCACTATGCCGAGCGAGTCCATTACCTCTCGGCCTTGTTCAAAAAACTCATATTCTGCCACTGCTGCCATTTGTGAAACTCCACGCTGCAAAAAAAGGCAGATCTACACGCTCCCCGGCCCAACATAAGCCGCCGGCCCTCACGGGTTCCCGGACGTGCAGATCTGCCTCGATATCTGAAAACCTGCCAATCAGGTTGGCAAGAGTAGTCAGCTGATGCAGCATGCAAACAAGTTTTTGTTCAGCCATGGGTAGGCTGAAGAGGCTCTCGTTATGCCTA
Organism: uncultured Desulfovibrio sp.; assembly: GCA_944327095.1. Taxonomy (GTDB): domain Bacteria; phylum Desulfobacterota; class Desulfovibrionia; order Desulfovibrionales; family Desulfovibrionaceae; genus Desulfovibrio. The sequence continues at coordinate 7,913 of CALVGM010000070.1, read as the reverse complement.
TGTTGGTTTTAAGGGAACTTCAAGAGGCCACAAGACGCAAGAGAAGTCAAGCGAATTTGTCCTCTTGAGCCATCATTGTCGTTATAGGTTGTAGGGGTGGCCTTTGACATGGATTGCCATGCCAAAGGCCGAAAACACCAGGCAACATCGCACATCTTGGATTTACGTCAGAGAGGTACTTTCCTCGGCATAGGGGTTGATGCCCATGGCATAGGCCTCAACCTCTTTCCGGAGCCAATAGGTGAACTTGTAGCCCTCTTTTCGGCGTAGCAGTCGTCCCTGTTTGTGCAGGCGATACAAATGCGACTTGCTGCAACACAAAATCTGGCAAACTTCTTTTTCTCGCAAGCGTATGGAAAGATTGGACATAAATACCTCCTTGAGGTTTTGGACAGTTCCAAAAGATTCCAACTGTCGTCAATTGTCCTGGCTTTAGCATGTTCCCTACATGGGAAAGCAAGATGGGAAAGGTGGGAAAAAGTTGTTTTGAACATGTCTTTCATTATGGGCCTACTTTCTGGGTAGGCTTTCCCTCTTTCCCTGCCTTTCTGTATGAATCGTTGGTCAAGGGCACTTCCCGCAAGAAAAGTCCTATGTTGGAGCGGGACAGCCCTTGATCTACCAGCCATGCCTTGATCCTTTCCCAAGGCTCTTTCGCCAACTTTTTGCGCAGCACCTCGGACAAGAGACCGTGCCCGTGCAAGGCTTCATGCAACTCGCTTTTGACTTTTTCCAGTTCTACCCCCGCTGTGTTGCATGCGTTCTGGAGCTGTTCGGTGAGTTTCTGTTTCTCGACAAGCTCCGCTTGGAGGAGCTCTATCTGATTGTAGGCCTCTTCCAGCTCACCGTTATTCAAAGCGTGCTTGAGGCTCTCAAGCTCCACTTTCTCGGCATTATGAGCATTCTGAAGCTGTTCTATCTCAAGTTGGCTCTCGACAACTTTGCCCTGCAAGGACTCTATCTGGTTGCGAGCCTCTACGAGTTCCAGATCTTTTTGCCTGATGAGAATGTAAAGCTGGACGTTTTCACGGATCTGCTGTTGTGCCATCTCAGTTCTTCGCATTGATTCCAGCTTGGCAGCAATGCGTACTCGTATCCTGTCCACCCAATATTTCATTGTTAGAATTAACGCAAAAGCAATGTATTTGGACATGGACCCACGTCGTTTGCTCATATTACCTCCTTGGGTTCTGTGCGCATACAACTGCCCTATTTTAGGGTATGTGCCGAGCAAAAAGCAGTTTGCTGGAGATATTGGGCAGTACGATTTGCACAGTGCCTTGTGGTTTTGTGCCCTGCTGATTCCAACAATGGAGGCAAGGCGTTTCGCCGTTCGGCAAAAGAAAGTCTCTCTTGCCGAAGTCAGGGGGAATACAGGCGATGATGCCGGGTGCGTCTATTTCTATACTGTTTCACTACACAATATACAACCTGCCAGCAGATATAGAGGTACAGCAAAATAGAAACCTAATCATATGAAATAATTGAATATGGCCCAGTGGCCCAAAATAAAAATCAAAGTGGGCCACAAAAATATATAGGTAACTATTTGTAATTATTTATATTGGCCCAGTGGTCCAAGTGGCCCACATAAATATATATTATTCGCTGCGTCATCAAAATTTTTTAGGCTACTGATATGCTCCTCCAAGTCGGAGAATCTCAGGAATATCAGGTAATTGTTTGCCATCGCGCATAGCATCTACAGCATCTGCCCACCACTGCATGACAGCTTTTGTTGGGCCAAGGTAGGTAGTTCTATTGTAGGCCTGCTCGGTCGCCCCACCGGCAACATGGAACAGAATTCTTTCGGTAAGGACTTTGGGAATGCCATGCTCCAAAGCTATGCTCTGAAAAGTCGATCTGAATCCATGTAGGCTTTGTTCTTCCTTGGTAATACCACTGTTACGCAAATATTTAATGAGGCCCCCGTCCGATATATGCCCTGATTTTGTTGTTCCAGGAAAACAAAAAGGGATGTCCTCATTTGTAAATTTATGTAGATAACTCAAAATTTCTTTTACTTGGCGAGAGATAGGTAGGTCATATGCACGTCCATTTTTTGTTTTTGGGAAATGCCAAATACCTTCTTCCAGATCTACATCTTCCCATTTTGCTCCTCTCAGGTTTGAACAGCGGAGTGGCACATAGCAAGCTATTTTTATTGCTCCAGTGACAAATGGACCACTCCGGTTATCTTCGGCATATTTCCATATTTTTGAGAATAATATTCTACAAGATCTTTCAGTAGTCTGGGCTGCGTGATGATTTTTTTCTCCTGTCTTCCTTGGAAGCAAACTAGAAAGTCGTTCAGCCGGACTTGAGTCGATATATCCACAGTCTACAGCATATCTGAAAATTCTACCCAGCAGTCCAGCAACTCTCTTGGCTTGCTCCATGCTCTTGTTTTGCAGGAGAGCATCAATCAACGGTTTAAGGTGATCCTTCCTTTGTATGTCTGAAATAGGCAGATCAAGAATAGGTCCAGCATGGTTTACAAGTCTGTTTGTATCGCCCTGCATTGTCTTGGGTGTTATGTCCTGCCTGGTAGCCAAATATTCCTTGGCTACAAAGTGAAAGGTTTTTTTTATCTGTTCGTTGGCAAGTTTGTTTTTTTCCTGTGCCTGTTTTTTTTGTTGATTGGGATTGATCCCTTGCTTGAGCAAAAGCTTGTACTCATCCCTTTTACTGCGTGCTTCACTCAGTCCTGTTTCCGGAGCATAACCGCATATTAGTTTAATCAGGGTCCGGCTTCCCTGCTTTCTCCCCCTGTACAGCCACTTGCCCTGATTTTTGCCGGTCACTTCCAAAGTCAGTGATCCACCGTCTTGCAGAATACATGGGTCCCCGGCACGCAAAGCTTTGCTCACTACGGGAGCAGTGAGAATATTATTTTTTTTCGACATGATGCCAACCTCTTAAGTGATATTGGTATCCTTTTCAGCCTAAAAAAGCCTCAAATTTGGTATCCCTTTGAGAAAGGGATACCAAAAGGGATACCAAATTTCAGAGATGATTGGCAATAAACGGGCAGGAACAGACGGTCATAGACGACCTAACTACCTAAAAACAAAGGGGTTTTGCTACTAATGGATAGTAACAAAACCCCTTGGATTTCAATAATTGGCGGAACGGAAGTGACTCTTGAGGATGTCCTGGCTGAAGGTGTCGGCCTCCCCGTTTCCGAAGAAGCGCGCAGTCATCCGCTGCCGCAAGGCCATGGAGGCCGGATACGAGGTCCTGAACAGGGGAGCGCAGATGTCTCTCGAGTTCATCAGGTCCCTGCACAGGACCCTGCTTGAGGATACTGGGGAAAATGGCGGCCAGTGGCGCGATGCCCAGACAAGCATTGGCCCGGATCCGAACGAGGGCAAGGTTCTCTATATGCCTCCTGCTCCCTCCCATATTCCGGCCCTTATGGAAAACCTGGAACAGTTCATGACCCGCAATGATCTGAACCCTCTTGTTCAGGCAGCGGTCATGTACGCGCAGTTTGTGATGATCCAGCCCTTTGGGAGCATGAACGGCCAGATAGCACGCATGCTCATACCCCTGTTTCTGACTCGGAAAACGAAGCTGCAGGGCCAGTGCCTTGTCATGAGCTTCAATTTGCGGCTCAATATGAACACGTACTGTGAGGCGCTTTGTGCGATCTCAGGCAAGGGAAACTGGGAGAAGTGGCTAGAGTTTTTCCTGGAAGTGCTGCTGGAAAGCTGCAAGGACTCCCAGTTCATCCTGAAGCGTATGCAGGAATGTATGCAGGCATTCCTTCGATATGGTTATTATACCATGGGAGTCTCGGGCCTTCCCAGGATAATGCTGGAGTATGTGCTGGCGCATCCCCTGTTTACAGCGCAGGACATGGAAAAGGACCTCGAGCTCAAGCAGCCGCGACAGAAAGTGACGCACAATCTGCTCCACCTGAAAGGCAGTGAGTTCATCAGCATGTCCGACCTGAACAAGGGACGGGCAGCGGTATGGAAAATCATGTTTCTGGACTTGGCAGAGGATCTGGCCGGGATGAAAAGCTGGTAATGCCTGACGTCTTTGTCTGTCTGTCTTTCACGTCCTTTTGATGATGGCTGTATCAAAGTTCTGCGCACAGTGTTTGCCAGGATTTTGCGCAGAGGCGCGTCTGGTTGCGTTGAAAGATGGATGGGATGAAAATATGATGAAGAAGCAATTGCTGAGCTGTGGCTTGCTAGGCGTTGTTTCGCACAATGTCTATGATTCTTGCTATCAGCAAGAGAGTGAGAAGAAACCACAGCAGCATGGTTCGGTTACGTATTCTCATTGCCTTTTCTCCTTTGAGTGACAGGTGGGAGTCCCGTGACTATCTGGGGAGTTATGGTTTTCCCTACTGACACTGCGCAAGCTGTAGAAAGAGTAGAGTAGAAAGTGACGGTATGCACAGGCACTGGTGACATGCGTCTGGCCGTTTGGCGATTGCGGACGTACATAACACGCCTGCACTGACAATTGGGGTAACACCTAGGGAGAGCGTACAGCTCAGGCTGTCGGGATGCAGACCACCATGATAGACGCCAATGGCATTTTCGCAGCAACCATCCGGAAAAGGCCAAATTGCCTTGGGGCCAAGAGGGTATTGCCTGCCATCCAGGGTACCTCAGCTTTCGTAGTAGTAGGATTGTTCTATGCCTTTGAGAATAATGTCGCTGTCAGAGGTCCTATCTGTCAGGTGCGCTTCAAGAAGGCATTTGAGTTCCAGATCATTGAACGGACTGCGCTCCATGGCCTGCAGATAGTGGACCTTGTCTATCCTCCGCCAGTCAACCATCTTGCCGAGGCGCTTTTTGAGGATCATGTCCAGCCAGATGCGGGTTGCGCGTCCGTTGCCGTCTCTGAAGGGATGGGCAGCGTTCATTTCCACGTATTTGGCTATGATTGCCTCGAAGCTCGTTTCGGGCATGCTCTCGACAGTTGCCAGGGTGGACTCCAGATAGAGGCAGTTGGCAAAGAAATAGCCGCCCTTGGCGATGTTGATGGTGCGCAGCTGTCCAGCGAAATCGTACAGGCCATTGAACAGGTACTTGTGTATCTGCTGCAGACCTCGTGTTGTGCCAACCTCCATCCGATTGATATCGCCACTTGTGAACAGGTGTTTGGCATTGTCCAGGCTGATCGCGTCCGGATTCACATCTTGTCCTCTGTTTTTGGATGGTGCCATGGATTTTGGAACGCTGTTCGTCCTATTCCTGCGGGCTTTCGGGCTTCTTCTCGCACCTCTCGCCCATAATGATGGCGCCAATGGCCACTCCCAGGCCCTGCATGGCCTGGGCCAGCCACCACATGCGATAGAATTCGTGCCCTGTTAGGCCGTTGACAAGCCATGCAAGGTAGCCAAGGGCAAAAAGCCCGGTCATTTGCCAGTAGGCGCTGGTCCTGCCGGGTATGTTCGCGTCGCTTCTTAGGGCTTCGCTGGCCGCGTTCTCGCCAAAGTAATCCCCATTGGCGCGCAGTCGTGGCAAAAGGTTTCTCCCAAGCCACCAGAGCATGCCAAAGAGGAAGAAGAAGCCGAAGCTCGCGCCCACAATGCCCGAGGAGCAGAGTATGTCCAGGTAGAGGTTGTGGGGATGCTCGATGGTGATGAGATCCTTGGTTGGCGCAAGTCCCAGGGAACGGAAGGCCGTGTTGTACATGTCCGCGCCTGCCCCGAAGATGGGCCAGGTCCTGATGATGGCCAGGGCAAAGTCCCACAGATCCCAGCGTCCGTTCCCCTGGAAGGCCTGCACGCTCATGCGGCCCGTGGTCTCGCAGAAGAAGACAAGGCCCACAATGCCAAGGGCAAGGACGCAGGGCACAAGTATCTTCCAGCGCCAGAATTTCATCACCAGGGCCCACCACACAAAGGCTACGGCCACAAGAGCCACAAGGCCGCTGCGGGCAGCTGCCCCGTAGAGGGTAAAGAGACCTGGCGCAAGCACCAGGGCAAGCAGGACCAGGGACTTCTTGCTGCTGAAGCGTTCCCGGAAAATGAACCACACCCCAAGGGCCGGCACAAGCACCAGGGTCAGGTAGTTGCCCACACAGTAGTCGCCAATGGCTGCCGTGAGCCTGCCCGCGTGGGTGGGATAGCCCATGGGAAAGTCAAAGCCCGTGATGGCCTGCCAGATGCCGCTCATGCCCACCCAGAAAAAGGAGATGACAAGGGCAGCCACAAGCCTTTGCAGATCCTTTTGGCTGCGCACGCACTCCATGGCTATGAAGGGCAGGATAAGGCCCTTGTTGAAGCAGCTTCCCACTTCCAGAAAGCTCTGCCAGGGGTCCAGGGAAAAGGCCACGCCTATGAACATCATTACCCACAGGCTGACAAAGAGCGGCTTGACGGGCAGCGCGCGCAACACGCTCTCCTTCCAGGAGGAGCGGTAGTACATCACAAGGCAGACAAGGCTTATGATGGGCATGACCTCGCGAAAGCCGTAGCCCACAGCGAAGAAGGCCATGTGGAACCAGAAGGTCCAGAACAGGGACCTTTGCCAGAACAGGGCAGGGTTTGTGTGCCTGAGGGCAAAAAAGGCGGACAGGCGTTCCCGCATGCTCCCTCCGTTGCTTGCGTTGTCGCAAGCGCTGCTGGTTTTGGACATAGGACTCCCCTTTGTCCTGGGTGCGCATGTCCCGGCCCCAGGCGCCTTTTCTAATACGCTCCCCTGCCAAAGAGGACAACGGGGATGGTGCGCGCCAGAATCCAGATGTCCAGCCAGACGTTCCAGTTGGACACGTAGTAGAAGTCGTAGTCCACGCGCCGCGAGTAGCTTGTGTCGTTGCGGCCGGAGATTTGCCAAAGCCCCGTGATGCCGGGCCGCACGCGGATGTAGTCGTTGAAGACCGAGCCGTACTTGGCCCGCTCGTCCTCCACGATGGGCCTTGGCCCCACAAGGCTCATGGTGCCAAGCAAAACGTCGTAGAGCTGGGGCAGCTCGTCCAGGGAGGTCTTGCGCAGAAAGTGCCCTATGCGGGTCACGCGCGGGTCGTGGCGCAACTTGTGATCCTCTTCCCATTCCTCGGCCAGCTGAGGATTCTTCTCAAGGTAGTCCTGCAGGATCCTGTCCGCGTCCGGCACCATGGTGCGAAACTTGTGCACGTAGATTTCCTGGCCCCCGTGGCCTATGCGCTTTTGCCTGTAGAAGACGGGTCCCTTGCTGTCCAGTCGGATGAGGATGGCAAGGACAAGCACAAGGGGCAGGATGACAACCGAACCCATGGCACAGAGCACAAGGTCCATGGCCCTCTTGATCGCAAGGCGCCTCTTGTCGTGCAGCCTCTGCTGCAAAAAGAAGCCTGTGGTTGTGTCCAGCACGTAGGGGCTGACCAGAAAGTGCAGAATGGGCTCGTTGTCCTCCGCGGCCGGCATGATGAGGATGCGGCTGAAGTAGGTGTTCACCCTGGAAAGGGTCTCGTGGTCGATGTTCTTCACGCCCGTGACGATCATGGCCACAGCGCCGGGGAACTTTTTTTGCACCTCCTCGAAGCGCTCGTTTCCGGGATCCGCCACAAGCTCGTCCAGCTCCGCAAAGGCCACTGGCCGAAAGCCTTTTTCCGGGTGCTTGCGCAGGTAGTGCCAGATGTTCTTGCCAGCCTTGGTGTAGTTCAGAAAGACCAGGGGGGATCCCCACCACTCGCGCCTGCAAAAGCGCCTGGCCACGAAAATGCGGCCCAGGGGGACAGCCACGCAGGCAAAGACCCAGGCCATGAGAAAGACTGCGCGCGAGTGCAGAAATCCTGTCTTCGAGAAGAAGAGCACAATGAAGATGAGGGAAAAGATGCCTGTCACAAAACAGAACAGGCGGTAGAGCACCACGTGCGGCGGCTGCATCAGGGTAGCGGTGTAGAGCCCCATGACCAGGGCCACTGCCGGTGAGAAGAGCAGCAGGACAAAGACCGTGGAGATGGTA
>CALVGM010000069.1 GCA_944327095.1 uncultured Desulfovibrio sp. | reverse complement strand
CCTTGCCAAGGACTGGCCTGCTGTTGCCCTTGTGAACGACGTATGCGGCGTCCTTTTGCTGGCGGGCATTGTGCTGGCCATGGTACGGCACGCAAGCGAGGCAAGGAAGCCGGAGCGCGCGGCCATTGCCCACATGCCCAAGTCCGACTGGCTTGTGCTTATCCTCCTGCTTGTCCTCACCCTGTCCGGCTTTGTCCTTGAGGGCGCGCGCATAGCCCTGGACATCCTGGCCCTGGGTGCCACGGACACGGGCCTTGCCCCTGCGGGCATGCTCCTTGCGCAGTTCTTCCTGCCCCTTGGCGCGGACAGTCTGGCTGCCCTCTACGGCAAGCTGTGGTATGTGCACGCCATAGCCACGGCAGCCATTGTGGCCTGCATCCCCTTCACCCGCCTGCGCCACATCTTCACGGCTCCCTTCTTCATCCTTGTCCAGGCCCTGCAAAGCAGGCGCTAGACAAGCATGCGGCCAGCGTCCAGGGGGTGAGGACGCTGGCCCGGTTTCCCAGGCACGTACCCTGTTCACCCATTCTCCAACCATCCACGCAAAGGAGAGATTTTGCCATGGAAATCCTCGGCTACAACATGCCCGAAGACCTGTACTACGACGAACACCACTTCTGGTTCCGCAAGGAAGGCGACGAACTTGTGGTCGGCATGAACGACTTTGCCATCAAGCTGGCCGGACAGATTGTCTTTGTGCAGCTGCCCTACGAGGGCAAGGCCGTGAGCGCTGGCAAGAAATTCGCCAAGGTCGAGTCCGGAAAATGGCTCGGCACAGTGTACAGCCCTGTTGACGGCGAAATCAGTGCCGTCAACGAGGAACTGGAAGAAAACCCCGAACTCATCAACAGGGACTGCTACGGTCAGGGCTGGATGTACCGCATCAAGACGGACGACATGTCTCCCCTGGAGGGCCTCAAGCATGGCGGACGCGAGGTACTGGAACCCTGGCTGCAGGAGGACATTGCCAAGTTTGCCAAGGAATAAGGATTAGCCTATGCGAGCATCAGCCTTCAGTTTCTCTCAGCGTCTGGCCCTGGATGCCTGCACGCACTGCGGCCAGTGCCTGAACGTCTGCCCCGCGGTGGCCGCAGCCAACGACGCGGAGCTCTCCGCCGAGGTGCGCCTTGCCCGCCTGAAGGGCCTTTTGCGGGACCGCAATGCCTTTTTCCAGAACCTTCTGGAATCCTTTGGCATTGTGCCCGGACACGGCGCGCCCTCCCTCGACGAGTACGGCACGTCGGTCTTCCGCTGTTCTTTGTGCGGAGACTGCCAGGAAATCTGCCCTGTGGGCCTGCCCCTGAAGGATCTGTGGCTTGATGTCCGCAGGGAGCTGGCCACAAACGGTCACGCCCCGGCCAAGACAAAGGCCATCAGGGCCAACCTCGAGGGCAGCCACAATGTCTTCGACGAGGACAACGACGAGCGGGCGGACTGGATCGACAACATGAGAAAGGCCCCGCGCAACCTTGTGCGCAGGCAGGCGGACACTGTCTACTTCACGGGTTGCGTGGGTGCCTACTTCCCCCTGGCCCAGAAGATCCCCATGGCCCTGGTGCAGATCCTGGTCAATGCCGGCACGGACTTCACCATCATGGGAGCGGACGAGTGGTGCTGCGGCTTCCCTCTGCTGGGTTCCGGCCAGCCGGACGCCTTGGCAGACATCATTGCCCACAACGTGGCCGAGGTGAAGCGGCGCAAGGCTTCCAGGGTGGTCTTTACCTGCCCCTCCTGCCTGCAGATCTGGAAGGAAGTCTACCCGCGCTACGCGGATCTCGAAGGCCTTGAGCTTGTACACGCAAGCGAGCTTGTGGCAGGGCTTGTGCGCGACAAGGCTCTCACGTTTGCCCAGGCGGACGAGCAGGCAGAGCCCCTGGTCGTGACCTATCACGACCCCTGCGACCTTGGCAGGGGCAGCCGGGTCTTTGAGGAGCCACGGGAAATCTTGCGCGCCCTGCCTGGCGTACAGCTTGTGGAAATGGCCCATCACGGCAGGCACAGCCTGTGCTGTGGCGGTGGCGGCAATCTCGAAATGATCGATCCCGCCCTGTCCACGGCCATGGCCAGGCGCAAGGTGGAGGAAGCGCAGGCCACCGGAGCCACCACCATAGTGACCACCTGCCAGCAGTGCGTGCGCACCATGACCACCTATGTGCGCCGCAACAAGCTCGGCCTGGAAGTCCTGGATCTTGCCCAGCTTGTGGCAAAGAGACTGGCCAAGCCGGCCTGAGCCCCTTTTTCCTGCCCCCGGCCGCAGCCGGGGGCAGGCACACGCAACGCAACACCAACCCTTTTCGAGGAGGCGGGACATGAGGACACGATGGCGCCTGCTGGACTTGCCGCCCCTGACGGCAGCCGAGAACATGGCCCTGGACGCCGTGCTTGTGGAGCTGCGCGGGCAGGGACACAGCACAAACACCCTGCGCTTTCTGCGCTTTCGCCCGGCCTCGGTTCTGCTCGGCTACCACCAGGCCGTGCAGGAGGAAGTACGGGAAAGCTACTGCAGGGCCCATGGCATAGACATCAACAGGCGCATCACCGGCGGAGGCGGGCTGCTCTTCGACGAGAGCCAGCTTGGTTGGGAAATCATCTGCGACAAAGCCTTCTTCGGGGTCACTGTGCCCAACACGGCCCTGTTCAGGACCTTGTGCGAGCCCACCATCGCTGCCCTGCGCACCCTGGGCATAGAGGCATCCTTTCGCCCGCGCAACGACATCGAGGTGAACGGCCGCAAGATCTCCGGCACAGGCGGCACGGACTCGGACAGCGCCTTCCTCTTCCAGGGCACGCTGCTCATGGACTTTGACGTGGAAACCATGCTCAAGTGCCTGCGCATCCCTGTGGAAAAGCTCAAGGACAAGGAAATAGCCTCGGTGCGTCAGCGCGTGACCTGTCTTGCCTGGGAGCTTGGCAGGGAGCCCGACTGCGAGCTTGTGAAGGCCCGCCTGGTGGAGGCCTTTGCCGAGGCTTTGGACGCGGACTTTGTGCCAGGGGGCCTTACGGCCGAGGAAGAGGATCTTCTGGCCCAGAAGCTCCCCTACTTTCAGTCCGAAGAGTGGATCAACATGGTGCGCCCGTCCCGATCGCGCACCGAGGTTGTGCAGGCTGCCAGAAAGTCCCCCTACGGCCTTGTGCGCGTGACCCTGCAGGTGGACATGGTGCGCAATACCGTAAAGGACATCTTTATAACTGGCGACTTTCTCTCCTTCCCCGGCCGCGCGCTCTACGATCTCGAAAGCGTTTTGCGTGGCAAAAGGCTTGTGCCCGCGGAGCTCGGCCGCCTTGTGGAAGAGTTTTTTGCCAGGGGCAGCATCTGCATCCCGGACATGGGGCCCAAGGATATCCTGGCGCCCCTTGGCATGGCCCTTGCCAAGGTGGAGATTGCGAGGGCCGGCATCCCCTTGGAGTGGTGCAACCGCATCAACAGCACCTGCGCAAGCTTTGCAAAGGTGCTTGAGCTTGGCGTGGACGCCCTTCTTTTGCCCTACAGCGCCAAGGATCCCGCCTGCGAGCTGCGCCACGAGGACTACTGCACAGCCTGCGGCTTGTGTTCGGTGGGCGAGGCCTGGCAACTGGGGCTTTCCCGCAACCTGCAGCTTGTGTGCATCACCAATTTCGAGCATCTGCAGGCAGAGCTTGTGCGCCTGAAGGCCAGTGGCTGCCGCGCCTTTGTGGGCTGCTGCTGCCAGCAGTTCTTTGTGAAGCACACCGAGGATTTTGCGGCCATAGGCCTGCCCGGCATCCTGGTGGATATCGAGGACACCACCTGCTACGAGCTTGGCGAGGAAAATGCGGCCTACAAGGGGACCTTTGCCAGGCAGACCAGCGTGAACATGGACCTGCTTATGGCCATCTTCGCTGCCAGCGACAGGCTGGGCGGCAGGAAAAGTGACAGCAGGATCGAGCGTGTGAACGACAGGGGAAGGGAGGTGTGTCATGAGTCAGTACAGGCGCTGTAGCGTACTTGTCTGCGGAGCCGGTCCTGCCGGGTCCTCCGCGGCCCTGGCCGTGGCCAGGGCCGGAGCCGGGGTTCTGGTGCTGGAAAGGCGGCGCCTTGTGGGCGTGCCCGTGCGCTGCGCCGAGTACATCCCCGCTCCCCTGGCAGGGCTTGTTCCTGGCGCGCGGGAGAGCATAGTCCAGAAAACCACCTCCATGCGGGCCTTTTTGCACGGCGAGTGCATACAGAATCTCGCGGCCCCGGGCTGCGTCATTCGCCGCGACCTTTTTGATCAGGCCCTGGCCAGGGCAGCCCAGGAAGCAGGCGCCCGCGTGCTCACTGGCCAGAGTCTCCTTGGCCTGGAAGAGGGCCCGGGCGGCAGGCACATTGCCCACGTGCAGGCTGCGGACGGCACGCAGTGGGACATTCTGGCGGACATTGTCATTGGCGCGGACGGCCCCAAGTCCACAGTGTGCGCCAAGGTGCTGGGGGGCAGCTGGCAGATGATCCCTGCCCTGCAGATGACCCTGCCCCTGGCTGTGCCTCTGGATCACACGCGCGTGTACTTTGACGAGGATTTGCGCGCAGGCTACGCTTGGCTCTTTCCCAAGGGAAAGGTTGCCAATGTGGGCCTTGGCGCTGTTGCGGACGCGGGCCGCGCCACCCTTGGGCGCAGGCTGCGGGCCTTTGTGGAGAAGGTTTGCGACGAGGGCCTTGTCACGCGGGACGCAACACCTGTGTGCACAGGGGGCTGGATCCCCGTGCAGGAACGCCCCTGCGTTCAGGGCAGCGTCCTTTTGGCAGGAGACGCGGCGGGTCACACGCACCCCATTACCGGAGCAGGCATAGCCCAGGCCGTGCAGGCAGGGGAAATGGCCGGGCGCTGGGCCGCGCAGGCCATTGGCAAAGGATGCATGGCCCTTGTGAACAACTACGCCGAGGAATGGCAGGATCAGTACGGCGATCTGCTCGCGCACGCGCGCGCACGCCGCCTTGCCTGGGAAGCCCACGTGGGCTCCCTGGACAGGGTCATACGCTCCTTCTGGATCGGCTACAGGGAATACTATGCGGCCTGAAGTCCCGGAGCGTGGCGTCAGGGATGTGTCGGATGTGCCCCTGCCGGAGTGGGCGCGCGATCTTCCCGAGGGCGCGAAAAGCCTTCTTGACAGGCGCCTGCGCTTTCCGGGTCTGGACGGAGCGCGCCTTGCGAGTCTCAGGCAGGCCTCGTGGCAGCGCCATGGCAGGGACCTTGCCTGCTACCTTCCGGGCATGTTTGTGCGCAACGGGGTGCGGGGCAGGTATCCCGCTCTCTCGCTCACTGGCGTGCGCTGCGATCAGCACTGTGCCCACTGCGACGGCAGCCTCTTGCGCACCATGCCGGACGCCTCAAGCCCGGAACGCCTGTGGGAGCTGTGTCGCAGGTACGCAGCGCAAGGGATGAGCGGTGTCCTGCTCAGCGGCGGGTGCGATGGCCTGGGTCGCCTTCCCTGGCAGGATTTTTTGCCCGTTGTGGAGCGCGTGCGGCGCGAGCTTGGGCTTTTTGTGAGCGTGCACTGCGGCCTTGTGAGCAGGGATGTTGCAAGAGGCCTTGCCGCAGCTGGCGTGCGCCAGGTGCTCCTTGACATCATCGGCTCCCCCGCGACCTACCGCGAGGTGTACGGGCTTGAGGATGGCCTTGCTGCCCTGGACGAGAGCCTTGCGGCCATAGAGGAGGCCGGTCTCCACCTTGTGCCGCACATTGTGGCTGGCCTGCACTTTGGGCTCCTTCTTGGCGAGTACAGGGCTCTGGACATGGTGGCCGAGCTCAAGCCCGAAGTTTTGG
>CALVGM010000068.1 GCA_944327095.1 uncultured Desulfovibrio sp. | reverse complement strand
GAGGCCGACCTTGATCATGCGCAGGGCCATGGGGCTCATCTCCATCATGCGCATGGCCCAGGCCACCACCTCGTCCTCGAGCTGGTCAAAAGGCACGACCTTGTTCACAAGGCCCATGTCCAGGGCTTCCTGGGCCGAGTACTGCCTGCACAGAAACCAGATTTCCCTGGCCTTTTTCTGGCCCACGATGCGCGCAAGGTAGCTTGCCCCGAAGCCCGCGTCGAAGCTGCCCACATGGGGGCCTGTCTGGCCGAAGATGGCGTTTTCCGAGGCAATGGTGAGATCGCACATGACATGGAGCACGTGGCCTCCGCCAATGGCGTAGCCGTTGACCATGGCAATGACGGGCTTTGGCAGAGAGCGGATCTGCTTTTGTACATCCAGAATGTTGAGGCGCTTGACCCCGTCCTTGCCGCGGTAGCCGCCCCTGTCCTTCACGTGCATGTCGCCACCGCTGCAAAAGGCCTTGTCGCCAGCGCCGGTGAGCACCACCACGTTGATGTCCTGGTTTTCCCTGCAGATGGCAAAGGCCTCGGACATTTCCTTGGTTGTTTCCGGCGTAAAGGCGTTGCGGTACCTTGGCCTGTTGATGGTAATGCGCGCTATGCCCTCATAGTAGTCGAACAAGATTTCTTCGTATTCCTTGATGGTTTTCCATTCCCGGACAGCCATTGAGAAAGCTCCTGTGAAAAAGGGTCGGGAAACCCATATGGTCTCCCGGCAATTTGGAAGTTCTGGCAGATCTTGTGCCCCAAAGGGCCCATCAGGCAAGGGACGCGTTCAGTTGCCTGCAGGCACGAGCGTCGATGATGGGCTCTGTGACAACCTCGAGCAGGGATGTGGTACAAGTTGCCACAAATTCCTGCAGACTTTGCCGCACCCTGTCCCTGCACTCCACACAGGCGTAGTGCAGGCCGTATCCCCTGCACAGGTCTGCAGCGCGCAGATTGTTGGCGCCTGCTATGTGACTGCGCAGGTAGGGCGAGGCAAGTCCTTCCAGAGTACGGAAGATATTGCCTTCCCCGTTGTTAGAAAGCAAGATGTGCAGATTTTTGGGAAGCTGCGTGCGCCACAGGGCGTTTTGATCGTAGAAAAAGCTCAGGTCGCCTATCACGCAATAGACCTGTTTCCCGGTATGTTCCGTGGCCAAGGCATTGCCAAGGGCTGCGGAAAGAGACCCGTCTATGCCGTTGACGCCGCGGTTGCAGAAGACTCTTGTGCCCCTGGGTAGATCCCAGTACTGGGCGTGGCGCACAAGGGAGCTGTTGGCAAGATGCAGGCAGGAATTTTCGGGCATGCAGCGCAAGAATTCCCCAAGGACATGCACATCGGCAAAATCCTGCGCACCGCGCTCTGCGGCAGCTTTGAGCTTTCCGCGCACTGTCCGGCAGGCCGATGTCCAGAACGCCGTAAAAGCTCTGTCCGCGTCGCCCTGGGGAAGGTTTGCCAGGGCCCGCACAAAAAGGCCTGGCGTTGTGGCAAGCACAGTCTCAAGGTGGGTAAAGGTATCCGCCATGTGCCCGTCCGGGCTCACGTGCCAGTGGATAAGGCCCCTGCAGGCGCGCAGGTACTTCTTGAGTCGCTTGGACACAATGTGGCCGCCAAGGCTTATGACAAGGTCCGGGCGCAGGCTCTGCAGCCGCTCGTCCCCCTGCATGAGCACAAGATCCGCCCTGTCCGCGCAGGGAACCGTGGCCGAAAAGTCGTCCAGGTTTGCCAGATGCTCAAGGACAGGCACAGCCTTGGTCGCAAGCCCTGCAAGCGCTCTTGTGGCCAGTGGGTCCAGGGTGCCTGGCCGCATCTGCCCAAGAACAAGGAAAACGCGCCTGGCCTCTTGCCACTGTCTTGCCAGATCCTCGGGCAGCACAAAGCCGGACTGCCGCACAAGGCGCACGCTGCGCTCTTTGGGAAGTTCCGTGGCCCCGAAGGCAAAGAGGGGCTCTGCCAGGGGCACGTTTATGTGCACAGGCCCGGGCACCGGTCCCATGGCCTTGAGGATGGCCTCGTTGATGAGGCGGTTTCTGTGCCAGTCCTCTTCCGGGCCAGCCTGGCTTGGCAGAGTCACCTCCGCGCGCACCATGCACTCCAGAGCCCTTGCCTGGCGCATGGTCTGGCCGTCCTTCTGGTCTATCCAGGCAGCTGGCCTGTCCGCGGAAACAAGGATGAGGGGCAGCTCCTGGTAGTAGGCCTCGACTACGGCAGGGCTCGCGTCCATGAGGGCAGAGCCAGAGGTCACGCACATGGCAACGGGCTCGCCTGTGACCTGCATGATGCCAAGGGCCTCGAAGGCGCCGCTGCGCTCGTCAACGCACGGGAAGGTCTCCATTTTCGGGCAGGCGGCAAGGCTTTGGGCCAGGGGCGAGCTGCGCGAGCCAGCGCAGACAATGGCCCTGCGCACCCCATGGGCCACCAGCAGGGACACAAGCTGCAGGACGGAGCGGTTTTCCGAATACATGTTGCCTCCCTTATGCCGTGTCGCGCCCAATGAGGGCCAGCATGGTGCACATCTTGTGGCAGGTTTCCTTCCACTCGCTCGCAAGCTTCGACTGCGGCAGTATGCCGCCCCCTGCGTAGAGGCGCACGCCGCCCGCGTGGAGCTTGAGGCAGCGCAGGTTCACGTAGAAGGAGGCTGCGTCTGCCTGCATGAGGCCCAGAAAGCCCGCATAGTAGCGCCTGTCCAGACTCTCTGTGGAGAGAATGCGCTCCATGGCCTCCTTCTTGGGCAGGCCGCACACAGCTGGCGTGGGGTGCAGGGCAAGGGCCAGATCGCGCAAGGTAACGTTTGCTGCGGGCTCGAGAAAGAAGTCCGTGCGCAAGTGCTCCACCTGGCCTGCCTCGGCAGAAAAGGGTCCCTTCTCCTCGATGTGAGCGCTCAACGGTGTCAGGGCATCGCGGATGTAGCGCGCGACCCAGGCCTGTTCCCTGCGGTTCTTGTCGTCCCAGGGCTCCTTGCTTCCCCTTGGCCTTGTGCCTGCCAGGGCCATGGTCTGCCAGTGTTTCCCCTCGCCCTGCAGGAGGATCTCCGGGCTTGCGCCGATCCAGGTGCCCGAGCGCGTGTGGGACAGGGAAACCAGGGCGTTGGGGTAGGCGTGACAGGCCCTGGCAAAGATGCGCGCAGCCGAGTAGGCGCCGGGAAAGTTCTGGGCCCTGGAGAGCACGAGCTTGTCGAATCTGCCCTCGCGCAAATCGTGCAAGAAGACGCTGAGTGCGCCCTCGTAGCCGGAATCCGGTGTGGATTCGAACAGCCTGGCCTTCAGATCCGCGAAGGTGGGCACGGCCATGGACTGGGGCAGGGAGGCGTGGCTCAGGTGCAGCTCGCGCACCATTTTTGCGAGCAGATCCCCAATGTCCTGCCAGCCGCTGGCAGTGACATCCGCGCGCACAAGCACCACCGGGTGCCCCTCGCCCTCGGCAAAGGGGCAGAGCACAAAGCCTGTGCCGGCAAGATCCTTGAGACGCGCAAAGAGCGTGTCCCTGCCGTCGCGCTGCATGCAGAGAAAGGGGTCGCAGTGGGGGTAGCGCACCAGGGCCAGGGAAACGTCGGAACGAAGCAGGGTATCCGCTGGCAGGAGCAGTTCCTGCAGGGACTGGACGTCCGGGAGCGCGGATGGGTCCGCGTGGGGACGAAAGTGGGGGACAAGGGATGGCATGGATATCAGTTGTGGCCTTCCCCGCAGGGCCTGGCCTGTGGCTTGGGGAGGATGTGGTTGAGAACGCGGGCAGTGGAGACAAGGTGATCCTCGCAGCCGTACTCCACTATGTCCACGTTCCAGACATGGGTCGAGCGGCCGAGGTGAAGGGGACGCGCGATACCCAGGGCAAGGCTGCCCTTTGCAAGGGCAGAGACGTGATTTGCGCTGACGCTTGCTCCGAGAGGGCGCAAGCCCTGCTCAAGCAAAAGCATGGAGCCGTAGCCGGCCAGGGTTTCGGCAAGGGCCAGGGAGGCTCCGCCGCTCAGAAAGCCGAAGGGCTGGCAGGTGTTCTCGTCCACGGGCATGCAGGCCTGCACGACAAGGCCTTCTGTCCCGTCCGGGCCAAATTCCGTTTCCGAGGGAAGAAAGTCTATGCGCAGCGCGCCCACAATGCTTTCCTGCACAAGCTCGCGCAGGGAGGAAAAGTGTTCTTCCATGGCGCGTATGTGCTCCATGGAGGGAATGTGCAGGGGAAAAAGGTTTTTCAAGTCGCGCTCCCGTATCACGCAAATTGCCCTGGAACTGCCGGAAGGAGAACCCGAACAGTCGGGCAGGGGAGGTCTCTTAGGCCGGAGTCTAGCAGGAGTACTTGTAGTAGGCAGCGCAGCTGCCCTCTGTGGAGACCATGCAGGGGCCCACAGGCTCAAGTGGTGTGCAGACCCTGCCAAAGAGCGGGCAGTCCTTCGGGGAGATGCGCCCGCGCAGGACCTCGCCGCAGCGGCAGCCCGGGATGGGTCTTGTGGGCTTGAGCTCTATGCCAAGGCGCCTTTTTGCGTCCATGTCCGCAAATTCGGAGCGTATGGCAAGGCCGCTTGCGGGTATCCTGCCAATGCCGCGCCACAGGGCGTCGCAGGGCTCGAAGACCGTGCGCACAAGTTCCTGGGCCCTGGGATTTCCTTCAGCGGGCACAGCCCGCTCGTAGGCGTTGCGCACCCTGGCCTTGCCGTCGCGCAGATCTTCTGCCAGGTAGCAGAGGGCCAGCAGAATGTCCGCAGGCTCGAAGCCGGACACGCAGGAGGGCACATGCCACTTCTCTTCCAGGAAACGGTAGGGCTCAAGGCCCGTGACCATGCACACATGCCCTGGCAGAAGAAAGGCGTCGATATTGTTGTCCGTATCCTGCAAAAGGAGCTCAAGGGCCGGTGGCACGAGCTTGTGCAGGGAAAACACGCAAAAGTTTTCGAGGCCCCTTGCCCTGGCAGTGAGCAATGTGCCAGCCACAGTGGGCGCCGTGGTCTCGAAGCCTATGCCCAGGAAGACAACGGTCTTGTCCGGGTTTTGCTCTGCTATGGTGAGGGAATCCAGGGGCGAGTACACAATGTGTACCCTGGCACCCCTGGCCATGGCGTGTTTTAGGGACTGGCCGTTTGGGCCAGGCACGCGAATGAGATCCCCAAAGGTGCACAGACAGACATCCGGGCGTTCGGCCATTTCCAGAAAGGCCGCCACCTCGGCGTCGTGGGTCACGCACACAGGGCAGCCGGGCCCGGAGAGGTGGGTTATGCCGTCAGGCAAGAGGGAGCGCAGGCCGGACTGGAAGATGGACACCGTGTGCGTGCCGCACACTTCCATAAAGCGCATCCGGCCGCCATCTATGCCGCCAAGCGCTTGCTCAAGGCGGCGCAGGAGGGCCTGACAGAGCGTCTTGTCCCGCAGCAGGGCCTCTTCGGCCAAAAGGGTGTCGGTCTTTTCCGTGCTTGTCTGTGCGCTCATGCAGGCTCTCCTAGGGCAAGAGGGGAGCCTGACCAAGGCCTTCGGCCATGGGCAGCCCGCACATGATGTTGGCGTTGGCCAGGGCCTGGCCGGAAGCACCGCGGCAGATGTTGTCTATGACCGAGACTATGATGAGGCGGTTGGTCCTTGGGTCAAGCACAAGGCCCATGTCGCAGAAGAGACTTCCGCGCACAAAGCGTGTTTCCGGGAGATTGCCCTTGGGCAGCACGCGCACAAAGGGGCAGTCCTTGTAGAAGTCCCTGTAGATCTGCCAGATCTCGTCGTAGCCCTTTTCTGTGGCGAGCTTGGTGTAGATGGTGGAGGGTATGCCCCTGTTCATGGGCACAAGGTGGGGATTGAAGGAGACGGTCACGGGCTTGCCAGCCAGGCGGGAGAGCTCCTGCTCTATTTCCGGGGTGTGCCTGTGCTTGCCGAGGCCGTAGGCCTTGAAGCTGTCCGTCACCTCGCAGTAGAGGCTGGTTGTGACTGCCTTGCGTCCCGCGCCCGAGGTGCCGGACTTGGAGTCGATGACAATGTCCTCTGTGCTCACAAGGCCGTTTTGCAGGGCAGGCGCAAGCCCGAGGATGGCCGAGGTGGGGTAGCAACCCGGGTTGGCCACAAGGCGGGCCCTTGCTATGTCGTCCGCGTAGAATTCGGGAAGGCCGAAGACAGCCTCCGGCAGAAGGTGCTTTTCCGTGTGCGGGACCTTGTACCAGGCCTCGTAGACAGAGGCGTCGTGCAGGCGAAAGTCCGCGGACAGATCCACCACGCGCACGCCTTCCTCGAGCAGTTCCCTGGCCATGACCATGGCCTTGCCGTGGGGCACTGCCAGAAAGGCTATGTCGCAGTTCTCGGCCACGGCCTTGGCGGAATAGACGCTGATGACCAGATCGGATCCTGGCAGGCCCTCGAGAAAGGGATAGAACTCCCCAAGGCGTCGTCCGGCCTCAGAGCGCGAGCAGCCCATGGTGAGCTTCATCGATGGGTGTGATGCCAGAAGTCTTGCCAGTTCCATGCCTGTGTAGCCTGTGATGCCCACAAGGCCAGCGCGAATCTTGTCCATAGTTTGCTGATCCTGCGGGATCCCGCAAGGGAATCCCCAATGTGCCTGAAGGTGATGTCCAAAAAGAGGGGGGATGCCGGCCCGACGGGGGAATCAGGCCTGGTTGAGCTTGTCGCACAGGCAAACATACTTCATTTTGAGCTCGTACAAAAGACTGTGCAACATCTCTTTTTCGTTTTCGTCAAGTCCGTTGCGTGTTTTCTCCTCGAGCATGGCCAGGGTGTCTATGGCGTGCTTTGCCAGTTCCGGGTTGGGCTCGATGACGCCGCTTGCCGGATTGGGCACTTCGCCAAGCTGAACCAGGGTTGAGGAGGCAAGGGAGAGAATGAAGGTGGAAAAGGTGATCTCGGGAAGCTGGCAGCTGGTCTTTTCCGCTGCCTTCGTGTCTGTCTTGTCCTGCGTGTTCGCGCCTTCCTTCGGGGCGTCCTTGGGTTTTGTGCTGCTCTCGCTCATGGTGTTTCGGCGCGCTGCCCCTGGCATTTGGCCCGGAACAGCGCGCCGCCTCGTCTGGTGTTCTTTGTGTGGCTAGTTGTGCACGATGTCCGGCTCGACGCCGGGCTCGCCTGCCAGGGCAGCCCTGTAGCTTGCCAGACCCTGCTCAAGGAAGTCGTGGGAGCCGCAGAAGGCTCCGTTGTCTATGAGGGACCTGTTCAGGGCGTAGAGGGCTGCGGTCACGTCCGCCCAGTCGATCCAGCCCATGTGGGCCACGCGCACAATGCGGCCCTTCAGGGTGTCCTGGCCACCGGAAATGGTAACGCCCCACTTTTGGGTGCAGTCCGCCTGCACGCTTGCCCCGGACACTGCGTCCGGCAGGAGCACCGAGGTCAGGCCCCAGGTGTAGTTGCGGCGCGCGAAGGGGACAAGGCCCATGGCCTGTATGCCGCGGCGGCAGAGCATGGTCAGGGCCCACTGCTTGCGGTAGAGGACGTCCAGGCCGTCGGCAAGGATCAGGTCCATGGCCGCGTCCAGGCCCTGGATCAGATTGACCGGGGTTGTGAAGTTGGTCTGGCCCTTGGCAAGGCTGGCCCTTTCCTTGGGCAGGTTGAAGTAGAAGGATCCTCTGGTCTTTTCCGCTACCTTCCAGGCCCTGGCGGACAGGGCGATGAAGGCAAGGCCCGGAGGCAGCATGAGGCCCTTTTGCGAGCCGGTGAGCAGGCAGTCTATGCCCCACTCGTCCATGGGGCAGGGACAGATGCCCACGCCGCTTATGCCGTCCACAACCAGGAGAACGCCACTGTTCTTGAGCTTTGCGGCAATGTCCTGCACAGGGTGCAGGACGCCTGTGGAGGTTTCGGAAAGCTGGACCAGCAGGCCCCTGGCGTCCCTGTTTTCCTCAAGGCAGGTCTCGATGTCCTCGGGGTTGGCGGCAAGGCCCCACTCGTAGCACAGCTCCACCACCTGCAGGCCGCGGGCGCGGGCTATGAGGCTCCATCTTTCGCCGAACTTGCCGGCGTTGATGACTAT
This sequence comes from uncultured Desulfovibrio sp., assembly GCA_944327095.1. Classification (GTDB taxonomy): domain Bacteria; phylum Desulfobacterota; class Desulfovibrionia; order Desulfovibrionales; family Desulfovibrionaceae; genus Desulfovibrio. Next base: position 6,179 of record CALVGM010000068.1, on the reverse strand, counting down.
GACCTTGTCGCCAGGAGAGAAGAGACTGTCCACAGCCGCTGTCATGGCTCCGGTGCCGGACGAGGCTAGGGGCAGCACAGGTTCCTGCGTGCCAAAGAGGACCTTGAGCTGTTCCTCGACCTTGAGGAGCAGAGCCGAGAAGTTGCGCTCGCGGTGATGGACTGCGTCCTTTGCCAGGGCAAGACGCACCTGTTCGGGAAGGGGTGTGGGGCCGGGCGTAAGGAGGCGTGCTTTGTTGAGTAGCATGAGTCTTGTATCCTTTATGGTTTACCCTTGTGACGGGAACATGGGAAAGGGGGAAGAAAACAGCTTAGAGCTTATTGCATGCACAGACAAGGCATTTGAGATAGGCCGTCTCGGGCATGGCGCAGTGCACCGGGTGATCCGGGCCCTGGAAGCCTGTGTGCACAAGTTCAGGGTGCAGGCCGAGGTGTGCGGCCGCATGGCTTGCGCAGGCTCTGAGCTCGTCCACTGCCAGAAGCTGCGAGCAGGAGGAGGTGAAGAGCAGGCCCTCCTCTGCCAGCAGGGACATGGCAAGCACATTGAGGCGCCTGTAGGCCGCAAGGCCCTCCTTGTGGTCCTTTCTGCGCTTGATGAAGGCAGGCGGATCGATGCTCACGATGTCGAAGCGCTCGCCTGCGTCCTTAAGGCGCTTCAGAGTCTCGAAGGCGTCCCCCTCAAGGCAGGTACAGGAGGCTTCTGGCGCATTGCGTTCAAGGTTTGCCTTGGCAAGGGCAAGGGCCCTTTGGGATGCGTCGCAGAAAACAACCTCGCGTGCGCCGGCAAGGCCGGCGTTCACGCCAAAGCCGCCCACATAGCAGAAGGCGTCGAGCACCCTTTTTCCCCTTGCAAAGCGCTGCATGAGCGCCCTGTTGGGGCGCTGATCGTAGTACCAGCCGGTCTTTTGCCCCTCCTTCATGGAGACAGTGAAGAGACACCCGTTTTCCGGCACCTGCAGCTCGTCCGGGCAGGATCCTTCCTCCTCGCGGGAAAGTTCCAGACCTTCCAGCCTGCGCAGGGCAACAGTGTTGTCCCAGAGAATGGATTTCGGGGCAAGAAGCTCTTCAAGGGCCGTGCGCACGGCCCCCTTGCGCTTTTCCATGGCAAGCGTCGTTGTCTGCACTGTCAGGTGATCCCCGAACCTGTCCACCACAAGGCCTGGCAGAAAGTCTCCTTCCGCGTGGGCAAGGCGGTAGAAGGGCTCGGAAAAGAGCCTTGTGCGCAGAACAAGGGCCCTGCGCAGGCGCTCGAGGATGAGTGCGTAGTCCAGGTCAGCGACTTCGCGGGCGTGTATGCGCGCGCAGATGAGGCTTTGGGGATTGACAGTGGCACAGCCAAGGCTTTTGCCGCGAAAGTCCGTGACCTCCACCACGCTTCCGGGTTCCATGGTCGCGAGCGGGGTGGCCTTCACGTCCACCTCGTTGGAAAAGACCCACAGGTGACCTGCGCGAAGGCGGCGATCCTCGCCCCGCTTCAGGCGCAGTTGCTGACAGTTTGCTGTGTTCACCATTGCTTCCTGTATGATTTCTGTATTGGTTTTCTGTCTTGCTTTCCTGTCTTGTGTATCCCAGGCTTGCAAGCTCTATCTGCCCTGGCCGAAGATCTTCTCGCTCTGGCTTGTGAGGCTCGCTCCGCCTGGCACAACCTCGGCCTCGAAGATGGATCCAAGGCGGGCAGAGAGGACATTGAGGGCCAGCTCGAGCATGGTGGCAGGAGGCACGCTTGTGCGCTTTTTGAGGGTTATGCTGCCGGGCATGTCCACAAAGTCCGCGATTTTCTGGCAGGTCTGCCTGTCGCTGGCATTGTCCGCCTGGCACAGGCTTGCCACGCTGGCCTTGAGGATCATGCTCGCCGCATGGGGATCCGGGGAGATGGTCCTGCCCATGCGGGCCGCAAGGCCGTAGTCGCGCAGGGTGAGTTCGAGGCTTGTCACGTTCATGGTGGCGCTGTCCAGATCCATGGTATAGCTTATGTCCGCCAGATCCTTCAGGCGCACAAGGCCTGTCTCGTGCACTTCGTCGATGCCCGAGGAAGCGAGGTCTGCCTCAAGGGAGATTTCCTCCATGCCGTCGAGGGCTATGGGAAGCCCTCCCTGCTGCACAAGGCGCTGGGGGATCCGTGCGCTGCGCACATGGGCTTCCACGTTGAAGGGCTTGTCGTCGGTCCACACAAGATCGCAGCTTTCCATGAAGAATGGGGCCTTGCCGCCATCTCCTGCGGCAGTGCGCTCAAGACCCTTCACGCTGGCCCTGCCCACCAGGGGGCCATTGGCCACAAGGGCTTCGACAAGATAGGAATTGGCCCTTGGGGTGCGGCGCCTGTTCGAGAGCGCCACAAGCTCGCTTAGGAGGGCAGGGGAGACCTTGATGTCCCTAAGCACGACTTCCTTTCCTGTGACAAGTTCTCCTGGCAGGGTCCAGGTCACATTTTTGAAGGCGCAGGACTTGGCGCCTGTGCCGCGAGCGTCCAGAAGCTCGGCCTCCCTGGCCGCAAACTGCATGGCATTCAGGGGATTGGTGAGGACAACATCGAGGTTGTCGGCCCTGACCCTGTCCACGTGTATGCCTGTCACTGCCTGGGCAAAGGGCGGGCGCAGGCCAAGGGTGTACTGCTGCAAAAGGCCGTAGCGTATGCGTATGGCGTCCACCTGCACGCGGGCGATGGTCACGTGGCGCTCTGCGCTGCTCCAGGCAAGATCTCTGGCCCGCACGTTGTCGAGCACTGGCACCATGGTGTCGGCGTTGTTGATGAGGTTGCCGAGCACTGGCATGCAGGCAAAGACGCCCCTGAAGGTGACTCTGCCGTGTACAGTGGGCGCGTGGGCAGAGACCGGGCCGTCCGAGGTGCTGTGGCGTGTGCGCCAGCCCGTGATGGTGATCTCCCTTGTGAGGGGCGAGAAGGTCACGTCCTCCAGGGCGGATTCGCCAGGGCCTGCCATGCTCATGATGGCTTCCCTTGTCATGTCCTCCACCGTGCTTTTCAAAAAGAAGCTTGCGGCTACGGTGAGGCCGCAGACAAGGAGCACAAGGGCGAGCAGACTCAGTACAAGATGCTTCATATATACGTGTTCTCCCAAGGGATCTGGAAGGCGGAGAGTGGCGGGTGTCAGGCGCCCGGGACAAGGGGACCTTTGGGCAGGCAATAGCCCTGGACCATGGAACAAGCGCAGTTCCTAGCACGTTTGCAGGGCTTTGAAAAGCGTGAGAAAAAATGCCCGTTCCTGGAAAAGGGCGCAATGGCAATTGGTTATGATGGCTCATCCTCTTCCCCTGTCCCTGTGTCCCCAAGGCCTGCGCCCAGGGCCCCAGGAATATGGGGTGAGGGAAGAGGGGAAGGCGACATGCCAGCAACAGCACAATGGGCCACAAAGGGCAGTTTGGAAGAAATGGGCAAGTTTTTGCTGGCGTCTAAAGACAGAAATTGTTTTATAACAGGATATTGCAGGATGGCCCGAAATACCTCAATGAGAGTTTTTGTTCGCTTTGGCCCAAGGCTTTCGGGATACAGGAAGGGCCCCTCTCCGCCAGGGAGAAGGGCCCGGGTATGGTGCGTACGGATTGTGGCCAGGCTGCGGACAAATGCTAGCGGGGATTGGCTGCGCCGCAGGCAAAGAGCATGCGGGTCACGCAGGGAGCGGCATCCTCGCGCTCCTTGTCCGTGAGTTCCACGCCCCTGGCTGTGCCATTGGCTATGGCTTCGAGGCAGGCCAGCAGCTCCTGTGGCTTCACAATGGCCGAGGTGTCGTACTGCGACTCTTCCCTGAGCAGGGGCAGGACAGTGCAGCGGTTCATGTGCTTTCTGTTCAGGCGGTCAACAAGGTTGAGCTCTGTGCCCACCACAAGCACGTTGGCCTTGCCGGCCCTGGCTGTCTCGCCCGCCTCGTGGATGAGGAAGGAGGTCGGGCCTGCAGCGTCTGCCAGGGCAACCACCTCGGGGCTTGCCTCGGAGTGGACTATGATGCGGCAGCCCGGGTGCTGGAAGCGCATCTCGTTGAGCATGGAGGGAGTATAGGCCTCGTGTATGCGGCAGTAGCCGGGCCACAAAAGCAGATGCCTGTCCAGGGGCTGGTCCACGCTTGTGTCTATGCCCTCGTCACAGATCCTCAGTATGGCCATGTCCTCGTCCTTCAGGCCCATCTGGCGCGCCGTGTTGCGGCCAAGGTTTCTGTCCGGCACAAAGAGCACGTGGGCGGATTTTTTGTAGGCCCACTGCAGCATGCGGCGCAGGTTGCTCGAGGTACACATGGCTCCGCCCATGCGTCCTGTGAGCGCCTTGAGCTCCACGGAGGAGTTGACGTAGACCAGGGGCAGGTAGGTGTGGCCGTGTTCCCTGAGGATTGCCAGAGCCTGCTTGAGCTGCGCGGCAGTGGGCATGTTGACCGTGCGCGAGGAGGAAACGGCAGCCGGCAGGAGTATCTTCTGATCCGGGCGCGCCAGCATGGCTGCTGTCTCGCCCATGAAGGAAACGCCGCAGAACACGATGTAGCGGGCATCGAGAGCCGGAATCTGCTGTATGAGTTCCAGGCTGTCCCCCACGTGATCGCAGAACTTGATCACACTGTCCTTCTGATAGTGATGGCCAACAATGGCAACCTGCTTGCCAAGCCTTTCCTTGAGGCTCGCGCAGCGCGCCTCCATTTCCAGTATGTCGGATTCCAGTATGTCAGACATGTCTGCTCTCCCAATTGCCTGTCTGCGTATTGTGGACATTGTGTTCCTTCCGGCAAGCGACGCTGTGCGCAAGTCTTGCGCAAGGGCGCTTTTTTGGGGAAGGGTATCCTGAGCCCGCCTGGGGGACCTTTGTGAACAGTGGTTTGTGGACAGTAGTGTGGTGAACGTGAACAGATAAAGAGGGGGCGCGCACGGGGAGCCCTTGTCCTGCAAAAGCCCATGCCCCTTGCATGTCTGCGTCCTTTTCCTCCTGTCCTGCGGGGAATGGGGACATATGAATTTTTGGGGGCCTTGGCAACAGAAAAGTTTTGGCCGGCAGGAAAGGGGGGCAGCAACGCTTTTGTAACGTCCCCCGAAGAGCCTTGCCATGCCCTGGGAATGCTTTCCGGGAATGCCTTTTGGTGCGCAAGTTGGCATTTGTGCCGCAGGCAGGGGCAATGGTTGTGGGGTGTCGTGTGCCCTTGGGGGGAAAGAGAGACGGAATGGGGCCCCAGGGAAGGAGGGCATGTTACGAAAGCTGCGACACCCTTCTGTCACAAAACTGTAGCGAACCATGGCTAAAATCCCCCACGCTCAAGGCTTGTCCCTGGCATGAGCTTTTGATAGAAAGGCCGCCCAACGGTCATAGCACGCGGCCCGAGGGGCATCAAGAATCAAAATTCCGGGAGGTAGCCATGGCCCAGTCACAGGACCTGCAGGAACAGGAAAAGATTGCAGCAGCCGGAAAAGGGCTGACAGGCTCCGCATCCACGGCAGAACAGGGTACGGTAGTTCGGGGAACGCAGGAAGCCGGGGCGTCCGCATCTCCAGCCGCGCTGGAAAGGGTCTGGGACAGGCAGCCGGCTACATCCGCAGACGATGGCGACGAAGATTCGTCGTCCGTCATCCTCGAGAACGTGTCTGACAACGCATCTGCCCACGGCAAGGCCGAAAACAGGGCGAGTGCCGGCAATGAATCGGGCCATGCTGCGCAGGACACGCAGCATATGCAGAGCACTTCGGACCTGCACGAAGACATGCATGATCATGATGATGACTTGCATGACGACGACGCGCACGACGACGCACACGGGCATGATCACGAGGAAGCCCTGCCCAAGGAATGTGTGGACGCCGCTGCCGAGGCCTCCTTTGTGCACCCTGCAGACCTTGCCGACCACCTGGAAAATCTGGACCTGCAGTCCCAGGTGTGTGCGCTGCGGCGCATGAACCGCGAGGACGCCGCAGAGGCTCTGGCGGAAATGGACGAGAGCGCGGTTGTGGACGTGCTCGAAAATCTGGACGCGGACGACGCTGCCCAGATTATCGCCGAAATGGAGCCCGACGACGCAGCCGACGTTCTGGACGAGCTGGACGAGGATCACCGCGACGAACTGCTGGGCCGCCTCAACAAGGAAGACAGCGACGAGCTGAGAAGCCTGCTGAACTTCCCCCCGGACTCCGCTGCCGGCGTCATGAACACGGAGATCATCCTGCTCGAGAGCGACTGGACCGTGGACAGGGCCATTG
>CALVGM010000067.1 GCA_944327095.1 uncultured Desulfovibrio sp. | reverse complement strand
TCTCGGGATCGATGCCGCACTCTGGGAGGCAGACGCGGAAAAGCTTGTGCAGCTTCTGGAGAGCATCCTCCTGAAGAACATCAGCAGCCGCGATCTGGGCAAGAGAAAGCATGAGGACAAGGGCATCAGTGGCGAGCTTGCAGAAGATACCGAAGAGAGCGCCCCGTACGAAAACTTCTATCATGCCCTGCTGACAGGCTTTCTTCTGTCCCGATACCCGGATACTCAGTCCAACAAGGAGATTGGCAGGGGCTTTTTCGACATCCAGGTTGTTGATGGTCAGAGAGCTCTTGTTATGGAAGTGAAGCGCACGGACAACGAAAAGGAGGATCTTGTTGCCCTTGCCCAAAAGGGCCTGGAGCAGATTGAAAAGAGACGGTACAATGTTGGCCTGATGGACGATCCACACATCACGACAGTCCTTCACTGGAGCGTGGCCTTTTGCAGGAAGCGGTGCGAGGCCAGGGCTGTCATTGTCAGGCATCTGTAATGTGTACAGCAAAGCCCGGGCGGCCGCTCATGGCTCACCCGGGCTTTGCAAATGGTTGGCTCGCACTCTTCTCTAGGCGCGCACTACTTCAGGTAGTCCACAACGGTTTCGCGGAAGAGCTTGTAGTAGGGACGCTCCATCATCATGGAATGCGCGGCGCCCGGGATCACAAAGAGACGGCTCTCCTTGGAAGCAAGTTCCGGCATGGCTTCCCTGATGCGGTCGAGCTTCAGGTAGGGATCCTTGTCACCGCAGATGACCAGGGTGGGGACAGTGATGCGCTCGAAGGGGATGAGGCGCACCGTATCGCTCACCAGAAGGTCCCTGCGGCCGCCATTGGGGCTGGAATCCTTGTCGTATCTCCAGGCATTGGACTGAAAGGTCGCAACCACTGCGGGCTCGCAGATGGTGTAGTCGATGTCGCCGCTGGCCGTGACCTGGAAGTCGCCGGCAGCGTGAACCCAGGTATTCTTGTTGAAGGGACTGGTCACCTTGGCTTCGCCAAGGCCCACAAGGATGGGAGCGTAGAGCACAAGCTTGCGCACAAGCTCGGGATGCTTGGCTGCGAAGCGGCCACTGGTCACAGTGCCCCAGCTCCAGCCGAGTACGTCGATCTTCTTCTGGCCGCTCTTGGCAATGATGGTCCTTGCGGCAGCTGCCACGTCCTCGGCAGCGTAGTCCGAGTTGGGCATGAAGCCGTCCTTCACGTCCTGGGAAGAACCGTAGCCTGCCACATCCAGACGCCAGACAGCGTAGCCCTGGGTTGCCAGGTAGCGGGCAAGGCTGTAGTCCGCGTAGTCCACATCGAATTCGTGGGAGGAGTAGGTGAGTCCGTGCACAAGCAGGATCTGTTTCGCGGGCTGGGTATTGGCAAGGGCTATGCGGTCGAGGTGCAGACGCACGCCGTTGCGCTCAAGGGGCACAACCTCCTGATCAAAGGGTATGGAGGCCGTGTAGGCCTGCGCCTGAGCTCCCATGAGCAGGCTCAGAACAAGGACAAGAAGTGCACAAAGCTTTTGTGCGGGCATGGTACCCTCCTGGGAAAAAAGGTGATGGCCGGAATGGCCGAAAGGTGGGGGAGGTGACTTGCCGCAAGGCCTTGGAGCGCAGCGGATGAGCAACCCGTGGGCCTTTGCGAAAAAAAGAGGCGGCCTTGGCCGCGCGTTTCGGGGGAAGCTCAGGATACAACGCTTTTGGGAAAAAGGGCAGTCCCCCGCAGGAGGGCGGATTTGGCAGGTAGGCGTCGCTTTTGGCGCTGCCTTGCCGGGAGGCAGCGAGCACATGGATGACCGCTGGCTACTGGGGGTGTCTGCCGGCTGTATAGGGTAGGCTGAACTTGTTGTCAGGCGCAAGGATGATTGACCCCCTAAACGAACGAAAAACTGACCCCCTGCAGGACAAGCCTGTGTGTGGCAAACGGCTGAAGCGACCGCCTTTTGCCAGACATCCTTGTCCCTCTTCGGGAGAGTCTTCGGCAGACTGGGAAGAGCCTTCAGCAGACTGGGAGCAGACGCCTTACTCGCAGCGTACTCACATCTTGCATGACTTTTTGAAAAACGCCATGCCCCAGTGGAGAATTTTCGTGTAGCCCCTGGCCCTGAGCTCTACGTCGTACTGGCGCTCCTCGATCTGTCGCAGGGCCTTTGCGACACAAAAGTCCAGCTCCGCTTCGCTTTGGGCGCGCTTGACTTCAATGACCGCAGCCCTCTTGTTCTCTTCATCAAGAACAGTGAGATCGAAAATGCCGTTTCCGACTTCCCTGTTGGAAGTCACCGTATACTTGAGAAGGAAGACACCAAGCAGAAGGGAATGGTAGAAATATTCCCTGTACCTGTAATCGCGGAAACTGGAGCTCAAAAGAATCTTTTCGTGCAGTTTCTGTTCAAAATTTGTGGCGTCGCCATCCCAGAACAGTTCGAAAAAGCTGTCCTGCAAGTCGTCTTCCAGGACAATCTCCTCAAACCAGGATTTGATTTCCTTCTCGAATGCCTTGCGAACTTCCCTGTTGGGAATGGCAAGAATGGTCTGTTCATCATTGAAAGCCGCAACACGACCTTCCTTTCCGGCCACGGGAGTCAGAAATCCTGTAAGATAGAGGAGTGTCCAGAAGTTGTCCTTTTTCGTGTAAACCTGGTTGTAGTTGAGATCCTCATTGATGTATGCGGCAATGCTTTGTCCGTCTGCAAGAGAAGTCATGTCGTCCAGAATGGTTGTAGTCAGGCGGCCGTGAACTCCCTTTGCCAGTTCATTGCCACTGGCACCAACCCAGTAGGCACTGGGTTCTTCCTCTGGATTGTCTTTCAGGGAGTCCAGATATTTCATGATACTCCAGGGACAGTAGATTTTTTGTTGCCTTCCAAAACGGTAGCCATCATACCAGTCCCTGAGTATTTCCCTTTTGCCATCAAGGCCTGCGCACGCGAGCAGCTTGTCTACTTCGCCCTGTGTGAAGCCAAATACATCGGCGTATTTGTTTGTTGCAAGATCAAAGCAATCCAGATTATTGAGATCACTGGAGAGAGTTTGTTTTGAACTGGGCAGGACACCTGTGAGAATGCCAAATTTGAGACAGGTATTTGATTTGAGCGCATTGGAGAGAAAAACACGAATAAAGAGGAGCATTTCGTCATAGTATCCCCTTTCGGCGGCTTTTGTTGTCGGGGCATCGTATTCGTCAATAAGAAGGATGACCTTCTTCCCATGATGATAATCGGACAGGGCCATTGTCAGACTGCGCAATGCAGTGGCAAGAAGAGAGATGTCAGCCTTGCGATCCAAAAACGCCTGTATGTCCTCCTTGCTTTCCTGCGTGACGAGGTCGCTGTCCAGCAGATATTTGTGCTGCATGCAGTATTCGCGAATCACAAGCTGAATGTCCGCCAATGCCAGTTCGAACGTCGCTGCGTCAGTGCGCTTCAGACTCAGGAAGACAACAGGATACTGATTCATCCATTCCTTGCAGACAGTCTTGTTTTCGGCAACCTTCAAGCTGGCAAAAAGTTTCCGGCTGTTCTTCGTGATGTCAAGGAACTCGGACAGCATGGACAGGAACAGGGTTTTGCCGAAACGGCGCGGACGGGTAAAGAGAGCTACCTTGGAGGAGAGTGGAGAAAGAAAACGGTTCAGAAAGTCGGTTTTGTCGACATAATAGTACCTTCCCATGCGAAGTTCGGCAAAGTCCTCCGCTCCGGACAGAATGTTCACACCGGACATGGCTGATCCTCCTCAGGCCCTGCCGTAGATGGCATGAGACTGGCTTTGGAAAAGGAGATACCCTTTGGGAAGTGTGGGAGCAATCCGTTTTTTTGCGTTCTGATCGCATTCCACTATATCAGCTTCCTTGCCCGCAGGGCCTTTTGCGTCAGTGTCGTGGGCAGGGCTGCCAGGGGATCCTCAGGCCAGGGATGGCGCGGGTAGCGGCCGCGCATCTCGGAGCGCACCCTTGGGTAGACCTCCTTCCAGAAGAAGGGCAGATCCCGCGTGGAGGCAAGGCGTACGCCCCCTGGAGAGAGCAGATGCAGGGTCAGAACAGTGCCTCCGGCAAGGCGCGGGGATTTGGTCAGGCCAAAGCATTCCTGCAGTTTCACCTCTACGCAGGGATTTGCCTCGTCGTAGCGTATGGGGTGCCTTTTGCCGCAGGGCGAGGTCCAGCTTGACGGCGCAAGCTCTTCCAGACTTGCCAGGCACTGCCAGGGAAGAAGGCCGCGCAGGCTTGCGTACAAATCCCCTGGGCGCAGGGCGCGCAGATCCGTTATGCCAGCACACAGGTCCGCAAGCCATTCCTGCCAACGGCCTTTCAGCTCGTCTTTGCCCAGATGAGGCCAGGGATCCCCTTTCACGCTGGCAAGAAAGCTTGCCCTCTCGCAAAAAAGCTGTGTTTCCCTGTCCCAGGGCAGGCAGGCAAGGTCGTGCTCAAGCACAAAGGCACACAAAGCGTCGCGCACAATCTCCCTGTCTTCCTCTCCGGGCTCTACGCGCTGCTCCTCAAGAACCAGTGCGTCCAGGCACAGGCGCTGCGACACAAGGACACTTCCGTTTTCCTGCACACGCACCTCGCGCCTGCGCTCCAGGCTCTCCCTGGCAAGGCCGCGCACACTTTCCTCGTCCACAGGGCAAAAGAGGCTGACCCTGCCAAAGGCCCCCTTGGTCCCGGCAGAGCGCGCCGCATCCGGCAGGGCCGTCTCGAGTGCCAGCACAAAGCGTGTTTGGCTCGGGCAGGGAACAAGCACGCCTGCTCCCTGGCGGGTAAGGGCCCTCGCGCAGCCATCGTCTCGGGACTTCACCATTGCCAGCCTGTCTGCCCAGCCCGGCAAGAGGATGCGTCCTGCAGCGCAGGGATCTGCCTGCAGGGCACGGGCAGCCCTGGCAAAGTCCGGGCGCTGCCTTCCCTCATGCTGGCCTGAGCGTTGTGTGCGGGCCAGCATGAGGCCTGCCAGGGCAAGGACCTCGTCCCTTTGCCAGCTGCCCCTTTTTTCAAGCAGGCCTATCACGTCGCCCTCGTGGCGTCCCTGATCGCTTTCCAGAAGGGCGCACAAAAGGGCAGCCGCAGGCAGATCCTCTTGCGCGCAGGCCAGCAGTGTGGCGGACGTTCTGGGAGAGAGGCCGGTCCTTGCCATGGCGCGTCCCTTATCTGTCAGGCTCCCCTGTCTGTCCAGGGCACCAAGGTCTTGCAAGAGTCCCTGTGCGGCCAGCCAGGTGCCCTGCGGAGGCTGCGTCACAAAGGGCAGGTCTGCGGGCTTTTCGCCCCAGAGAGAAAGATCCAGGGCAAGGCCTGCAAGATCCGCCTCGAGGATTTCCGGCCGCGCGTGGGCGGCCATGCCTTCCTCTGCGGCCTGCGCCCAGAGGCGAACGCAGACTCCTGGTTCCATGCGGCCTGCGCGGCCCTTGCGCTGCTCTGCGGAAGAAAGGGGTATGGCGCGCGTCACAAGGCGCTGTGCGCCGCGCCTTGCGTCGTACTCCGGCCTGCGCTGCAGCCCGGAGTCCATCACAACGCGCACGCCCTCGATGGTGAGGGAGGTCTCGGCCACGTCGGTGGCAAGCACGATCTTGCGCCTGCCGGAAGCGCAGGGAGCAATGGCTGCCTGCTGTTCGGCCAGGGAGAGACGGCCGTACAGGGGCCAGAGGTCCGTGCTTGCGGGAAGTCTGCCAGCGAGAAGCTCAGCAACGCGGGCTATTTCCCTCTGGCCAGGCAAAAAGGCCAGGATGCTGCCGCGCTCCTTGCGGGCAAGGTCCGCAAGCACTGCTGCCATGTGGGCTGGCATGCGGGCCATCCGCTCTGCTGGCGAGGTTCCCGGCACGGGAAGGTAGCGCGTTTCCACAGGGTAGCCTGGCCGTTCGGCGCGCAAAACGCTTGCCTTGGGCAGCAGGGCCTGCAGGGCAGGCAGGTCCAGGGTGGCGGAGAGGACGCCGATGTGCAGATCCGGCCGCACAAGCTCCTGGCAGCGCAGGGTCAGGGCAAGGCCTGTGTCCGAGGCCAGGTGGCGCTCGTGGAACTCGTCGAAGAGCACGCAAAAAACGCCTTCCAGGGCAGGATCCGCGCAGAGCATGCGCGTGAGCACGCCCTCTGTGACCACAAGGAGCCTTGTTCTGTCGCTCACCCTGGTCAGGTTGCGCATGGCTACACCCACAAGCTCGCCCAGGTCTGTCTGGCACAGGCTGGCAAGGTGCGCGGCCAGCATGCGGGCTGCCACGCGCCTTGGCTCCAGCAGAAGTACGCGCCCCTCAAGTTCCTCAAGGGCCCAGAGGGGCACGCGGGTGCTCTTGCCTGTGCCTGGCGGCGCCTGCAAAAGAAAGGCCTGTTCGTGAAGGGCACGTGCAAGATCGGAACGCAGACTGTCTATGGGAAGACTTGGGAGAGGGGGAAGGTGCATGGAATACCTTGTGGAGTTGAAGATTTGCGCTTTGGCGCGCCCTGGATATTCCGGCCCGACAGCGCCTCAAGTCAAGACAAATCTGGCAGTGACTGTTTTTTTCGGCATGTGTCGGCCGGTCATTGCCAGGTTGTATCAGACGCGACGAAATACCCCATCCCGCAAGGGTGGGGATGCAAGGCGCGCATTGCCCCTTGACTCTCTCCAGATTGCTAAGCTAAGGCTATAGTATCATCGTGTACAGCAAGCTGGCTGAATTGGCCCACCAGCCTTCAGTGCAGCGAGCTCTGAACATTCTGCATCAACAGTTGCTTGAATCCCACACACTGCATGCTGATGAAACAAGCCTGAACATCAATGCCTCTCCGCACTGGATCCATGCCCTCTGTTCGCCAACGGCAGTTCATTACCATGTTTTCAAACAACGCGGTGTCAAGGGCATGCCTGATGGCAATGTTCTGAGCAAACCCGTGAACATCCTTGTTCACGACTGTTGGGCTTCCTACTGGCATCGCTCGCTCTCCGTGAAGCGCCATGCGGTGTGCAATGCCCATCTAAAGAGACCTGAATGATGTAATGACTCTCGACCCTGGAGCTCACAGGGCAGCGCTGATGATAGACCCCTTCTCCGGGCCAACAAAGCCTGTAAGGCAGCCAGAGCCAGGAACAAGGCAAGTTTACCGCTCTACAAGTAGAAGCTCATCAGAAGGAGGTATGAAGAGCTTCTCACATTGGGAGAAGCAAGGCATCTACGAACGATTGGAAAACAGGGCAAGAAGCGGGTCCAACAGCCATTGGCGGCCAGGCTCCTTGTCCGTTTGAGGAAGCGTGAAGATGCCATCCTTCTCTTTATCGAAGACCTGCAGGTGCCTTTTACCAACAATCCCGCTGAACAAATTATCCGATTGGTGGTGATGCGAGAAAAGGCAAGCGGATACTTTGCAACCCTGGCAGGAGCCCAGGACGATCTCGCCATGCTGTCCCTACAGGAGACAGCCAGGCGAAGATCGATGAGCGCTTTTGAGGCAACCAAATTGTGTCAGGCTGACAGAGCCAGGGAGAGCGTGCTCATCCCTGCCGCTTAACATAGTGCCAAGGCCTGCTGCGAAAACCACAGCAGGCCGATCACCTGCGCTCCTTTGCGTGTGCCAGGCTGCGACTGAATGGATACGAGTATGGATATGAATTTATATCATGATGAATTTGAAATATTAAAGCGTGAACATAAGCAATGGGTAACTGAAGAAGAAGTACGCCTCGGCTGGTTGCAATCCTTGAATGGAAAGTTGAAAATTAGATTTCATGCTGAAAGAGGACGTTCAGACGCTGAGTACAATCAATTTATTATTGAATTTAAGAAAAAAGGTTTTTTTAGGAATACTACAAAAAGTTCCGAGTTTTTAGAAGCCTTGGAAGAGCTATCGAGATATATTCAGGAGAAAGCGCGTGCGGAAGATCGTGCTGCGCAGGAATATGTTGGCATTGCCATTGATGGTGATACAGTAGCGTTCGCACATATTGCATATGGAGGGGAAATTGCACATGGCCCTCTCATGCCCCTTTCCCCTGAGAGTGTCGCCATGGTTTTTGAGGCGTGCAGGTGCAGTTCTAGAAGATCGCTAACAGAGGAAAATCTGATTGAGGACTTTGGTCATGGCTCCATTAGCGGGAACGGACTCATGCAAGCTCTTGCAGATGGTTTATGGCAGGAACTGGAAAGTGAAGGTCAGAACAAAACCAAGATGCTCTTTCAGGAATGTAAGGCTATATATGGTCAGGTTGCTGATTTGAGCATTACTCAAGTAAATTTTATAATTCAAAAAATAGGATTTTATTATCCAGTAGATGCTCAAGATAGATTATTAAAGATATTATTTGTTATACATACTTTTTATTCAATATTTATTAAATTAATTACTGCAGAAATAGTTTCACAAATTTGTGAAATACAGACATATTCCAGATTTTCTCAAAATGCTGTTTCAAAAAATAATGATTAATTCATGGAATTACTCGCTACTGATATAGAACAATCTGTATTGTACGAGAGGTATCATATACATGGATTTGTTGAAGAACCACTATTTTGTTGGTATCTAGATGTCTACAGAAATAATAGCAGAAACACATTGGGCAACAGACTCGTTTCCTCGCTGAGAAGTATTCTTGTCGCTCTGTCTCTGTACAGTTTTATTGGTAGTGTAAGATTCATTGTGTAAATTGGTTGGGGAGGAAAGGCCCGGCCTCCTGGTAAACAGGGGGGCTTGACCAGGTCCGGAACTGTGGTAGTCAACAGGCCGCGGCAACTAATCCAAATCAACAATCCCAACCACTTATAAGAATTCACAATGAAAAAAATCGACAAAAAAGCAAATAAAGCTACTGAAAGGGAGATGAAAAAGCTTGCATTAAGCTTTGCCCTGCAGTTTCTTAACCATAAAGACTCCTCAAAACTGCTGCCGGACACCATTGAAGGAATTGAAGATAAAAAGAAATTAGTTGGGGCAGTTGTTGATTATCAGTCTGAAAACAACTCTTCACTCATTGGTGACATGACATCAGCTCTATCCAAGACCTTCCTGGAGCTGATCATGGAGAGTGAGCTCGATGCCTACTTGGGGTACGAGAAGCACGGGCGTCGGGGAGCTGAGACGGCTTCTGAGGGGCATGGAGATACTCCTGAGGCTGTTGATGCGTCTTCCTCTGAAAAGGGCTCAGGAGAGCTTCCAGAGGCTCAGGAAAAGGGCACGGGACGAAACTATCGAAACGGCTCCTATTCACGTAAAGTGAGGTCCAGCCAAGGCACCTTCGATGTCACTTACCCGCGTGACCGCAATGGGGGATTCAACTCTGCTATCTTGCCCAAGGGGTGCAAGGACATCTGTGGGCTTCAAGAGCGTATTCTACAGCTTGTCGCTGAAGGCAACGATCTGCGCTCATCAGCCAGAATCATTTCTGATCTCCTGGGCATAGACATCTCCCACGAGTATGTCAGTCTCACAGTGAAGGGATACGCAGAGAAGCTGAAGGCGTGGCAGGAAAGGCAACTCAAGCCCTTTTATCCCTTTATCTTTATTGACTGTATTTATGTGCAATTCCGCACCGAGCGGGGTGGTGTTACCTCCAGACCAGTTTATGTCGTACTCGGTATTGACACAGAGGGAAAGAAAGAGTTGCTGACAATAGAGATGAACGGAACGGCAGAGAGCAAGCAGGATTGGATGAAGATCTTTGATAGCATGCAATCCCGAGGACTTAAGGATGTCCTGTTCGTCTGTATGGATGGTGTCACAGGCGTGGCAGAAGGTGTTAAAGTCATCTATCCTCGCGCTATTACTCAGCGCTGCCTCGTCCATATGGTACGTAACAGCTGTAAGCATGTCGGGTACAAGGAACGCAAGGAATGGTGCGCTGATACCAAGAGGTTATACGCATCTCCAGACTTGGATACCGCTCTCGCTGCCCTGAGCGACCTTGAGAAGAAATGGGGCTCAAAGATCCCTTCAGGGGTGAGGTTCTGGAAGGATAGGTTTAACGAGTTCGTAGCGCCACTCTATGAGTTGCCAAAGGCTGTAAGACATGTGGTTTATACTACTAATGCCATAGAATCATTGAATAGTAGTCTAAGAAAGGTGGTGCAAAAAGGCTGCTATACAAACACGGATTCCATACTCACTTGCATGCTGCTACGAGGACAAGGCGTTCAAGCGACAAATTGGCAACGAAAGGCCATCAGGAACTGGCCTACCATACGGGAAGAACTTCTCTCTCTGGAATTAACGCGTGATATTTGCGCGCAATACATGGAGGTTACCGCATAGTCCACACCATTAACATTTCCCTGGCCCGGAAGGAAGAGAGGGGGCGGAGCGAGGCGCTGTGGCTCCGTCAGCCGGAGTAGGCGAGCCTTTACAAGGCCGCGCCAGCGCCGCGGAGCGGCTTGGCCTTGTAAAGGCGATGCCACGTAGGCAGGAGCCAGACACAGCGCAAGCTCTGCCCCCTCTTTCGG
>CALVGM010000066.1 GCA_944327095.1 uncultured Desulfovibrio sp. | reverse complement strand
GCGCGACGCGCTTTCGTGGCTACATGTGTCTTGCGTACGGACAAAAGTCGACGAAGGTGCAGCGGCCCAGAAACCCGTGGGTGCAGCCAGCAAGGGCGATCAGGTCGGTCTTCCGACTTCCGGGTCTATCTTCACCTGCGTCTTCCCACCGTTCTTGATTGAGCGGCAGTGACATGTTGCAGGTGTCGTCACCGGTTACGGCGGCGGGTCCGTGCCGGTCTTGCACCGGCTTCCCAGGGCAGCCGCATGGCTGCCCGAACCTGACCACTCCGGGACAGGGGGAAGATCTTCCCCCTGTAGGGTAAAAGTCCCGCAAGGGAACTTTTTTGAAAAGTCATTTCAAGATGTATACCACTTTCGTACGGACAGGGAACAGATCTCTGGAATGTATAAAAAATCACAAGGTTCCGAGCGGAAAGTGGTACAGCCTCTGTTGCCCAGAACATAGCACACTTTGTGCCATGCTCTGCCGGAAAAAGTGGAACCCATGGCGAAGATATCCTGTAGATTCAACGGGTTGCCGTGTGTACAGAAACAAAGTTTGTCGCCATGTTTCATTCCTTTTCAAGTACATATTGTACCGAAACACAAATGGGCATCGAGTACATATTGTACCTGTTTGAACACAGAGTCAACGGGTATTTTTTTTCACATGGCAAGGCAAGAGCCCGGATCCACAAAACCTGCCCTGCGAAAGGCAGGACAGGTTTTTGGGGATGCCCCAATGAGGAATTGGGGAGCATGGGCATGAACATGGAGAGCTGAAGGGGGTCGGGCACTCTTGCTAGTAGACTGTCCTGTGTACCTCGTAGCCCTGTTCGGCAAGCAGCTTGCGCGCGTCGGCAATGGTGAAGCTTTTCCACTCCGTGTGCGCTTCTTCCTTGTCCCTGGGCACTGCGCCTGTTTCAACCACCACCACGTTGGCCCCCCAGGCAAGAGCCTGGGGAACAGGAGGATGCACGCAGATCCAGGGCATTTTCAGGCCGCCGCACAGACGGGTCACTGCTGCGACCTGGGCCAGACGCTTGTCCGGCAGGGCGGGGCTGTCGGCAAAGGGGGTACCTGGCACGTTGTTGCGGGCCATGACGCCGCACACGCCTGCGCCCGCTGCCTGGGCGGCCAGAAAGCAGTCCGCTATCTCCTCGTTGCTGTGCTCGACACCCAGGGGCTCCACAAGATGGGCCAGAACAAGGCCTGCCCGCGGAATGCGTGCCAGGGCCTTGCGCCGCTTTTCGGGATCAAAGGGTGTGTCCCTGCTTTCCCCAAGGCGCAGGGCGTGGTAGATGCCCTGGACACCACTTTCCTTCAGCGAAATCAGGGCGCTCAGGGACAGCTGGCTTGTGTTGGCTACCAGCACGCAGCCTTCGGGCAGCAGTGTGCTGACCTGGCGCATGAGCACGCGCAGTCTTTCCTCGCCATAGTGTTCGGTAGTGCGCAGGATGAGCCAGGCAGCTCCCTCGTCCACAAAGTGCTTGACCTCTTTGAGGATGTCCTCTTTGGACCATTCGTGGGGCTGGGTTATGACGCCCCACTTGTCGCCAAAGGCGCAGAAGGAGCAGTTCATGGTACAGGGCACGCAGTCCACGCCCAGGGCAGCCCAGACGGTGGCCACGTTGCCGCTGACACGGGCTGCCACATCCCTGGCCTCGCGACCGAGACAGGCTGCCTCGGCGGAATCGGGATCCACTGCCAGAAGACGCAGCACGTCCTCCCTGCGCGCAGGAAGCCCGGCAAGGCCCCTTCTTTTCACCTTCTGCACAAGGGCTGCGAAGTCTGGATCGCAGGAAGGCTGGCAGCAGCAGGTGCCTTTTGCCATGCCAAGTCCTGCTTGCTCGCCTTTGCGCGCGCCAGCCTCGCCCTGTATGAAGGCAATGACGTTTTCCAGGTGGTCTACGGAGCTGGCAAGGGATTTTTTCCAGCGTTCCAGGCACTGCATGCCAAGCTCTGTCACGGAGTAGATCTTTCTGGAAGGACCTATGTCGCTGTCCTCGGTCTGGGTGGACAGCACGCCGCTGCGCTCCATTTCGCGCAGCTTGCGGTAGATGCCCGTGACGTCTGGCGTGCCGCCGGAAAAAAGGCTCAAGTCCGACATGGTCTGGATCAGGCTGTAGCCATACATGGGTTCTCTGGCCAGCAGGGCCAGCAGCACAGGCTGGACATAGCGGGGCAGATTCATGCCTGTGCAGGGACAGGAATCGAGCTTGGACATGGGGCCTCCGATTTTTTCCGCAAGCACCGGGCTTGGGGGAAGGGATTGCAGTGACTGTAGGAGGGTGTGCCTGTCTTGCGTTGCCAATCTAGCAGACAAGCACCAATAGGCGGTTGGAAAAAAGCCCTGCGCAAGGACTTGCAGCAGATTGCAGACGCTGCGACAGGGCAGGGTAAGGAGTTTGCGGAATGTGGGAGCAGGGACAAGTTGCTCTGCGTTCTTGTGCATGTCCGCTATTTTTGCGGACAGGAGGTACAGGACTTGCCCTTTTTGAAGATGATGAGCGGGCAGTTCTTGCAGATGTCGCTGCCCGGGAAGCAGTCGCCAGGACGGGTGATGGAGGCGGAACTTTCGCGCACGCGGGTGGCCAGACGCTCGGCAACGGCCATGATGCGCGAGCCGGGAATAAAGACATTGCTTTCCCCGCGCTCTGTCTTGCCCGCGTTGTAGGAGCCGGAACAGGGCGTGCAGAAGTTGAAGGCCGTGTTCTGCCAGCTCCAGATGCTGCCTCCGCAGGCAGAGGAGCTCATCATGAGCTGCGTGGGAAGGGGGTGGATGTCTGTTGCCGCCATGTAGTCCGCCGCAAGGTGGTAGGCCTGCATGGAGTCGCAGTACATGTGCACCACCGATGGCTGGCCAACGGCCTTGCCCAGGGGACCCACCGCGACGGCAAGCACGCTGCCAGAAGGCAGGCGCGGCTTGCTTTTCAAAAAGCGTATGGTCTGTTCCCTGTCCCTGCAGTACTTCAGGTGCGAGGCAATTTCCTGCTCGTCCAGTTCCTGCCAGCCAAAGCCTATGCGGGCGCTGGAGCAGGCCAGTTTTGCCGCTGTGCCGAGCACGTTCTTGCCCTGCATGCGCGCTGCTATTTCCCACTGGCAAAAGGTAAGCGGCTTGACGGGTTCAAGGAATTCGTTGTTCTTCTTGTAGTCTTCTACTTCCTCTGGCGTACGGAGAAAGGTTACGGCAATGGGGTGATGGTACAGCCGCAGCTCCTCGTACAACAGGGCGTCCATCTCTGCGTAGGAAAGGGCCATGAGAGACTCCGGCGTTCGGGTGTCTGGAAGTGGCTAGCGCTGCCTGTCACATCAGCTTTTCCTGATGCGCTTCGGCCTCCTCGAGGCTTGCGAAGCCGCACTGCTGCACCTGGGCAAGCAGGGTGGCCATGGCGTCGTTTTGCCCCTGTTCCCTGTGCTCGATGGTGTCCCTGTGCACAAGGGCAAGCGTAGCCGGGGAGTAGGTCTTGAGTTCCGCGCGCATGTAGGTCTCGAGGGAGGGCATGCCCATCCTGTCCCCTGCGCTGCGTGCCGCGCGCCCAAGGGAGCCGAGCACAGGGTATTTGCTGTCCAGCTCCTCCTTCCAGACCACGTGCTGGCTCACAATCTCCTCGATCAGCTGCATGTCCCCGGGGGCAACCGTTGGCAGCCGGTCAGCGATTTGCGCAAATTCGTCCGGGAAGGTGGATTCCATCATGAAGCCGTATTTTTCGCTCATGAGGTTGCGACGGTCCTGCCGGGCCTTGATGAGATCGCCAAGATAGCTTTCCAGCGTGTCGTCCGCCCAGATGGAAAACTGGCTCTTGCGCATGATGACAAAGTCGTCCCTGTCGTTCTGGCAGCTGGCCTTGCCACCTGTGTTTTGCACGCTGGAAAACATGTCCCATTCGATGTCTATGATTTGCTGCACAAGCTGGGTACGACTAGGCATTGTTGTCTCCTCCGCTCAGATGTTTGCGGCATTCTTCCAGATACTGGAGAAAGGTTGCCCTGTCCTGTTCAGGCTTCTCTTCGCACTGTTCCAGTATGCGCAGAGCCTGGGCAAGACGCGAGCTTGCCACGGACCAGTTTTCCTGCTTTGCCTCGGCTATGCCCACAGCGCCGCAGGCGAGCGCCGTGTCGAGCCTCTCGCCCAGAAGGGCGAGCTTGATTTCCAGGGCAGCCGTGTGGAAATCCGTTCCCTCGCGCTGTTCGCCGCACAGGTTGCGCAAAACGCCCAGGGCATCAAGGCACATGGCGACCTGAAGCGATTTCGGGCCGTGCAGTTCGCTCCAGGCATCCATGGCCTGGCGGACCAGATCCTCGGACTCGGCCAGACGCTCGGAGGCCTGCGCGCCTCCTGCCAGAAAGAAGGCTGCCGTTGCGGTCTGCTCGTGGTTTTTCCCGTAGAGCTCCTCCAGGGTTTTCAGGGCACTGCGGCCCACTTCCATGCCTGTGTCCAGGCTGCCCATGGCAAAGAGGGCGCGGGAAAGCATGACCATGACTCTGGCAGTGAAGGGATGGCGCATGCCGAGGCTGGCGTAGAGTATTTCCCAGGCTCTCTGCAGCGAGGAGGCGGCCCTGGCAGGCTTGCCAGCAAGAAATTCGCAGGTGCCGAGACCAAAGAGGCTGTTGGCGCGCTCTTCGTCCGTCAGATGATCCATGGCGCTCAGATCTGCGTATATGGCGGCAGCTTCCTCGGGGCGCTCCGCAGCCATGAGTTCCTCTGCCTTGTTGAGAAGCTGTGATGCGTCCATCGTGTCTCTGCGCACTCCCCGAAAAAGGGGCGGGGAAGAAGCGCTGTCCTCCTTGTCTTCGGGATCGGGCGGATTGAGGCAGTCGCCAGCACTCCTGCACGCAGGCCCTGCCCGGGACAAGGCCTGTTGGGCAGCCTGGAGAGGCGACTGCCTGTTTTCCGCATGAAAACGGCACATTTGGAAAAAAGGCCTGCCGGGTTTCCCCGGCAGACCGGAGCAGCCAGATTTAGTCCAGAGCGCGGACTGCGGGCATGCCCTTTTCCGCGTCTGTGTAGATTTCGTAGGAGGAACCGTAGGAATCGATGACGTCCTCGGAAATGACGAAGGGCAGGCCTTCTACCTGTACCTGCTGATCGTCGTCCTCGACTTCGTCTATGCCTACCAAGAGTTCCATGTGGCTTTTGCAGCCACCGCCTACCTTTGTTTCCTTGATGCGGAAGACCGCATCGTCATCGTCTTCGCTGGCCAGGATCTGCCTGAATCTATCCACAATAGCGGGATCAACAATCTTGATGGAAACCATGAGTACTCCTTGAAGAGAGGTTGGATGTGCATGATTCCCGGCCAGCGTCAGTATTGCACTGGCTGGAAATCAGTTTATTGCCCGTACGCCAGGAATGTTATGCTCTGTATCAGTATAGATTTCGTATGTCTCGCCATAGGAATCTATGACATCATTGGAGACCACAAAGCGCAGTCCCTCAACCTTGATGTAGACTTCCTCATCGGGATCTTCAGCCTCATCCAAGCTTACACGAAGCTCGAGATGGCTCTTTCATCCACCTCCTACCTTGACTTCCTTGATGCGAAAGAGGGCCTCGTCATTGTCTTCTTCCTCGAAGAGAGAATTGAATCTCTCGACGATTGCAGGTTCAATACTGATCTTGAGCATACATATCTCCCAATGGATTGCTCCATTTGAGGGTTGAAAGTTACGACTAAACGATTGCGGGAGCATGGCACCCCCGCAATCGTTGCCAGAAGGAAAGAATGTCTACCCTAAATGCCAGTCTTTAGGAGATGTTTTTAGGGGATGTTCGGTCTAATTGTATTCGGTACGCTTGATGATCTCGTCCTGCACACCCTTGTACAGGCGGGTGAAGTAGGAGGAGAAGCCGGCCACGCGCACAACCAGATCCTTGTAGTTCTGCGGCTTTTCCTGAGCGTCCTTGAGGGTCTCGGAAGAAACGCAGTTGAACTGTATATGGCCGCCGCCAAGGTCGAAGTAGGTCTTGATGAGGTTGAGCAGCATGCGCGTTCCCTTGGGACCTTCGAGAGCCTCGGGCAGGAACTTCATGTTCATGTGGTTGCAGTTGTTCCTGATGGTGTCGATGGCCTGGGCAGCGGACTTGATGAGAGCCGTGCTGCCGTGTGTATCCGTGCCGGGCATGGCGGACACGCTGGCGTCGGTAAGGGCAACACCCTTTCTGCGACCGTTGGGCAGAGCGCCGGTCATGGGCGCGAAGTAGTTGTGGTAGGACAGGGAGAAGGGATCCATGTGTGCTTCGTAGCCGAAGTAGTCCGGGCCGTGAGAGCGATAGGTGCGCTCGACGTCACGGAAGAAGCGGCGGGTCAGCTGGTCAACAT
>CALVGM010000065.1 GCA_944327095.1 uncultured Desulfovibrio sp. | reverse complement strand
AACAGAAGAGCGAAAACCCAGAGCCATTTCGAAGAGTAGTAGATGATTCTGGGGCCGCCGTTGACGGGATCATCCTGCTTGATTTCCGCATTCACGTTGCGGAACAGGGAGCGGAAAAGAAAGACTTCCAGGAACATGCGCTTGACGACACCAAAGGTGGTGTCGGGGCAGTCGAACTTGGCCTGTTTGATGAAGTCAAGGGACTTTTCCTGACCGCCAGTCGTGGGGATGGCAAAGGGCACAGGGGATTTGGCCCACCAGACCATCCTCCATACCACGCCAGCCAAAAAGACCGCGATTGCCACACAGGGGACAACGATACCAAAGAACGCTCCCATACCTACTGCTGAACCGAGCCAGGCGATGATTGTGACAAGAGCCACAACCAGTAAAGAGTTTAACATTCCCTACCTCTCTGTACGATAGTGTTAGCTTTGCCCTTCTTCAGGAAGAGGGGCTCCTCCCACTCGCTGCGCCCAGCGCACCAGCTGGGCGTGTTGGTTTTTAATCTCGTTGATTCTGTTTTGAGCAACGACTTCCCGAGATTTTGTATACAAGTCAAAACCCAGAAGAACAATTGTGTCCAAACGGGATTCTGCTTCAAGGTAGTCCTTCATCTTGCCGGCTTTGGACATGGTGGGCATGATATGCTTACGCATCAGCGGCTTGAGAAGGTAGAAGACAAGCATGGCCTGGCTTGGAAGAAATGTCTGCACAGCGCGCATGTGCACGAACCTGTCAATGGCCGCTCGCACATCTGCTGGCTTCTTGTCCCATCCGGAAACGGCCTCATACACAGTGTTTGCGGCCTCGCGCGTCATGTCAGCGACAGGGTTGGTAAAGGGATCGTCGTTTGTCCGCAAGAAACCTGTCGTCTGAAAGGGATAGGTATCAAAAATGGCGTTGATCCATTCCTCGAGGACCACATCCCTCACACTGAAGAAATATTCCGTGGACTGCATGAAACATCTTCCTCCGGCTGCCGGCATCACTTGGTGACAGGAAAAAAGTCACCGTTTGCAGGAGGCTGGCAGACTGCTCGAAATCTTTTTTTGGCTGTCATTCCAAAAGCCTGGGCCTTTGAACAACAGAAAGTGAATCGATTTCCGACAAGTGGAGAATTTTATAGTGAAACAAAAGTTGGGTCAATAGAGCGCGTCCGGCAAAAATTTTCTCCCCATGCGGCCTCTTTGGGGCGTATTTCTCCCGGCAAGGCCAATTCCTGCAGGGAAGGCTAGGGTCTCCCATCCCTTGCAAAAAAAAGGCAGAAATACAGCTGAGGACACAGCGAGAGGTGCAGAGAGGCACGCAAAGAAACACGGTACTGGCTCATGCCGCAGGAGCTTGCGGCAAAAGCCTCAATTGCGGCGCGCAGGTGTTACCGGATCCCCTGGCTCCACGCAAGGAGTGCTGCCTGTGCAAAATCCGCTCACTTCTGTGTCTAAAGGCAGCGTGGGGTCGGACCACTGTGATGTATCGGGTGGCGTATTGGGGTTTGTTGCAGCCTCTGCCTTGCGAACTGCTGCCCGCGGTTTTTCCTGCAAGTGTCTCGGCAGGCCCCTGTACTCAAGGAAGGGGACACGTCCGCCGCCTTCCATAAACACATGCGCCTTGTTGAGGAGCAGTTTGAGCTGCAGTGCGAGCATGGAGGGCGTGTACAGCTCAAGGCCTGCAGGAGGTGTGGCCGCGTTGGCTGCGTTGAAGGCATCGCGCATGCTCATGCCCTCCCCAAGATAGGTTTTCATCAAGGCTATGCGCTTTACGTCCCAGCTGTTCTCCGCAATGGGAAAGAAGGCCACATCTATGTTTCCGGAAAGGCTTTCCACTCCCTGCTTGCAGACAGCGCAGGATGGAGAAAAGAACATGTGGACGGAAGCATCCTCCACGTTATCGCTTATGTCCCACAGGGGAATTGTGGACTTGACCACTATGCCCACATTGCAGACAAAAAGAACAGCCCATATGTACACAAGGACAGGATACCCCTGCCCCCCACTGTTCCAGGTTCTTGTCTGCACACACTTTCTCAGGGTCAGAAAGACACACATCAGGATGAGGGCAAAGACAAGACAGAAGAAGCAGGGCGCAGTAAGAACCAGCAATGCCAAGAGAAAGCAGTCGCAAAGAACCCCTGCCAGGGCAAGCCAGCAGGCAATCTGGGCCCTGCCGAGAAGGGAAAGCAGGCCCAGCACCACAAAGGCAGCCATGCCGATGACCCACAGGGAGACGCCGGCCACGCTGGTCTGCTGGTACAGGGAACAGCCTGCTGTAAAGCAGGCCTCCTCCACCTGACCCACATGAACCCAGAGACAGAAGAAAAATCCTGCTGCGCAGAGCAATGCTGCCGGTCTGCTGACATTGGGCTTGGCTTTCATCGCAAATACTGGCGCTGCCTGTCCCGGCGTGCGGGAGGCAGGAGCGTCTTCCTCCTTATCGAGTTCTGTCGGGTCGCCTGCCACAAGGCCTGTACGGCGCAGTCATATGGACTGCCCCTGCCTGCGCCCCTGCCTCGCAGGACCTGTCCCCATGAAACGGGTCCCGCCCATCAGGCGCCAAAAGAGTGTACAGGACTTGCAGGGGCAGGGCAAATACCCAAAAGCTCGAATTTTGCAATCCAAGACCCGCTTTGGCCCGCATATTTCAGCTGGGATTGGTCACCACGTAGAAGGTCTTGCCTTCACATTCATTGGCAGCAAGCACGCCATCACCTACCAGCTGCTCTACTGTGGGACGTATTCTTTCAACCTCGACATCAAGCCCTTCCGCAATTCCTTCCAGGGTACTGGGATGGCGTTCCACAAGATCGCGTATCTCGTCGGCAGTCACAGTCTTCTTGCCATGCCCTCCGCCCTTGTCGCCAAAAAAGGAGGCAATGATCTGTACATTGCCGGGCAACTGGGCCCGTATTGCCTCCAGGCGTTCTCTCGAGACCGCGCCAACATACTTTTCCGCGGGCGGCCTGACCACGGTATTGAGCTGCACACATTCCAGATTTTCAAGCCCCTGTACGGCTTTTGTCAGGGCCTCGATGTCACTCTGGCTGTCGTTTATTCCCGCTGCCAGAAGGATCTCGAGCCATATTCTGCCGCGAAACTCGTGACAGAACTGCTGCAGCCCCCTGTAGATGGTCTCGCAGTCAAGCCCCTCGCATGGCCTGTTCACCCTTTGCAGGGTCTGCGCAACCACTGCGTCCATGGAGGGACTGATAATGTCTGCCTGTGCCAGGTTGTCCCGCACCTCGGGTTTCCACAGCAGGGAGGAATTGGTGAAGACCACAACAGGCACATCGGTCATCTTCTTGATGCCGGCTATGATTTCGCCCAGTGCGCTGTTCAGCGTGGGCTCCCCGGAACCGGCAAAGCTGATGGCATCGGGCCTGTCTTCCGCGAGCTTGCGTTCAAGCTCGTCAAGCACTGCGTCACGGGAGACATATTCTGCCAGCTCCATGGTGTGTGTCTTCGTGCGTCCCAAGAGACAGTAGACACAGTCATAGCTGCAGGTCTTGAATGGCAGTATGTCTACCCCCAGAGATCTGCCAAGTCTTCTGGAGAGCACAGGTCCGTAAACGTGTTTGTACCGCTGCATCTTTCCCCTCGGATTGATAGGCCAATCGGGTCGTTCCCGTGATGTTGCAAAAAGCCCTTCCAGCAGCCTGCAGGTTACGAAAAGAATCAGGCTTTCCCTGTCCTTGCCTGCCGGCTTGCACTTCGGAGAAATAGCCGACAAAAAGGCGATCCCGCAAGCAGATTTGTTGCTGGCAAGTCCTGCCCTGTGCCCATAAAGGAAAGGGCAATGACCTTGCGGCCATTGCCCCAGCAAAAGATATTTTCAGTCAGCTACTATTCGGCAGGACCGGAAGCAGCGTGCTGCATCTTGATTTCGACCTTTTCGGTCAGGCCGGAGTAGTACTTGCGCAGAATGTCGAGCACTTCGGGACGACCAAAGTGATCCGGAATGGGCTGGCCTTCGGAAAGGAACTTGCGCAGCTTGGTGCCGGACAGAATGACGCGGTCTTCCTTGCCATGGGGGCAGGTCCTCATGGAAGCCATGCCGTCGCACTTGGTGCAGTAGAAGGTCCAGTCGATCTTCAGGGGTTCGCAGAGCAGACGCTTGCCGGGATCCTCGGGCTGAGGAATCTTGTCGAAGATTTCCTGAGCTTCGAACATGCCGGAGAAGTCGCCCACGCCAGCATGGTCACGGCCGACGATCTGACGGTTGATGGCGTAGTTCTGACGGAAGGTGGCGTGCAGAAGGGCTTCGCGGGGACCAGCGTAACGCATGTCGAGGGGATAGCCAGCCTGGATGACGTGATCCTTCACAAAGTACTTGTCAACAAGGGTGTTGATGCACTTGATGCGCACATCGGCCGGGATGTCGCCGGGCTTCAGGTTGCCGACCAGGGAGTGGATCACAACGCCGTCGCACACTTCGATGGCCAGCTTGGCCAGGTATTCATGGGAGCGGTGCATGGGGTTGCGCAGCTGCAGGGCAGCAACGGTCTTCCAGCCGCGGGCGTCAAGCTGCTCGCGCAGCTGAGCGGGGGTCATGTAGGTACCGGCAAACTTTTCGGGGAATTCGCCCTGAGAAAGCACTTTCACCTTGCCAGCCACGTTGAAGGGTTTCTGGGCAAGGACCATCTTGACGCCGGGGTGGTCGGTGGGGGCAACGTCCCAGAACTTCTGGGAGTCATCACCATGACCCTTGAAGACCAGCTCGCACTCGAACTTCTTGTCTTCTTCGGTCATCTCGTAGATTTCGTCGACCTTCATGGTCGCAAGCAGCATGCCGTTGCGAACAAGGGCGATTTCCTGACCGGCCTTGATCTCTGCCGCATCTTCGGCGGAGATGTCCAGGGTAACGGGCACGGGCCAGAAAGTGCCGTCTGTGAGCAGCATCTTTTCACAAACGCTCTTCCAGTTGGCCTTGTCCATGAATCCGTCCAGCGGAGAGAAGCCGCCGATCCCCATCATGATAAGGTCGCCCTTGGCGCGAGAGGAAATTTCGACTTTCTTGAGGCCTTCAGCCTTTTTGATCTCGTCTTCCAGAGCTTTGCCCTCAAGAAGAGCGCACACAAGACCTTTACCGCCATGCGGGGGGACAAGTTTGGACATATCCATTCCTCCATGAGTTTTATGACACGGCCAGTGAGCCGTATTCGTCGGGATTGCGTGCATCTTGTGAAATTATGTACGAAATGTCAATGCCTGTTCAGGTTCATTGCCACTTCTTTTTGATAACTTATTGTAATTGCTAACCAAGTTTTATCATAAAGATAAAGCTCCCTCTTCACAAGCTTGTGAAAGGACGCAAAAAAAGGGCGGCCGGGCGCACAAGGCCCAACCGTCCTCGAAAAAAAATCTCTGCTCTGGGCGCAGACAGGACTCTGTTCTTGTCCGTGACAGTGGTCAGGCTTGCGCAAATTTTTCGCAAGCACGAACGCAAGCCCGGCTGATCCTGCGCAAATGTCTAGAAGGGCACCTCGTCAAGGGAAGACTCGGAAGGTGTGGGGCGGCCGAGATCCTTGTCCCTGTTGGCCTCCATGCCCTGGTTCGCTGGAGCCTCCTCCCTGTAGCGGTTCTGCTGCGGGGCCTGGCCACCGTAGCCACCGCCCTGATAGCCATCCTGGCCATAGGACTGGGAAGGAGCCTGCTGGTTGTAGCCGCCCTGCTGCTGGTAGGACTGACCGTGGCCGCCGCCGTTCCATCCGCCGCGTCCCTGCTGGTAGTCGTCTCCGCCACGCTGGCCGCCGTCATTGCTCCTGCGGTCGAGGAATTGCACGCGCTGGGCGCGAATTTCGGTGGTGTACCGATCCATGCCCTGCTGGTCCTGCCACTTTCTTGTCTGCAGGGAACCCTCCACATAGACAAGGCTTCCCTTGGAAAGATAGTTGGAGCACAGCTCGGCCTGCTTCTGGAAGACTGCAACCCTATGCCATTCGGTTCTTTCCTGCCTGTTGCCGTCCCTGTCTGTGTAGGACTCGTCTGTCGCAACATTGAGCGAGGTGACAGGGGTACCGTTTTGCGTGTACCTGAGCTCTGGATCGCGTCCAAGCCTGCCGATGAGCATTACCTTGTTGAGCATCATAATCTCCTGCAACTGTAGCTAGTTTTCCTGCCATTCAGTCTGAACGCGCATGATAACTTCCTTGATATTGGGCAATTCTTCCTGCGGACAAACGCCAATCAGCGGGGCATCCGCGTCTACGTTGTCACTGGGCTTGAAATAGATGGCGTAGATAACACCTTCCGGACCGGAATAGTACAGAGGCAGCTCGCGCTTCATCCTGCTCATGATGAACAGTTCCTGGCCATCCCTGATGACAACACTGCCCGGATCGGACGATTTCATCTTGGCGTCTATCTCGGGGGTAAAATAGTATTTTGCTCTCTCCGGCGCCCTGAAGAGATGGAGGGCCTCCCTGAGGATTATGTTCTCCACTTCCTCCCTGGTCAAATGGTGGCGTATGGTGACCAGGGGCGTGGCATTTTCCACAAAGGCATTTTCGTACTCGCTGTACACCTTGTCCACCACACCCTTTTCCGGCGCGTAGATGGGCTTGGGATTGCGCTCGCGCGTAAGCGTCGCCAGTCTAGTGCCGCTGCGCTCCTTCCATTGCCCCTCCGGACCGTGCACAGCCTGGCCCTGCTTGATGTCGGCAAAGTTCACGACACCGGTGTGCGGCGTCCTGACAACAATTTCCCTGTACGGATTCTGTTTTATCTGTTCAAGCAAATCGGAAATATTCAGCATAGAGAACCTTCAGTTCCGGGCTCCTGTGGCACGGAAAATCCTTAGCGGTAGTACAGATTTCGGCCGCCGATCGTCTGCAGGGCCTGAATAAGGTTGTGGCGCATCTGGCGACGGTCCCAGATACCCTGGATATGCCCTCTGTCCATGGCCTTGTAGCAGCTGTGGTAGTGCGGGGGAACATCCATGCCGGTTGTGGACTTGATGACGCCCGGGCCGGCAAAACCGATGTTGGAGGAACGGATGGCGAACTGATAGGGCGAACAGCCAAGGAAGCTGGCCACAGGGCCGGCAAAGCTGTTGGTGTCGTAGAGGACCATGTAGAGACCGCCGTTTTCGATGTACCTGTGCACAGCTATGGTGCAGCGGGGCATCTGAATAACGCCGTTTGTCCCTTCCTGAATGCGGATGCCAGCCGTGCCGTGCACATAGGCAATAAAGGGATAGCGGTTCTTGGTCGCCCTCTGGGCCGCCTCCACAAACTTGTACCCTTCGGCTGCACCAAAGGACCCGCCGCGGAAGGTGCCCATGAGCATGGCGACAACAACCTTGATGTTGTCGATGCGGGCCTCGAAGGTCATGCAGCCACTCTTGCAGCCGGTCTTTTCCTGGGCGGCCCTGATGGTCTTGTCAAAATTGGGGTACTCCAGGGGATTGCCTGCCTCTATCTCCTCGTTGAACTCCATGACCGTGCCCACGTCAAAGACGTTGCGCACGTACCATTCCGGTTCCATGGGGAAGTGATGGCCGCAGTTGCTGCAGACACCGGCAAATTCGGCAAAGAGGTCCGGTCCCCACAGGTCCGGGCAACCGTATATCTCGGCATTGGGGCAGGTAACGGCCTGATCTATCTTGTAGCGGGGAGAAAGGTAGTTCCATCTCTTATGCCGCTGCCCGTCGCTCCAGGTGGACAGGGAGGTCAGCTCGCTGCTGACAGCCTCCTTGACCTTCTGCTCTTCCTGCTTGCCAAAGGGCTTTCTCAGCCAGCTTCTGAAGACATCCCACTCGTTTTCGGCTTCCTCGAGGAAGGCGTGGATCTTGCGCTGATGCTTGCGGTAGAACTCGTACTTGAATTCGTTCACCGGAGTCATCACCAGATCGTCCAGGGTGTGCAGAGCCTTGGTGAGGAAGGGACGCTTGTCCACCGCGGCTTCCCTGGAAAGCTTCAGGAACTTGTTCTGGCGCTTTTTGACAAGTCGTGTCTTGGCGCTTTGGGTCAGGCTCCAGCGCATGTACATTTCATCAAGGTTGACGCCCGGCTTGTTGCGGTGGGAAACGCCGATCTTCTTGAAGGGCGACAGCTTGGCCGAAAGCACCACCTCGTCTGTGGCCAGCAGGATTTCCTGCCGCAGCTGACGGAAAAAGTCGAAGTGGTAGGAGCGGGCCCCGAGCGGGGGCTCCTGGATGATCTTGTCGATGTATCCGAAGCGCAGGTTGTCCTCTGCCGTGAGCTTCAGATTGCAGGCGCACTTTTCCACCAGCTCCTGCGAGGGACGTTCGCCACCGCGGCAGTGGCCCTCGATGGCGGCTGCCCCTTCGGGAGAAATAACCGAATAGTAGCCATTGGAGAGCATGAGCCTCTTGTCTGCAAGGCCAATGGCTTCTGCGCCGCCGCTGCCGCCTTCGGAGATGACCGACACCACCGGAACGCGCAGGCCGGCCATGCAGTAGATGTTGCGGGCAATCTGCTGGGCAGCTCCCGGATAGTCCTCGATGGGGAACGAGCCCGGGGTGAAGATGTAGGTGTGGACAGGAATGCCCTCTGTTTCGGCAACGCGCATGAACTGGCGGGCCTTGGCATTGCCCCAGGGCTTGACCGAGCCGCCATTGCGGAATTCGGCGCCATGCCCCTTTTCCTGACCTATGACCATGACAGACTGGGTGTAGCGCTTCTTGCCACGACGACGAATAATGACCGCACGGGCTATCACCATGCTCGGATCAATGCTGTGCTCGTCCTGTCCGCCCACTTCCGTGAAGTTGTCGTACACGTTTTCCAGGATATCCCGCAGACAGATGCGTTGCGGATGGCGCACAATGCGCACCTTGTCCAGTGGCGTTATGGAAGCGTCCAGCCTGGCTTCCACGTACTTGAAAAGATCCTCGAGAGCCACCAGTTCATCGTAGGGATTGGTCAGGCTGTCGTTGTTGACCTTTTCCGTGAACTCGTCGAGCTTTTGCAGCAGCAGCGACACGCTGTCCGCATGCTTGCCGGCAAATATATCCTGCATATAGGAAAGTCTGTCTCTGAGACTTTGTATGCGCTTCAAAAAAAGGTTGTCCATGGTCCTCTGTGTCCTTGTCTGCACTGCTGTGGCGGCCAATGGGGCCCTGTCTGCCTAAAACTTCAGTATCTGCGGCGTCTTTTCCATGAGGAAGGCAATATTGTTCTTCATGGGCTCTCCCGCGGCGTTGTGGCCCTGCAGTTCAAGTTCCTTCAGGAAAACAAGACCGCGCTCCTTCAACTCCCCGAGGTCCTTGCCCCAGACAATGGCAAGCGCAAGGTTTGGATCGAATTCCGTAGGAATGTTGTAGGGGGACTTGGGCACCTGGGTGTGCACGGAAAGCCAGGGATGTTCCTTCCATCTGAAGCGGTCGATGGTTCCAACCCAGGGAGTAAAGTTGTTTTCCGGAGCCTCCGCTATGAGGCGGTATTCGAGCGCAAAGCCCTCAAACTCTATGTCCTGCTGCGTATAGCCCAGGGGTTCGCCAAGGCCTGTGCGAATCTGCTCTGCTATGAGATCCACCCCTGCCTGCCCCTTGACCCTGGCAATGCTGGCGGAAACGCCGTTTTCCACCTGAATTCTGGTGTTCACTTCCATGAGGAAGGGAGCTCCCTGACGCGTGACTATCCATTCCCAGGTACCCACGCTGTCGTAGCCCACTTCCCTGGCCATGGTCAGGGAGTACTGCGTGATGGCGTCCAGCACCTTGTTGGCGTCAAAGTTGTACTCGTTCACCGAAGGATCGAAGCCCGGGGCCACTTCAAGGCGCTTCTGGCGACCTGTGGACTGTATGGAACAGTTGCGGGTGCCAAAATGCACCTGGTTCTTGCCGGACCTGTCGCCTATGATCTGCACCTCAAGGTGGTTGAAGTCCGTGACGCGCTGTTCTATGAGCACGCCCTCGTCCTTGAACTGGCGAGCTGCGTAGTTGCGCACGCGGCGGTAGACGGAACGGAACTGATCTATGTCGTCCACTTCCTCGATGCCCATGCCGCCGCCCCCTGCGGAGGCCTTGATGAGCACCAGGGGATGATCGATACCCTGCTGCAGCTGAAAGTCGAAAACGTCCTCGGCAATGTTTTCGGCCTCCATCTCGTCGTATATGGGCCTGTCCGAACCGGGCACAGTGGGCACGCCCAGGCTGCGGGCAAGACGCTTTGTATTGATCTTGTCACCAAGCTCGCGAATTATCTTCCAGGAGGGACCCAGGAAAATCATCTTCCTGTCCCGCTTGACCACTCTGCGGGCAAAGCGGAAGTCTTCGGCAAAAAAGCCGTATCCGGGGTGCACGGCTGTGCAGCCCGAGACATCGGCTACAGCCATGAGCTCGTTGGCGTCATGGTAGGAAGAAACCATGTACAGGCCATGTTCTCCCCCATGTTCCCTGGCAAAGCTCACGTGTGTGGATTCCTTGTCCTCGGGAGTGTATATGGCAGTAAAGGCAACGCCCAGCTTCAGGCAGGCCTGCATGATGCGGATGGCAATTTCACCACGGTTGCCAACAAGGACTCTGTGGCCGCTCAGTTCGGTTCTAGGGTTCTCCAAGGTCAGTCTCCATATGTAGAAATTCGCAGCAAGCTTGTAGCTGAATCTTTATTGTCCTCAAAAAAGGGGCTTCTGTCCAGAGGCAGGCACGCTTTCCAGCAGGGCAACTTGGTGACAAGGGAGCAAAAAAAGGGTAGAAGCCTGCCGACTTCGCAAGGTCGTTGCCAGTCTCCAGGGCCAGCCTTCTGACCTGTATTGCAACCTCCCTCGCGCCTGCCGGGCGTACACTGCATCCCCCGCAGTCTGTCCTGTACCAAGAACACCGGCAAACGTCTGCCTTGTGTCTCTCTTGCCACAGGAGACAGGGCGCACCGCATTTTCCAGTCTCGAAAAACAGCCAACACAAACAAAAAAACCATGCAAAACGAACATCTGCGCAATGTCGCAATCATAGCTCACGTTGACCACGGCAAGACAACCCTTGTGGATGCCATGTTCAAGCAAAGTGGTGTGTTCAGGGCCGATCAGCAGGTCAACGAGCGCATAATGGACAACATGGATCTCGAAAGGGAGCGCGGCATTACCATTGCCGCAAAGAACTGCGCCATTACCTGGCAAAACGTCAAAATCAACCTCATCGACACGCCCGGCCACGCCGACTTCGGTGGCGAAGTGGAACGGTCCCTGTCCATGGCAAGCGGTGCCATCCTGCTTGTCGACGCGTCCGAAGGGCCCCTGCCCCAGACGCGTTTCGTGCTGCGCAAGGCTCTGGAAGCAGGCCTGCCCGTTGTGGTCGTAATCAACAAGATCGACCGCAAGGACGCGCGCATCGACGAGGTTCTCAACGAAATCTACGATCTGTTCATCGACCTCGGGGCCAATGACGAACAGCTCGAATTCCCCGTGCTCTACGCTGTCGGCAGGGACGGGGTAGCCATGTACAACAAGGACGACGAGAGAAAGGATCTCACGCCCCTGTTCGAAACCATCATCAACAAGATCCCGGGCCCAGAATACGATCCCGACGAGCCCTTCCAGATGCTGGTGGCGGATCTCGACTACTCGGACTACCTCGGGCGCCTTGCGGTTGGCCGCATCATGCACGGCTCGGTCTTCAACAACGAGCCTCTGGCCTGCATTGGCGCAGACAACAAGCCCAGGCCCCTGCGCGCCACCAAGCTGCAGGTGTACCAGGGGGTGACGCTCAAGGAAGTGGACAAGGTCGATCCCGGAGACATTGTGGTCCTTGCAGGCATCGAGGACGTCACCATTGGCGACACCATCTGCACAAGGGAAAACCCGGCTGCGCTGCCGCGCATCACAGTGGACGAGCCCACTGTGGCGGTGCGCATTGGCATCAACACCTCTCCCCTGGCAGGACGCGAAGGCAAGTTCGTGCAAAGCCGCGTCATTCAGGACAGGCTCAGGAAGGAAACCCTGCGCAACGTGGCCATACGTCTGGAAGTGTCCGATGATCACGACAGCTTCATCGTCAAGGGCAGAGGTGAATTCCAGATGGCCATCCTTGTGGAAACCATGCGCAGGGAAGGCTTCGAGCTCTCGGTCGGCCGCCCGGAAGTCATCCTCAAGCAGGACGAGAACGGCAAGACCCTCGAACCCATCGAGCACCTCTATGTGGACTGTGACGAATCCTTCATGGGCGTTGTCACGGAGAAGATCAATCTGCGCAAGGGCAAGATGATCAATTGCCACAACGCGGGCACAGGACGCGTGCGCCTGGAGTTCTCCGTTCCCTCCCGCGGCCTCATCGGCTACCAGGACGAATTCCTCACGGACACCAAGGGCACGGGCATCATGAACGCCTACCTCGAAGGGTACGAGGAGTGGCGCGGCGAGTTCCCGAGCCGCTTTACGGGCAGCATAGTGTCCGATCGCGCAGGCTCTGCCGTAGCCTATGCCCTCTTCAACCTCGAGCCCAGGGGGTCGCTGTTCATCGAGCCAGGCGATCCTGTCTACGAGGGCATGATCATTGGCGAGCACAATCGCGACAACGATATCGACGTGAACCCGACCAAGGCCAAGAAGCTCACCAACCTGCGCGCCGCAGGCAAGGACGAAAACGTTATCCTGACCCCGGTTCGCAAGATGACCCTTGAAAGGGCCCTGCACTTTGTCAAGGCGGACGAACTCGTGGAAGTGACTCCCCAGTCCATCAGACTGCGCAAGGTCGTCCTTTCTGCCCAGAAGCGCTACCAGATGGCCGGCATCAAGGCAGGAAAGCGCATGGCCTAGAAAAACGGCACGCCCAAGACATTGGACGAAGAGAGGCATGGAAGGGCACGCAACTGCCCTTCCATGCCTCCTTTTTTGCCTTGCGTCTTTTGGGGATGCCTAGGGCTTGATGTAGCTAAAGCCCTCGTTTTGCAGCCTGATGATTTCGGGGATGGCACCCGGAATGGCAACACAGCCGTCCCACAGCTGATCGGCCGCTATGCCGAACTTGTTGAGGGCGTTCTGGCACAGGCGAATGGAAACGCCCTCTTCCATGAATTTTTTGCCCCTTTCCTGCAGCTCGGCATGATCCCAGTTTTGGGTGAAGAGATTGACAGCCGGCCCGTTTGCCACAAGGACAATCCTTGCCTCACTGGCCTCCGGGTGCTCGGCTATGTACTTTTTGTAGTTGGCAATATTGTCAAAGGCCAGATTGAGTCTCTGTGGTTCATTGAGATCGACGTGCAAGAGAAGATTGTAGTTCATAAGCGCTCCCGAGCTCTTGAGATATGTCGCAGGCCTGCCTGCCCCATGGGCATCTCTCTACCTTTTCGCGAGAAAAATGCATGGGAGACTTCCCTGTTCGTACAGACTTGCGAAGGCAGAAGGCAGATCACAGGTCCGGGCAAGCCGTCTGTCCGGCAGACAGGCCTTCCCCGGTTGCCGTTTCTATGCCACATCAGGGGGGATGCATCAACACCAAGGCACTGATCTGTGTGACTTTTCTAAAAACCCGGCCAACATTGTCTTTTTTTGTTGCTCCTTTTGGGATATGTCGTTTTCACAGGATCTTTCACAGGCTGAAAAACGCTCAAACCTCACTTCGCGGACATGGCATCACAGCACAAAAAAGCACACGGACCTGTCTCCGAATTCCGTTCTCTTGCGGGTTCTTCCCGGGCAAGGCTGTCCCTTTGCCTTGCGCCTGTTCTGATCCTGCTGCTTTTGTGTTGCGGCTGCGGACTCATTTTCAAGGACAGGCCTGCTCCGCGCCCGCGCTCCAGCATGAGCGGGGAAGTGGAAAGTTCTGCCCAGCCTCTTCCCTATGACGTAAAGTTTGTGCTTGTCACAGACGACGGCAGGGAAGTGGACATCGCGGCCAGGACAAAAAAGGCAGACAAAAAGGAGGACGGGGAAGAAGAGGGAGATACCGGGAAGAAGGACAAGAAGGAAGGAACGATCGACGACTCTTCCCAAAACGGAAACGGTTCCGACGACACGACCACACTGAGCGCAGCCGAGGATCTTGCCCGCCAGCAAAAGGCCGAGGAAGCGCCCCACATGGCGCCTCCGGATCCGAAGGTGGATGGCCCGAACCTTGTCAGGGGCATGCAGGACCTGAGCCAGCTTGTGCGCCTGCACGACACGCCACCGGACGGAGAACTCGGTCTGGAAATGCGCGCACGACAGGACGTGGAGGCAGCGCTGAAGTACATGGCCTCCCAGGGCTACTACGACGGGGCCGCAGACTTCGAAATGAACACCCGCGGCGACAGGGCCAGCGTGATCCTCTACATGCGCCCGGGGCAGCGCTATGTTGTGGGGGACATATCCGTCATCTTTACGCCCTCCCCCGAAATCCCCGCCCAGCTTGCCAAGAGAAAGAACTTTCTCTTTGCCCCGGACAGGCTGCCGCGCATACGCAAGGGCAGGCCGGTTACGGCCACAGAGGTTCTCGACAGCGTGCAGAGGCTTCCTGTGCGCCTGCACAACAACGGCTTTCCGGACGCAAGGCTGCTTGGCGAATACTACTATCTTGATCGCA
>CALVGM010000064.1 GCA_944327095.1 uncultured Desulfovibrio sp. | reverse complement strand
AAGGGCCAGGGTCACGACGTCATGGTCAGCGGCAAGGTGGGCTTTGCCGTGCAGGCCCTGGCCTATGTGGCAACCTACATTTCCGCTGTGGCCCTGGTGGGCTTTGGCGGCCTTGCCTACAAGTACGGCATGCAGATGCTCCTTGTGGCAGCAGGCAACGTCTGGCTCGGCACCTGGATCGTCTACCGCTTCCTGGCCTGGCCCACGCGCGTTTGCCAGCGCAATCTCGGTGCCCGCACCCCAACGCAGCTTCTGGCCAAGGGCCACAGGTCTCCTCTGCTTGGGCGCTGTCTTGCCCTGATCTTCGCGGTCTTTCTCGGCGTCTACGCCTCGGCTGTCATCAAGGGAGCTGCCCTGCTCCTGGCCCAGATTCTGCCCATTCCCCTGTGGGTACTCATCTGGCTTGTTGCCCTGCTCGTGGCTGTGGCCATCTTCATGGGAGGCCTGAGGGGCGTGCTCTACACAGAGGCCATGCAGGGCCTGGTCATGACCGTGGGCATTGTCATGCTGGCCGCTGCCGTGTTTTCCGCAGTGGGCGGGCCCCTTGCCGGCATGGAACGACTGGCGGACCTTGCTCCCACAGATCTTGCCAACCAGGGCTTTGTGGCCCTTTCCACAGGCTCCCAGGGCTGGTTCATCATCTCCCTTGTGGTGGTCACGTCCGTGGCGGTCTGGGCACAGCCGCAGATGATCCAGCGCCACTTTGCCCTCTCCTCCGCAGCCCAGGTCAACCGCATAACACCCCTTGCCATGCTGGTTCTGACCGTCCTTGTGGGCGGCGCCTACTATGTGGCCTGCCTGGCCCAGCTCATCATGCCGGACATTGCCAATCCCGACGAGGTCATGCCCACGCTCGTGAAGACGCTTTTGCCGGACATAGGGCTGCAGATCTTTGTACTGGCCATTGTCTCGGCCTCCCTTTCCACAGCCACGGCCATCTTCCACATTGCCGTCTCGGCCATAGCCGAGGATCTCCCGGCCCGCAAGACCACGCGCCCCACGTGGCTTTTGGCCATAGCCTTCTGCGTGCTCCTCTCGGGCGGCTGCGCCCAGGTGAAGGGCGAAATCATTGCCATGCTCTGCACCACAAGCTGGAGCATTGTGGGCTCCACTGTCCTGGTCGCCTATGTGGCCCTGGTGCGCTTTGGCAAGCGCAGCCGCCTGGCTGCCTGGTGCAGCGCTGTCCCTGGCTTTGTGGTCTGCCTTGCCTGGTACCTGTTCACGCATCCGCAGTTTGCCATCTTCCCCTCGCCCTCGCCGCTGCTGAACCAGATCCCGCCCTTCTTTGCGGGCTTCGCGGCCTCCCTGGCAGGCTGGTTTGCCGGCTGGCTGCTTGATGCGGAGGGCCGCAGGCACTCCAACTTCTGGCCAGAGACAAGGCCCTCGGCCTGACAGACAGCCCCATGCTGCGTGAAAAAGGAACTTTTTTTGCCCTGCAGGCAATTTTCACGAAAAAAACACTTGCCAGACATGTTCGTTTGGCGTAAGTATATCCCTCGCGTCGAGGTGGTGGAACTGGTAGACACGCTGTCTTGAGGGGGCAGTGGCTATGCCGTGCGGGTTCAAGTCCCGCCCTCGACACCACAAGGAAACCAACAGGAGTCTTCGCACAGGAAGGCTCCTTTTTTTGTTGTGCGCCATTTTCTGCGGGCACAAAAAGCGAAAAAAAAACTTGTTCGAAAAAATGTCCCTGCCCCTGTCTGCAAAGTGAAAAATGTGCCTTTTGTCACAAAAGAGAAAGGGCTTTTTTTCTGTGAAGAAAGGTTCCCCTTTCCCTGTGTTCTGTCAATTTCACTCTGTGACATGGATATCCTGCGCAAAAAAAACCTTTTTCTTCGAAAATTGCAAATTTTCACAATATCTTCTTGTGAAAAATATAATTACAAAATGCAGATTTCACAAGGAAGAACATAAAAAATTCCATTGTTTCCATACAGTACAAGTGATCTGCCCTGTTTGTCATTCCCTTCCTGTTCGAGTAGGATTCCAATTGGCACAACCAGACGCAGAATGCGTCGCAACCGATTAACAAGGAGTTTGCTATGGATTTCTCGCGCAGACAGTGTTTGCTCGGTCTTGGCGGTGTCGCCGCCGGTACGGCTCTTCTGAGCATGGTGGACAAGGCAGAGGCACAGAATCCCCAGGCTGCCCCGAAACGTTTCGCGCAGATGAACGGCGAATTCGGCTGGAAGCCCCACAAGCTTGATCCCAAGGAAGTGGCGGAAGTGGCCTACGAGGGCTACTGGTACAAGGGCTACGCCTGTGGCTACGGCTGTTTCTACAGCCTCATAGGCCTTATGGCCGAAAAGTACGGCGCTCCCTACAATACCTTCCCCTTCTCCATGCTCGAAGCCAACAAGGGCGGCATTTCCGACTGGGGCACCATCTGCGGCGCTCTCTACGGCGCGGCCGCGGCCTTTGCCCTTTTCTGGGGCAGGGACGAGCGCACCCCCATGGTCAACGAGCTGTACAGATGGTACGAGATCACCAAGCTGCCCATCTACAAGCCCGCCAAGGCAAGGGGTGTCGAGGGCGAGATTCCCAATAACGCTTCCGGTTCTGTTCTCTGCCACATCTCCGTGTCCAAGTGGTGCTACGCAAACCAGATCGAGGCCACCAGCAAGAAGCGCAACGAGCGCTGCGGACGCCTGACCGCGGACGTGGCCTCCAAGGCCTGCGAAATCCTCAACGCCAAGATTGACGCTGGCAAGGACTTCAAGG
Source organism: uncultured Desulfovibrio sp. (assembly GCA_944327095.1). GTDB lineage: Bacteria > Desulfobacterota > Desulfovibrionia > Desulfovibrionales > Desulfovibrionaceae > Desulfovibrio. The sequence goes on along the minus strand of CALVGM010000064.1, from coordinate 16,098 downwards.
GCGCTCTTGCCAAGCAGGAATCCGTGAAGACCTGTGGCACCTGTCACCAGACCAAGGGCGAGGAAGCCAACTGGGCCAAGGGCGTCATGGACTGCACCCCCTGTCACAACGGCAGCGATGCCCTCATGAACAAGTTCAAGGATCATCCGTAAGAAAAGGCTTGCGATCTCTTTCGGAGCATTGCCGCGAAGGCTGCGTACTGACCATCAGGACCAGCGCGGCCTTCGCTGTGGCAAATACATGGGCAGGGCCCTTCCAAAGGGTCCTGCTCTTGTTGTGTCCATGCCCTGGCCAACATTCCGCAAACCAAGGGCTTGCAGTATGCCCAAAACTGATCCAGACTTTTGCCACGGCATTTTCATCGGGACGGATCCTGCAGGAGGGCGGACAGTTGAAGATAGGTGAACTCGCCAAACAGGCCGGCTGCCAGGTTGTCACAGTCAGGTACTACGAAAAGGAGGGCCTGCTTGGAACGCCAGAGCGCAGCGAAGGCAATTACCGCATCTACACAAGCGAGGATCTGGAGAGGCTGCGCTTTATTCGCCACTGCAGGCTGCACGGCATAAGCCTTTCCGAGATCAGGGAACTTCTGACCTTCCGCCAGAAGCCCACAGCCAACTGCGACTGGATCAACACCCTTATCGAAAAGCACATCAAAAGCCTGGACGAGCAGATAGCTTCCCTGCAGCATCTGCGCTCCCACCTTCAGGACCTTGCCCACAAGTGCCAGGGGGGCCAGGGAGGACACTGCGGCATATTGCGCTCCCTTGCGGAAGCCAAGGAGTGCCCCTACTGCCACGAGTTCCAGTGCCAGCTCAAAGGTCAGGCCCACGAGCCCCACGCGCCACGCAAAAGGGAGCGGGCATAGCCTCTGTCATTTCCCCGCGGCAGGGACAGCGCAGAAGGTTGTCGCGCTCGCGGGGCATCCACCCAAGAAACCGAACATTCACGCGGAGAACCACATGCGTCTGTACGCCAAACTCTTGTCTTCCCTTGTCGCAAGCCTCTTCATCTTCTGCCTGGTCACCACAGCCCAGGCTGCTCCCACCTCCATGCAGGTCCTGGAAGGAACCATCGACCACGTGCTGCAGCTTCTTGCCGACCCGGCCTTTTCCAACCCCGCAACCACCAAGGCGCAGCGCGCTCGCATCGAGGTGGAAGTGCGCAAGGTGTTCGACTTCGAGGAATTTTCCGCGCGCACAGCCGGCCAGCGCTGGAGATCCTTCACAAGAGATCAGCAAAAGCGCTTTGCCGAGGCCTTTGCCAAGCTGCTCATTGCCACCTACCTTGGCCAGCTCAAGGACTACAACGGGGAAAAGGTCACCTATGTGAGCGAGCGTTCCAATGCCAAGGGCACGCGCGTGGAGCAGCTGACCCATCTCAAGCTCTCCGACGGCCGCACCATTCCCGTGGCCTACCGCATGATGGCCAAGAACGGATCCTGGGTCGTCTATGACGTGCTGGTGGAAGGCGTGAGCCTTGTGAAGAACTACCGCACCCAGTTCCAGGACATTTTGGCGACAGACTCCCCGGACGATCTCATTGCCCGCATAGAGCAAAAGGCCAAAGAACCCAAGGCAAAGTAATTTCCCTGGGCTCGGTGCCAGGAAAGAACCCTTCTCGCAAGGCGGCTACAGTTCTGCAGCCGCCTTTGCTGTTTCCTCGATGCGGCGCAGCCGAGCCTCTATGTCCGGGCTTGCGGCCCTGTCCTGTTTATGCGCTGCCTGCTCCCCTCTCCCTTTTTGCGCGGGCGCTGCCTGGCTTCCTGTCTTTTGGCCAGGGAAGGGCGTGGGCGGCTTGGCAGGATCTATGACCCTGCCCGAGGGCGCGCCAGACGCGCCCATGTCCGGCCCCTGGGGCTGCGGCATGGCCTGCGTGTCTGCCTGTGTGCCCGCCGCATCGCCAGTTCTTCTTTCCGGCTGCCAGTCTGCCGGGCACAGCTGCATGATTTCGCCAAGGAAGTCCCTGTCCAGGACAGGATCCAGCGTGATGGTGGCAGGCTTTTCCTCGTCGCTGCCAAGGCGCAGTTCAAGGGCCGTTGCCTCGCCCACAAAGTCCAGAAAGGCCAGGGGGCCTTCCACTGTCAGCACCTTGGGGCTGTAGTCTGTGACGCAGGCTTGGGTCACCATGGTCCTGGCACCCGATCCTGTGACGCTTGCCTCAAGGCGCATGCAGCGTTCCCTGGATTCCAGGGGCCTTTCCGTGACCAGCATGACTTCCAGCGTTCCGTTCAGGCACTGCACCCAGAACCTTGCGGGCTCGCCCTGTATGTCCTGCGATACGGCTCGCGTGCTCATGCGCAGGGCCTCGGTGCCATCCCCGCTTTTGCCCCTCACAAGCTGTATGCGCTCCGAAGCCTGCGAGGGGACAGCGCTTGAGAAGTCCACATCGGGAAAGCCCATGTAGTGTATGAAAGTGCAGCCGCACAAAAACGCTGCCGAGGCCGCAAGGCCCCATTTGAGGACAGTTGTCCCGCGCATGGTCTTCTCCTCCGCCACAGGTGAACACACAAATGAATGGGCTCCCAAAAGCCCTGGCGCATCTTGCCAAAATACCTGCCAAAGAGCAAAGGCCAGCCGCTACCGGACATTTGGGCCATGCAAGCGCAGATTGCGCCCCCTTAGCGTGCGGACTCCTGTACTTGACTGATAATGACAACCATTTATCATTGGGTGGTGCGCGGATCACTGTCCGGCACCCTTTCCCCCAGCCAAACAGAACAAGGAGAACCTGTTTCATGGATATTCGCCAAACCCTTGATCAATTGAACGCCCTTCTTCAGCAGGGCGACTTTGAAGGCCTCTTGCAGCGCTGTTCCGATCTTCTGGAAAACCCCGCCCTGGAAGAAAACCACCGCGTTCTGCTTCTGGATCAGAAGGTCAAGGCCCTGACAGGCCTGAACCGACCCGAAGAAGCCGCACAGGCCAGCATGGAGGAACTGCCCCTGCTTGAAAAGATTCTTGGCGGGGAGCACATGCACATTGCCAACATCCTGCACAACCTCAACATGTTCCTTGGCGCCTGCGACAAACACGCCGAGGCCATCCCCTATTCCGAAAGGGAGCTTGCCATCGTGCGCAAGCTTGCCCCGGGAACGAGCCGCGAGGCGGACGCTCTTGTCAGCATGGCCGAGCACTACTACGAACAGAGCCGCTTTGCCGAGGCGGACAAGCTCCTTCTGGAAGCCATGGCCATTTACGAGAAAAACGAGGGCCGTCGCAGCCTTGGGGTGTCCACCTGCCTGAACAACCTCGGCCGCTCGAGCGAAAACCAGAACGATCTGGAAAAGGGCGCTGTCTACCTCGAGGAAGCGGCCAGCATCCGCGAGGAGCTTCTGGGCGTTCATCCGGACTCGGCCTTTACCCTGCTCAACTACGGCACCTGCCTGGCAAGCCTTGGCCAGTACATGAAGGCTGCCCAGACCCTGGCCCACTGCGCGGCTGTCTACGAGGCCCTGGACATGTCCGACTCGCCCTACGCTGCCGCTGCCCGCAAGAACCTGGAGCTGTGCTCCAGCGCCCTGGAGCCCACGGAAGCGGCAAGCTGCCTCGCAGCCGGTGGCTGCTGCTGCAGAAGCTAGGATGGCAGCAAGGCTTTTGCTGCTTGCGGCAAACGCCCGCACCCCGGCCTCATCCGGGCTCGGGGCGCGGGACGAGGAGCATCTGCGCCGCTATACAGCCCAAGGCCTTCTGCACCGCCAGGCCCGTTTCCTTGCGAAAAAGGGCCTGGAACTTCTTTGTCCAGGCTCTTTGCCAGAGCTTCTTTGCTCAAACACGGGCAAGCCCATCCTTTCCCTGCCAGGCCTTTCCATTTCCCTTTCCTACACACACAGGCCCTTTTGCCTGCTCTGCCGGGCAGACAGGGGGCAGGCTCTGGACATTGGCCTGGACTGTCTTTCCCTGCGCGCTGACTTTCTGCCGCCAGCGCGCTTTTTTTCTGCTTGCGAACAGGGTCTTCTGGCCCATCTTGCCACCCTCTCGCAGTCTGCCCTGCAGCGCGATCTCCTGCGACGCCTTTGCGTCTACGAGGCTGTGCTCAAGGCCCATGGCTGCGGCCTTGCCCACGTTCCGGCAGACATTGAGGCAGGAAAGACATGGCAGCGCCAGGGGGAAGCCAGAGTCTGGGGCAGGGTCTATGCCTGGCGTCTCCTTGCTCTTGAACACAGCTATGTGTGCCTGGCCATGGAAAAAGGGCACAGGGAGCTTTTGCGCACAGTAGAAGTGCTCAGTCTGACCTGAAAGTTTGAAGCTCCCCCGTCGTACGACGGGGGAGCTTCAAATCAGATAATCAACCTGCAGCCTTCAAAATTGCCCACGGGTATGTTGACTTGTTCCGCAATTTTTATTAAATATTGCGTAACAAATTTAGTTAGCTACAGCACTGACAGGCTCGCAAGCAACTGACACCAAGCACCCGCAAATTCCAAATCAAGCCTGTAGGACAGCAATTTGCGCATTGTGTCAGGCAGTTGATGTCTTGCAACACGAGATTTTGACATCAGATTATCAATCTGCAGCCTTCTCCAGTCGTTCAACTCATATCACCCGCTTGCAGTGAGGAGATTTCCCATGAGCAGTTATCTGGATACTCTCTTGAACAGACAATTCGCCATAGCACAGGGAGATGCGGAACCTCTGCCCCTTCCCAAATTTGACACCTATACCATCTGCAATCTGCGTGGTGACATTGGCAAGACTTCTCTGGCCTTTAACCTTTCCTATCTTGCTGATGACATCCTTGCTGTAGATGCTTGTCCCCAGTGTAATTTGACATATTTCTTTGACAATGACTATTTAAATAATGTACATTTGACTATTTACGACATGCTTCTTCCTGCATTTGTTCCAGGTCTTGGCACAGCAAGTCATGTAGCAAAAAAAATTTCTGCAACAAATGAATTTTTTGAAGGAAAAAATTCATTTTATATTCCTTCTGATACACAGTTATATGTATTACCTTCTCAAGTTTCTAATGCTATTTTCCAAGCAAAAACAATTACTGGGACTCAACAGACAGAAATAGTTGATGCTATGCTCTTTTCTCTCAGAGACAATCTTATCCGTGAGATGAAAGACACAAAAACATCACGCTGTATTATCGACACATCTCCATTCTTCTCTGGTGCCACACATCTTGCTCTACATGCATGCGATGCGCTCATAGTTCCTGTGCGTACGGATCAGCAGTCCATAAACTCTTTGTCTTTGCTCATGAAGACTCTTTCGGATCCTGCCAGCGAGTTCAGGAGAAATATGCCATCCGATCAGCATTGCCCCAAAATACAAATGATCGTTCTCACTCACTGCGGTTGGTCTACTGTGCCTGGATCAAGAAACAGGCCCAATCAGCAGACAAAGGTTTACGTGGAAAAAGTACTTGATATCATAAGGCAGTACATCACCTTCTTCACTTCTCCCGATCCTCTGAACCATTTGCTGCTTCTCGACGATTTTCTTGGCACAGGCCGTATTTCTTCAGCCAAATCCAAACCCATTGAACTGCTTTCCGAGGGCGAGAGTCTAACTATCAACAGGGTACGAACCGAAGTCAACGCTTCTGTCAGAAAGGTGCAGAATCAGCTAAAATTCATACACTCCTGCATTTTCTAGCACTATCCTGCAGGCTCGTCGTGCGCTCGTCTGGATATGCGGGCATTTTCGGCAAGAAGTATTTTCCTGCTGTCCCCGACCCATGCGCGCAAGTACATCCCTCGTGCGCACGATGGAGTCTGGATTGTGATCTTTCACAAGGGCCAGGCCCTGCACATATGTCTTTCCTATCTGGATTCCAAGTCTTCGAGAGAACAGGATACGAAGTTTCCACCCTCAAGCTGGGCAAGAAAACGCCGAAGGGCTTCAGTGTTGGCCCGAAAAAAGGGAGCAAGCGCAGAACGAAAGGAAAAAACTATTTTTCAGCACCATTTGTCGCAGAAACAGGTAGATGACAGAAGAAAGAGCAAGCCCCATTACACTGGCTACTTCCTGTGCCTGCCTAGCAAGCTCGTCATCGACGGTGAATTGCAGCAAGGCCACAGTTCCTTCTGAATATCCGGGCCTCTCAAGACAAGAGGGGTAGTTTTTCCTGCGTTTTGGGGGTCAACAATCCTCTGACAGCCTCCTTCACTCTCGGGCGGATGACAAGTCTACCCTGCAAGCTCGTCGTGCGCACGCCCGGATATGCGGGCAATTTCCGCAAGAAGCCTTTCCTGCTGTCCCCGCCCCATGCGCGCAAGCACATCCCTCGTGCGTGCGATGGAGTCCGGATTGCGATCCTTCACAAGGGCTATGCCCTGCAAAAATTCCCTGCGCACCATGGAGAGCACCTCGTCCTCCACAGGTCCCTGCAGGGTCATGCACACAAGCGTTTCCGCCTGAAGGTTTCTTGGCATGAGCGCAAGGACACGCGCCGCGTCAGAGGGCACAAGCTGCATGAGCACCACAGCCCGTGCCTGCGCTCTCTCTCCTCGCAGCCTGTCCGCCAGCCGGGCCAGCGCCTCGTCCGAAGCGCGTCTGGACTCTGTCAGATTTCTGACTTTTCTTTCGACCACCCTGTCAGGTTTCTGACGACTCTTTCTGCCAAGCAAGAGGCAGACTGCCCCCACAAGGACGATCCCAAGACCAGCAAGTCCATACAAAAGGTACTGCCCTGTGTCCGTTTCGCTGGAAAAGAGCAAGAAGCTGATGGCAATGGCGTCCCCGCGGGCAGCCTTCAGACCAAGCGCATGACTTATGAGCGAAGCCAGACGTTCCTGTTCAGCCCTGACCCCCTCGGGACTGGTGGGAAATCCAGGCACAACGGAGGTGTCCACAATGACAGCCAGCGACACCGGAGGCCTTGCCCCCTCCTTTCCCTCGCCAAGACTTGCCTGCACCACAACGTGCTCTGCCCCGTAGACAGGCGCCAGAAGTGCGGACACTCTTTTTTCAAGGCCGTGAAGCCAGGCCTCGTTGTATTTCCCTTGAGCAAGCTCCTCGGCAAAGGCAAGGCCAGGGCCCACTGCCCCGCCATACCATACGCAAGGGACAGGCTTGTGTGCGGAAGGCAGGACAGCGCTCGCAAGAAGAAAAAGCAGCGTCAAAAAGAGCACGCGCATGCTCTGGGCCCCTGCCCGCAGGCAGAAGGCCCAAAGCAGCTCCCTGTCGCGCACCTGTCCCATGTTCTGTCGCGCGACAGAAATATGACGCGTCTTGCCCTTCAATGCATGCCTCCCCACTTGCCGACATCTTGCGGCAAAAACTCCTGCATGGAGTATTGCAAAAGGCATGCCATGGACCAGCTGCAGATCCTACCTGCGCCTTGCCGGCGGATTGAGGCGCATTCTCTCCACATCAAGGCCCCTGCGTGCGAGCTCCAGAAAGATGGCAGCGCAGCCAAGGGCGTCGCTCAGGGCCTCGTGGTGGTTCAGGGGGATGCCCAGGGAGGAGCAGACGATGTTCAGGCTGTGGGAGGGCAGCTTCAGGGCAGCCCGCGATCCCTTCAGGGTACAGTAGAAGGGAATGTCCGGGTCCGGCAGGCCAAAGGTTTCGCAGCAGCTCAACCACACCGAGCGGTCAAAGGGAGCGTTGTGGGCCACAAGGCCGTCCGCACCGCGCACAAAGTCGGCTATGGCAGGCCACAGCTCCGGGTAGGTTGGCTGATTGCACAGATCCTGCCAGGTAAGTCCGTGCACATCTGTGAAAAGGACCCTGCGCGACGGCGGACGGATGAGGTGCACGAAACTCTTGGCAAGACGCCCGTTCTCAATGCGCACAAGCCCAATGGAGCAGGCCGAGTACCGTTCCCTGCCGCAGGTCTCGTAGTCTATGGCGCAAAAGACACTCATGGATGCTCTCCCCACCGTCCGCCAGCAGGCTACTTTGCGTCCGCCATGCAGGCGCTGGCAGCGCCTTCCTTCAGGCGATCCGCGATATAGGCCTCCATTTCGGAGCTTTCCTCGTCATAATTGAAGCAGTTGGCGTCCTCGCCAAACAGGCCTTCGGGCACCCAGTCGCCCTTCTCGTCCACATCCTTGATCATGTCCGCGTAGAAGCACACGGACAGCCAGCGGTTCTTGGGATCGTCGTCCACCACGTCCACCAGCACAAAAAGGTTGCGCTTTTTCTGGCCTGTGCCACGGGCACGGATGGAATAGCTCACGCCCGGGCGGCAGTGGTACGCGAGGCTTATGCCATCGAGGGACAGCAAGAGCTGGCGGAAACGCTCAAGCACCGGCTTTGCGTTGCAGGGGTCTTCTGTCCAGGACGAAAGAAAGTTTTCAAAATCCTGCTGTTCCTTTTCCATAGCCTGTCTCCTTGAGAATGCGCAGACTTCAAGTTCTGCGGACTTTTTGGTTTGGCGCAAGGCATGAGCGCCTGATTATGCCTCCCCGAAGGGTTTGCGCTCTATCTTAGGCCCATGAGAGGCCAAAAGGCAAGATACGACTTCGTGACACCACTAATAGTAGTGTCCCCTGCACTGCAGTATTTCGACCGCGTCATCGGCGATTTCTCCAATTGGACAAATCGCCATTCAGGCCTTATCTCTCTTGGAGGCGTGCCTTCGGGAGCGGCCGGCAAAAACACGTTGCCCCTGCCCTGCAAAAAAGGTACTTTCCAGCAGACATGCCTGCCAGCCAGGCACCCTTGCCCGCCTTTTTCCAACTTCCTGATTCTTTCAGGGCATGGGTCATGCTCTCACAAGCACATACAGGAGGCCAGTCCCGAACAATCGGGGCACACCCATCATGAATACTTCCATGCGCAACATCGTGCTGTGGGCCCTCATCTTTGTCGGGCTCTTCATGCTCTTCGACTCGCAGCAGCAGACTCATTCCACAGCCATCTCCTATTCCGATCTGCTTTCCAGGGTGGACAGCGGGCAAATCTCCCAGGTGACCATAGAGGGGCAGGAGCTTCGTGCGCTCACAAACGACGGCCAGACCATCACTGCCTACGCGCCCAGGGACAACACCATGATTTCCCACCTTCTGGAAAAGAAGGTGGTCATCAAGGCCCAGCCTGTTGAGGGCGACTCCCTGTTCATGCGCCTCATGGTCTCGACCCTGCCCTTTATCGTGCTTGTCGTTCTGTGGTTCTACCTCATGCGCCAGGCCCAGGGCGGCATGGGTGGCGGCAGCCGCATCTTCAGCTTCGGCCGCTCCAAGGCCAGGCTCCTCAAGCAGGACGACCCCCAGCACAGGGTGACCTTTGCCGACGTGGCCGGCGTGGACGAGGCCAAGGACGAGCTCAAGGAAGTGGTGGAATTTCTCTCCAATCCGAAGAAGTTCACCCGCCTTGGCGCCCGCATTCCCAAGGGCGTGCTTTTGGTAGGCCCTCCAGGCACAGGCAAGACCCTGCTCGCCAGGGCAGTGGCAGGCGAGGCCGGCGTGCCCTTCTTCTCCATTTCCGGCTCGGACTTTGTGGAGATGTTTGTGGGCGTTGGTGCCTCCCGCGTGCGTGACCTCTTCGAGCAGGGCAAGAAGAACGCGCCCTGCATCATCTTCATAGACGAAATCGACGCTGTGGGCCGCAAGCGTGGCGCAGGCCTTGGCGGCGGCCACGACGAGCGCGAGCAGACCCTGAACCAGCTTCTGGTGGAAATGGACGGCTTCGAGGCCAACGAGGGCGTAATCCTCATTGCCGCCACCAACCGCCCGGACGTTCTCGACCCTGCCCTCCTGCGTCCCGGACGTTTTGACAGGCAGGTTGTGGTCTCCACCCCGGACAAGGCAGGCAGAGTGCAGATTCTCCTTGTGCACACCAAGAAGATTCCGCTTGCCAAGGACGTCAACATCGATACCCTGGCAGCCGGCACCCCGGGCTTTTCCGGAGCAGACCTGGAAAACCTTGTCAACGAGGCTGCCCTGCAGGCTGCCCGCCTGAACAAGGACATGGTCACCATGGACGAGTTCGAGTTCGCCAAGGACAAGATCCTCATGGGGCGCGAGCGCAGATCCCTTGTGCTTTCCGACGAGGAAAAGCGCATCACAGCCTACCACGAGGGCGGCCACGCCCTGGCAGCCAAGCTGCTTCCCAAGGCCGATCCCGTGCACAAGGTGAGCATTATCCCCAGAGGCCGCGCACTCGGCATCACCATGCAGCTGCCCGAGGAAGACCGCCACGGCTACGCCAAGTCCTTTTTGCGCAACATGCTGGTCATGCTGCTCGGAGGCCGCGTGGCAGAGGAAATCATCTTCAAGAACGTGACCACCGGCGCCTCCAACGACATCGAGAGGGTCACGAACATTGCCCGCAAGATGGTCTGCCAGTGGGGCATGAACGATACCATTGGCACTGTGTGCATAGGCGAGACAGGCCAGGAAGTCTTCATTGGCCGCGAGTGGGTGCAGAACAAGAACTACAGCGAGGCCACTGCCCGCAAGGTGGACGCGGAGGTCAAGGCCATAGTGGAAGAGGCCCACAGCCGCTGCCTGAAGCTTCTCACGGACAACCTGCCCATACTGCACAACATAGCCGCAGCCCTTATCGAAAAGGAAACCATCACGGGCGAGGATCTGGACAAAATCATAGCCGAGGGCCCGAAGCCCGTTCCCGTGGCCGACTAGCCAAAGAGATTTGGATAAAGATCTGGGCGCCTTCCACTGTTTGGAGGGCGCCCTTTTTGCACCCTGGCGCTGTCATCCGCAAAGGATACTGCGGACTACTTCTTCTTTTTGGCCCTGATGTGCATCCAGGCGTTGTCCTCGTTGACCGAATACTGGGGGATGTACTGGGGGAGCCTTGTGTGGGCAAGGATGGCGTTGGACACATTGTCCAGAATGTAGACCCTGCCCTGCACCTCCACGCCAAGCACAGCGTGGGCAAGCCCGCGGAAGGTGTCGTTCACCACAAGGATGCGCATGCGCTTCGCGCTCACCCCGAGCTTGCGCAGGGTCATGTACTTGACAATGGCGTAGTCCTCGCAGTCTCCGGACTTGGCCAGAAATTCGAAGGGCGCCTCCCAGTAGTCCTCCTTTCTCCAGTTGACGATGTCCTCTATGTAGGGATAGCGGTTCCAGAAGGCGTTGACATAGGTCAGAAGGTCAAGCCCGTGAAGCGTGGCAGCCTTCTTGCGCATGTCTTTCCAAAAAACGCCACGAAAAGCCTTGCCGTCCGCAAAGATGGGGTGCCCGGCATCCTTTTTCAGCACACTCACCCAGAAGGGAAAGACCTTCATGGGCCTGCGCAGGGACACTGTGTTGAACACGCGGGCAAAGGCCCTGTCCTCACCGCCAGCTGCCCCGGCTGCCTCATGGGGCACAAGCATAAAAAGCGCCAGCACAAGCGCTGCCCATGTCCTTGCGGCCCCTGGTCTTCCTTTCCGGAAAAGTTTGCAGCGCGCAGAGACGGGCCAGAGCCCAAAGGCGCGCGTTCGGGCATCCATCGGGGTGTTTTGTGCAGCGAGAGTTGGGCAATCGGGCATGGGGGCGTTTTCCGAAACGAGAAAGGAGAGAGGAGGGTGTTCCTTGCGGCCAAATCCCGTCCATTGTACGGGAAACCGCAAGGAAACTCTACCTTGCCGAAAAGTCGAAGAAACGGCCAGGCGAGCAAGCCCAAAAGAGCGAGCAGGAGAGGGCCTGGCGCAAAAAAAAAGCAGGGCCCTTGCGTACAGCAAAAACCCTGTCTTCGAGCGCACTCTCGGCGCGCCCCTGAATCGGCAAAAGCGTCAGGCCATCAAACTAGCCGTTGTGTCTGCGCCTGGACTTTTCGCCTTCCCAGCGCTGCATGAATTCGGCAGCGCTCTTGCCCTCTGCCAAGAACTTCACAAGGGCAGAGCCAAAGACCGCAGCGTCCGGCTGCGCGTCCTCTGGCAAAACGTCCAGCTGTTCCGGGTGGGAGAGGCCAAAGCCCATGGCAATGGGCAGCTTGAACACGCTCTTGGCTCTTCTCAAGGTTGTGGCCACCATGGGGGCTACGGCCTCGCGCTCGCCTGTGGTGCCAAGCACGGAGATGACGTAGGCATAGCCCTCGCTCACGTCCGCATAGAGCTTCATGCGCTCTGCCGAGGTGTTGGGCCCGACCAGGGGGATGAGGGCAATGCCTTGGGCCTTCATGATCTCCCTGTAGGGGCCTGCCTCCTCGAAGGGGAGATCGGGGATGATGATGCCGCTTATGCCAGCGTCCTTCATGTCCTTGGCGAGCTTTTCCCAGCCGTACTGCATGAAGGGGTTGAAGTAGCCCATGAGCACAATGGAGGCCTTCAAAAAGTCGCGGCGCAGCTTGAAGTTTTCCAGTATGCCGGAAAGGCTCACGCCGTCCGCGAGCACCTGCCTGCTGGCAGCCTCGATGACCGGGCCGTCCGCCACGGGATCGGAGAAGGGCACGCCCACCTCGATGATGTCCGCCCCGTGCTGATCCATGTCCGCTATGGCCTGCCAGAAGGTTTCCGCGTCCGGAAAGCCCGCTGTGAGGAAGGGAATGATGGCGTATCTGTCCTCGGCCATGGCCTGGCGGATTTTCTGTTCGAGAATATGCATGACTTAGGCCTCCTCTGTGAGGGCGTCAAAGCCCAGTTCCCTGCCAAGGTACTTCTTGATGATGGTCATGTCCTTGTCGCCCCTGCCGGAGAGGTTCACGAGGATGTTGCCGCCCTTGGGCAGCTCCTCCGCGTGGTCAAAGACCCAGGCAAGCGCGTGGGAGGATTCCATGGCGGGCAGTATGCCCTCGCTGCGCGAAAGACGCTGGAAGGCAGCCAGGGCATTGGCGTCGCGCACCATGCCCACAAGCTCCCTGCCTGTGTCGCGCAGATAGGCGTGTTCCGGGCCTACGCCAGGATAGTCCAGCCCTGCGGCAATGGAATGCGAGGGCTCGATCTGGCCGTCCACTGTCTGCAAAAGCATGGTGCGGTTGCCGTGCAGGACACCGGGGCTTCCGAGGTTCAGGGGAGCGGAGTTGAAGGAGCCCGGCTCGCCTGTGCCTGCTGCCTCGACACCCATGAGCTTCACTTCCCTGTCCTCGAGGAAGCCCCTGAAGCTGCCTATGGCGTTGGAGCCGCCGCCCACGCAGGCCACCACGTAGTCCGGCAGAGCCCCGAAGGTGTCCAGACACTGCTGTCTTGCCTCGCGGCCTATGACGCTCTGGAACCTGGCCACCAGTTCCGGGAAGGGATGGGGGCCAGCTGCCGTGCCAAAGCAGTAGTGAGTGGTGTCAATGTTGACAATCCAGTACCTGAGGGCCTCGTTGATGGCGTCCTTCAGGGTACGGGTGCCGCTGTCCACGGCATGGACCTCGGCGCCAAAGACGCGCATGCGCATGACGTTCATGATCTGGCGCTCCACGTCCTCGGCGCCCATGAAGACAACGCACTTGAGCCCCAGGCGGGCTGCTGCGGCAGCGGTTGCCACGCCGTGCTGGCCAGCGCCAGTCTCTGCCAGCAAGGTGGTCTTGCCCATGCGTTTGGCGAGCAGGGCCTGCCCCAGGGTGTTGTTCATCTTGTGGGCGCCTGTGTGCACCAGATCCTCGCGCTTGAGCCAGAGGTTGAAGCCCAGTTCCTTCGAGAGCGTGGGGCAGAAGGTAATGGGGGTTGCGCGGCCAGCGTAGTTGGTGAGCAGGTCATTGAGTTCGTTCTGGAAATCTGCCGTGGGCATGATTTCCTCCATGGCCCTTTCCACCTCGATGAGCGGCGGCATGAGGATTTCCGGTACAAAGCAGCCGCCATATTCGCCATAATATTTGATGTGCATAGGTTCTTTCGTGCCTCGCGCAAGCCCGGGCCCAAGGACAATCCCCGACCCTTTTTCCCGCGCAAGTGCACGCCCTCCTTCAATGGTATAGGTGTTTGTGCGTTAGTTGTAGGTGTTGCTCTTGAAAATGCTGTTGCAGTTGTTGCCGATGATGCCGATATTCAAATTGTGCAATTTTTTGCCTGTGCAGGCAATGGGGCAGCTCAAGTCGCTTCTTGCTGGCTTGTGGCCCCTGATGCCTGGAAAAATCCCAGGGCACTTTTCCCTGGCCATCCGGACCAAGGTGCAGCCTGCGGGCCTTTTGCACAAGCTCTTCCATGAGCCTTGCATCCTTTTTGCCAGGGGCTGTTTCGAGCCGTGAGTTGAAATCAAGTCCCGCAGGACGATGTCCAGGGTCAAGGGCTGCGATTTTGGCAAGGCTTTGGGCGTCGAGCCCTCCTGCCAAAATCCAGGGTCTTGGAAAGACGACCCTGTCCACAAAGTCCAGGCAAAGGCTTGTGCCGTGCCCGCCCCCGCTTGTGCCAGCGTCCAGAAGGAACGCCGCGCAATGGCGAAAAAGAGCGTCCATGTCCTGCTGCATCTTGCTGAGGCTTGCGTAGCCTGCTGGCCAGAGCACGCGGATGATGCGCTCCCTGCCAAGGGATGCCGCGACCTCTTGCATGGTTGGTATGTCCTGGTGTCCGTGCAGCTGGACCAGATCCACCCTTGCCGTTTGCGCACAGGACACAATGTAGTCTGCATCGCGGCTCACAAAGACGCCTACGCGCAGCATGGGGCCTGTGGCAAGCTGGCGTGCCCTATCCGGCGCAAGGTGGCGGCCGGACTTTTCGCAAAAGATGAAGCCTGCCATGGCAAAGCCCAGTCCGGCAGCCGCGTCCAGATCCTCCTGGCAGCGCATGCCGCATACCTTGAAGAACATGGCCTTTAGATCCCTGCAATTTGCGCAGGCTGCAAAAGCCTGTGCAGATTGCGCTCAAGTTCTCCGTCCTGCATGAGGGCAGTGCCCACCAGGGCAGCGTGGTAGCCACTCTCCCTGGCAGCGAGCAGATGCTCGTGGCTGTCCATGCCTGAGGCCGCTATCCACACTTCCCCCTTTCTTGGCCCTGCCTCTCTGGCAAGGGCAAGGCAGGCTGTTCTGTCTACGGCAAGAGTTTCCAGATCCCGGGCGTTGACCTGTATGATCCTAGCCCCGCTTGTTCTGGCAAGCTCCAGATCCTCCCTGTCGAAGACCTCTACCACGGCCTCCATGCCATAACCCTCCCCAAGCTCGCGCAGGGCGCGCAAGTCTTTGGCGTCCGGGGTCTGGCGCACGATGAGCAAAAAGGCCGAGGCAGGCGTTGTCGCAGTGGCCTCTATCTGCAGGGGATCAAAGAGGAAGTCCTTGCGCAGCAGGGGAAGGCTGCCTTCGCCAAGGGCCTTCCTGGCCCTGAACAGAAAGTCCAGTTTCCCCCGAAAGTACTGCTCCTCGGTGAGGACGGAGATGGCGCTTGCGCCGCCTGCCCTGTAGGCTTGTACCGCGTCCTCCACGCTCACGCTCTCGCAGATGACGCCCCTGGAAGGGGAAGCACGCTTGTACTCGGCCATGACAGCCAATGGCCCAGGTCCTCCTGCCAGCAAGGCAGCCGCAAGGGAGGGCCTTGTTCCCTCATAGGGCCCTGGAATCGGGCCCTTGCGCAACCTGGCAAGCTCTTCCTCCTTGGCTCTGGCAAAACGTGTCAGACGGCCCTTGCCTGTACCCTGTTCCTGATTCATGTCTCAACTCCCCTGTCCGCAAGGGGGATGTCCCTTGCGGACAGTCCGCGTTATTGGGCCTTGTCCTCGTCCTTCAGGGCCGCAAGGACCTTCGCGCCCGCGCCGCCCTCGACGCCTTCCCTAGCAAGCGCCATGCACTGGTCAAGGCTGCGCTCTGGCTCGATAAGGCGTATGGCCAGGGCTACATTCAGGGCCACCATGTCCTTCATGTGCTGCGAGCCCCTGCCCTGCACGATTTCCTGCAGGACGTGCAGTGCCTCTTCCCTGGAGTGCACGGCCAGATCCTCTTCCGTGCAGGGACGTATGCCGTAGTCTGCCGGGTCAAGAGCCAAGGGGGCCTGGCGGCCGTTTTCAATGAGCACGATGGTGGCAGGCCCCATGGGGCTAACCTCGTCGTACCCGCCTGCCCCGAAGACCACGGCTGCCCGTTTCAGGGTTGGCGACTGGCAGAGGGTGTCCGCCACAAGGCGCACGATCTCGGGCCGCGCCACGCCCATGAGCAGATAGGGGGGCTTGGCCGGGTTGATCATGGGGCCAAGGATGTTGAACAGGGTGCGTATGCCAAGCTCGCGCCTGGCCTCGGCCACGTACTTGAAGGCCGGGTGGAAGTTGGGCGCAAAGAAGAAGCCGAAATTGGTCTTTTTGATCTGCTCGATGATCTTCTCCGGATCCTTTTCCTGCGGGAT
>CALVGM010000063.1 GCA_944327095.1 uncultured Desulfovibrio sp. | reverse complement strand
ACCTGCGCGCATCATCAGCGTCTTCTGACCCGCGAAATCAAGCGCGCCCGTCAGATGGCTCTGCTCATCTACACCGCGACCCACGATTCCAACGTCAAGAAAAAGAGCATGATCTAGGGAGGCGTATCCATGAAAGTTATTCTTCGCGCCGACGTGGAAAATCTCGGTATTCCTGGTGACGTGGTCACGGCGAAGCCCGGCTATGGCCGCAACTACCTTCTTCCCCAGGGTCTTGCCATGCTGGCTACCGAAGCCAACATGCACACCTTCGAGCTTGAGCGCAAGAAGCTGCAGGCACGCATGGACGCCCAGCGCGCCGAAGCCCGCAGCCTTGCCGAGAAGATCGAGGCCCTGAACATCGTTATCCCCATGCATGTGGGCGAGAACGACAAGCTGTACGGCTCTGTCACCACCACCATGATTGGTGATGCCATGCAGGCCCAGGGCGTGGAAGTGGACCGTCGCCGCATTCTGCTCGACGCTCCCATCCGTTCCCTTGGCGAGTTCGAGATCCGCGTGCGCCTGCACGCCGATGTGTCCGCAAATCTGCAGGTGAAGGTGGTCTCCGACCATCAGCCCGTGAAGGAGGAAGAGGTTGCCGAGGCTCCCGAAGCCGAGGCAGCTCCCGAGACCGAAGCCGCAGCAGAATAGTTTTTCTGATTCATGACTGTCTCAATCCACCGGCGCTGGTCCTTCGTGATCAGTGCCGGTGGATTTGTTTTTTTTGGGGGAATTGGTGCCATGCCCGGGCCTTCGCCCGGCATTGACATTCTGGGCGCCCCTGAGCAAATCTTCGGGCTGCGCGGCAAACC
Source organism: uncultured Desulfovibrio sp. (assembly GCA_944327095.1). Classification (GTDB taxonomy): domain Bacteria; phylum Desulfobacterota; class Desulfovibrionia; order Desulfovibrionales; family Desulfovibrionaceae; genus Desulfovibrio. The sequence continues at coordinate 14,041 of CALVGM010000063.1, read as the reverse complement.
CTCCCTCGCGCACTACGGCAAAATTCTTTTCAGGCAGGACAGGTAGACATACATGGACAAGGAACCAGGAAAAAAGGGCGTTTCCGGCAGAAAGTCCGGTGCCTCCACTTCGGCAAAGGACGCGCAAAACCAGCTGGTCAAGCGGATGCCTCCCTTCAACGAGGAGGCTGAGCAGGCTGTTCTGGCAGCGCTCATGCTGTACGAGGATCAGCGAGACGACATCTTTGCCATGCTGTCCACAGAGGATTTCTATGTGCCAAGGCACGCCCTCATTTTTCAGGCCTGCCTTGACCTCTACGGCGCGCAGGCACCCCTCTCTCCCCAGGCCATTGCCGAAAAGCTTCTGAACCGCAAGCTTCTCGAGGCTGCCGGCGGAACGGAATACCTCTTCTCCCTCTTTGACATGCAGGTGGTGGCTGTCAACGGCGCGGATTTCTACGCGCCCATGGTGCGCAACAAGTCCATGCAGCGCAGGCTCATCAATACCTGCGCTCGCGTTCTGAGCTCTGCCTACGACACGCCCTACGACATGGTGTCCGGCCTTCTGGACGATGCCGAGCACAGCATTTTCCAGATTGCGGAATCCTCGGCCAGCACCAACGACTTGCAGCGCCTCCTCGACATGCGCGACGCCTTTTTCAGCAAGCTCGAGACCCTGGCCAAGAACAACAACGCGCTTACCGGCGTGACCACGGGCTTTGCGGACCTGGACAGGCAGACAGGCGGGTTGCAGGCCTCGGATCTTATCATCGTGGCTGCCAGACCTTCCATGGGCAAGACGGCCTTTTCCCTGAACCTGGCCCTGAACGCTGCCAGGGCCGGGCACAAGGTGGCCTTCTTCTCCCTGGAAATGAGCTCCGAGCAGCTTCTTGGGCGTCTCATCTCCATGTGTGCCAAGGTGCCCCTGCACAAGATTCGTCAGCCGCGCTACCTGACGGACGAGGAGTGGAGAAACGTCTACTGCGGGGCCGACTTGCTTGACTGTGATCTGTATGTGGACGACACCCCTGCCCTCAAGACCATGGACTTGCGCGCCAAGGCACGGCGCCTCAAGGCAAGAAGCGGCCTGGACCTCATTGTGGTGGACTATCTGCAGCTTATGCGGCCCTCAAGACCCCTCAATTCCCGCGAACTGGAAATTTCCGAAATTTCCCGCACCCTCAAGTCCCTGGCCAAGGAGCTGGACATTCCTGTCATTGCCCTGAGCCAGCTCAATCGCAAGCTCGAGGAACGCACCGACAAGCGCCCCATGCTCTCGGACTTGCGCGAATCCGGCGCCATCGAGCAGGACGCGGACGTCATCATGTTTCTCTACAGGGACGACGTCTACTCGCACAAGAAAAAGACCGACGAGCTGGGCGCCCCTCAACAGCGCGCCCTGAACAGCCCCACCGAGGTTATCATAGGCAAGCAGAGAAACGGGCCTGTGGGCACTGTCAATCTGCTCTACAAGTGCGAGTACACCTGCTTTGTGGATCTTGCCGAAGATTATATGGCCTCGCCCTCGGAAAACGGCATCCTCAAGTAGACCGCTGGACGGACAGTCCTTCTGTCCGGCCTTCGGCAAAAAGAAGAACACCCCTTGCCGAAACAGGGGGTGTTCTTCCTGTCTGTGCGAGACAGTCTGGAGAATCCTTGCAGCGCGGGCTCCTAATAGTGGAAGACGCGGGCATTGGAGTTGCCCACAAGGCAGAGCACCTCGTAGGAGATGGTCCCGAGCTTTTGGGCCCATTCCTGCGCTGTCACCGGGCGTTCTCCCGGGCAGGCCCTGCCTCCCAGGAGCCAGAGTTCCTCGCCTGCCCGCACATCCTCAATATTGCTGACGTCGAACATGGTCATGTTCATGCACACGCGCCCTACCGAGCGAACCCTCTTTCCGTGCACCAGCGCGTCCAGCCTGGAGGTAAGCGCGCGGGGCAGGGCATTGGCGTAGCCAGCACCTGCAACGGCTATCTTCATGTCGTGGTCCGCGCGGAACAGGTGCCCGTAGGATATGCCCTCGCCCTTGCGCAGGGTTGTGACCTGCAGGATGAGTGTGGACAGGCTCATGGTCCATTCGAGGCTGGAGCCCAGGGCTTCCTTTGAAGTGCCAGCAAAGGGATTGCCTCCGTACAGGACAACGCCTGGCCGGGAAATGTCCTCCATGTTGTGCCTGTAGGTGGAGTCCAGTATGCCTGCCGAGTTGAAGAGGCTTGCCCGGATGTCCGGAAAGGCGCAGGCCAGGCCCTGGGCCATGCGCTCGAAGAGATCGACCTGTCCGGTTGTATAGTCGTGCCGCTCGGGAATGTCCGCGCAGGAGCAGTGGGAGAGGGCAAGCCTTGGCTCAAGAGCCGGGTTTTGGCGCAGCCGCGCGATGAGCTCTGGCAGTTCCTCCTCGCGAAAGCCCTGCCTGTGCATGCCTGTCTCGAGCTTGATGGCCAAAGGAAGGGGGTGCTCCCCGGAAGCCCTGGCGCTGGCCGCCTCAAGCTGCTCCATGCTGCAGACAAGGGGCATGAGCGAGCAGCCTGTCACAAGATCCCAGTCTTCGGCAGTCACAGGCGCCATGAGGGGCAGTATGTCCTGGCCAAGGCCGGCCTCGCGCAGGGCGCGGCCCTCGTCCGCACAGCCTACTGCAAAGCGCTCTGCGCCAACGGCTGCCAGGGCCCTGGCGCACTCGAGAAGGCCGTGCCCGTAGGCGTCGGACTTCAGAACCGGCATGAGGCCGGCAGGGGTTCCGCAGCGCTTGAAGTTGCGCTGCAGGGCTCCAAGATCAACGTGGCACAGGGTATGGGAAAATTTGCAAGGCGACATGTGGCTCCTCGGTGGCAGGATTGGCAGGCATTTTGCGAACTTGTCCCTCTTCTTCCCCGAGCTTTGCCAAGGCTTTGCCTTTGCTGTGCTAGAGGAAGAGGATCGGGATTGTGAAACGCCGGGAAAGTACGCTTTTGCCCGGGGGCTTGCAAGCGCCATTCCGGGCCACGCAACTTTCGGCACTTGCTATCAGTGCGGTTTTGGGCCACAAAGACGCCTGACGCCCGCTTGCGGGCAATACCTGAACGCGAAGGAGAGAGTATGGCTTGTGCCTACAGCCTCATGGCCACGGACAACAGGGCAAGAGCAGGAGTATTGCATACGGCCCATGGTGACATCCCCACCCCCATCTTCATGCCCGTGGGGACAGTGGGCTCGGTCAAGGCCGTTGCCCCGGACGATTTGCAGGCCATAGGCGCGCCCATCATCCTGGGCAATACCTACCACCTCTATCTGCGCCCGGGCCATGAGCTTGTGGCCCGCCATGGCGGACTGCACGGCTTTGCCTCCTGGCCGGGAGCCATTCTCACAGACAGCGGCGGCTTTCAGGTCTTCAGCCTGAGTTCCCTGCGCAAGATACGCGAGGAAGGGGTGGAGTTTCGTTCCCATCTCGATGGCTCAAGGCATCTCTTTACCCCGGAAAAGGTTCTCGAGATACAGCTTGCCCTCAATTCGGACATCATGATGATGCTGGACGAGTGCGTGCCCTACGGGGCCAGCCGCGAGTACACGGAAAAGAGCCTGGCGCTGACAAGCCGCTGGGCAGCGCGAGCCATAGACGCCTATCCTCCTGGATCCGCGCCGAACCTTCTCTTTGGCATAACTCAGGGCGGCTTCTACAAGGACCTGCGCACACGCTCCGTGGAGGAGATCTGCGCCCTGGACTTCGACGGCTTTGCCATAGGCGGCCTGTCCGTTGGCGAGGGCAAGCACGAGATGTACGATCTTCTGGATCACACAGCAGCGCTTCTGCCTGCAGACAAGCCCCGCTACCTCATGGGCGTGGGCACTCCCCTCGACATCGTGACAGGCATATCCATGGGCATAGACATGTTCGACTGCGTCCTGCCCACACGCAACGCCAGAAACGGCACGCTCTACACCTCCGTGGGCAAGATCAACATCCGCGGCAAGAAGTACGCCGAGGACGACGGTCCCCTGGATCCGGCCTGCCAGTGCTACACCTGCAGGACCTTCTCGCGTGCCTACCTGCGCCATCTCTATGTCAGCAAGGAACTGTTGAGCTTTCGGCTCAATTCCCTGCACAATCTCACCTATTTTCTCAAACTCGTGCGCAATGCCCGCGCTGCCATTTGTGAGGGCACTTTCCAGGACTACTACGCGCGCATTGCGGACCTCTATCCCGACGAGTGGGCAAGGGGGCAGGGCGTGGCCTAGCCTGTCCCGCGCCTGGCCCAAAATGTTTGGGGCAAGCCAACAATCAGTTTGAACATATACAGCAATTTCAAGGAGAACCAAAAGTGAGTTCGTCTACCCATCGCTGCGGCTGGGTGGCCATCATGGGCCCGCCCAACGCAGGCAAGTCCACCCTGCTCAATACCCTCATAGAACAGAAGGTCACCATTGTGACCCCCAAGCCCCAGACCACGCGCAACCAGATCGTGGGCATCCTTTCGGAAAAGGATCTGCAGATCGTCTTCATGGACACGCCGGGCCTTTCCCAGGGCAGGGGGCAGCTCAGCAAGACCATGCTGCAGGCAGTGTGGCAGAGCCTGCGTCAGGCCGAAGTCATCATGCCAGTGCTCGACGCCCACAACTACATCCTGCACCCGGAGTACCTCGACAGGGACATGGAGCCCATCATAGAGGCCCTGCGCGGCGAGACCAGGCCCATAGTGGTTGTGTTCAACAAGGTCGACCTTTTTGCCGACAAGAGCCGCATGCTGCCCCTGCTGACCAGGCTGAACGAGCTGTGGCCAGAGGCCGAAATCTATCCCCTCTCGGCCCTGAACAAGGACGGCGTCGAGGGGCTCAAGCAGGTTTTGCGGGACAAGCTGCCCGGACGCGGCCCGCTTTTCCCTGAGGATCCGGTTTCGACCCTGCCTGTGCGCTTCACCGCCTCGGCGCTCATCCGCGAAAAGCTTTTCCTGCACTTGCGCGAGGAAGTGCCCTACGGCACGGCAGTGACCATCGAAAAGTGGGACGAGAACACGGAAACAGGCCAGACGCTCATCTACGCGACCATCTACGTGAGCCGCCCCATGCACAAGGCCATGGTCATTGGCAAACAGGGCAGCATGATCAAGAAGATAGGCACCGAGGCCAGGCAGGACATACAGCAGCTTTTGGGCAGCAAGGTGCACCTGGAACTTTGGGTCAAGGTGCGCGAACACTGGAGCGAGGATTTGAACTTCATCGGCGAGGTTGAGCTGGAAAACCTGGGCATACCCCTGGACGGGGGCGACGGGTTCGACAGCCGCAGCTGATCGCCGCGGAGGTGTGCTATGGACGCTGAGGAAAAAACACTGAAGGAACGCTACGAGTCTGTGCTCGAACGTCTGGATAGGGCCGTGACAGGGGCCGGCAGGAAACGGGACGAGGTACGCCTCATCGCGGTTTCCAAGCTGCACCCTGCGGCCATGGTGGCCGAGGTCGCAGCCCTGGGCCAGGTAGACTTTGGCGAAAACTACGTGCAGGAAGCCCTCGAAAAGCGTGAGGAGCTGGCCTCGATGGGTGTCCGAAATATTTCCTGGCACATGATAGGCCACGTGCAGAGCCGCAAGGCCCCGCTTGTTGCCGGCCACTTTGCTCTCATCCACACCCTGGACTCGGTCAAGCTGGCCCTGGCCATGGAAAGAAGGCTTGCCGAGCAGGACGCCATCCAGAAAGTCCTCATCGAGGTGAACGTGGGAAACGAGAGCCAGAAGAGCGGCATAGATGCGGCGGATCTGCACGAGCTGTGCGATCATGTGGCGCAGGAGTGCCCGCACCTCGACCTGCAGGGCCTCATGTGCATCCCGCCTGTGTTTGACGCGGGCGAGGGAGCGCGACCCTATTTTGCCAGGCTGCGTTCCCTGGCCGAGGAGCTGCGCGGCTACACGGGCCGAGCCCTGCCGGAGCTTTCCATGGGCATGTCCGGAGACTTCGAGTGGGCTGTGCTGGAGGGCGCAACCATTGTGCGCGTGGGCACGGACATCTTTGGGCCTCGCCCTCCCAAGAAGGACTAGCCCTGGGAATGACTAGCCCCGGGAAGCGGACCTTTTTGCCCGCTCGTCTTCCAGAGCCTGGGCAGAAGCGTAGCCGTAGGCCCTGACCATGTCGTCGAGATTGCTGATCGCGAGGTTTTCTCCCCGCTCTTGGGCCTCGTGTACATGGCGATACAGGGCCTGCAGGGTCTGCTCCCCGTAGGTGCAAAGCTCGCCTTCAAGGTAGGTCTCGAAGGATGTGCCACGGTAGTCCTCGCTTGAGCGCAGGGGACGGCCTGTTGCCCGCACATGGGGGTAGAGCTTGTCGCATTCTGCTTCCCAGCCCACCTGTATGTCCACAATGCTGCGCGCAAGGCGCTCCTTTTCGGGGGAGATGGCTGGCAGCTGGTCGCGAATGGCCGCGAATTCCGAAGGGTGGGTGCGGCGCATCATGTAGCCGTACTTTTCCGCAAGGGGATTTCTGCCTTCGGCCACGGCCCTGTCGAGATCCCTGTCGTAGTCTTCCAGTGCGTCGACAGGCCAGTTGGCGAACTGGCTTGTGCGCATGATGGCAAAGGTCTTGGGGCTGTCCTGGCAGTCCGCGCGGCCTCCCACGTTGTTCACCTGCTGGAACAGATCCCATTCCCTGCGCACAATGCGCTCAATAAGGTCCCTGACGGCAGGATCTCCTGCAGGGGCATGTTCCCTTGACGCTTCCATAGTGTTCTCCTTCCTGTTTTTCCCGCACGACCGGGCCACAGGGATATTTTTGTTCTTTGCTACGCCTTTGTCACTTCCCAAGCAATGCCAAAAAAGGCGGCGCACAAGCGAGGTAGCCATACATGAGTACAGTGCACGGACTTGATCTTGCCAGAAAATTCTATGAGGAGTGCGGCAGAGAGCTCATAGCCCGCGAACTGCCGGATCTCGAAGACCGGATAGCGGTGGGCCTGGTGGGCGAGGGCTCCGAATGCTTCGGCTTTGACGACGACATCTCCAGGGATCACGACTGGGGCCCGGCCTTTTGTCTGTGGCTGCCCGAGGATGTCCTGGCTGCCAACGGGGAGCGCCTGGAGCGGGCGCTTGCCATGCTTCCGGAAAGCTTTGAGGGCTTTGGGACGCGCATGAAGCCAGAGGACCGCATGGGCCGCGTGGGCCCTCTTCCTGTGGAGGGGTTTTACAGGCGCTTTCTCAACGTCCCTGGCTGCCCGCAGACCCTTGGTGAGTGGCGTGCCATACCAGAGCACTACCTGGCTGTTGCCACCAACGGCGAGGTGTTTTGCGATCCCCTGGGCAGATTTTCTGCCATACGGGAAGACCTTTTGCGCTTCTACCCCGAGGATCTGCGTCTGAAAAAGATTGCCGCGCGCTGTGTTGCGGCAGCCCAGGCAGGCCAGTACAACCTGCCCCGCATGATGGCCCGACATGCCTACACGTCCGTGAGCATCTGCTGCGCGCGCTTTACGGAAGCTGTCATCAGTCTGCTCTATCTTCTTAACAAGAGGTACATGCCCTTCTACAAATGGGCGCACGCAGGTCTTGCCAGGATAGGCAGTCCCCTTGCCGAGGGTGTGGGCGCGTCCCTTGAGCAGCTCAGCTGCCTGACGCCTCTGGAAAACACGTCTGCGGACTATGCGGCCCTCATCGAAGACATCTGCCAGCGTCTGGCGGACGAGCTGGTGGAGCAGGGACTTTCCGACAGCAACGATCCCTGGCTCTACGAGCAGGGACCCACTGTGCAGGCAAGAATTCGGCACGAGGGCCTTAAGCGCCTTCCTGTCCAGTTCGACTAGACAGCTCCGGCAGCGGAGTGTCCCAAGCCATGCCCGTCTGCCTAGACGGAAACAAGGAATCCGAAGAACGCAGGAGCCTCCATGGCCTTTGGCAAAAGAGACCGCATAAGCCCCTCGCAAATCATCATCCTGGGGTACCTGGGACTCATTCTCTGCGGCACAGGCCTGCTCATGCTTCCCTGGACCACCCGCGACGGCCTGGGGGCGAGCCTTGGCGACGCGCTGTTCACAGCCACGTCAGCCATCACTGTGACAGGCCTGGTGGTGCACGACACAGTGCAGTACTGGTCCTTGCTGGGCCAGGCCATCATTCTTCTGCTCATACAGATTGGCGGGCTTGGCGTTGTGACCATGGCCATAGCCGTGGCTGTCCTGACAGGGCAGAAGATAGGCTTTCGCCTGCGCTGGGTCATGCAGGAATCCATTTCCGCTCCGCAGCTTGCCGGCATTGTGCGCACCACAGGCTTCATCTGCCGCATTGTGCTGTGCGTGGAACTGGCAGGGGCAGCCCTGCTGGCTCTGCGCTTCTGCCCGGAAATGGGCCTTGGACAGGGCCTGTGGATGGCTCTCTTTCACGCCGTGTCCGCCTTTTGCAACGCAGGCTTTGACCTCATGGGCGCCAGGCAGGCCTATGCCTCCCTGACAGCCTACACCGCGGATCCCTTGGTCTGCCTGGTCGTTGCCGGGCTTATCATAAGCGGGGGCATTGGCTTTCTGACGCTCGACGATGTGCGCAGCCACGGCCTTCGCTTCAGAAAGTACCATCTGCAGAGCAAGCTTGTGCTGCTTTCCAGCGCTGTGCTGATTGGGACGGGCTTTTGCTACTTCTACTGCCTGGAGTTTTCCTCCGCACGCTGGCACATGTCCAGCCCGGAGGCTGCGCTGACCTCCTTCTTTCAGGCTGTGAGCCCGAGAACAGCAGGCTTCAACAGCGTGGATCTCACGGCCCTGAGCCCCTTGAGCCAGCTTGTGACCATATTGCTCATGCTGGTTGGGGCTGCGCCCGGCTCCACCGGGGGCGGCTTCAAGGTGACTACCCTGGCAGTCCTGTTTCTGGGGCTCATAGCCATCTTCTTGCACAGGCGCGATGTGCGGGGCTTTGACCGCAGGATCAGCGAAATTACCCTGCGCAGGGCAGCTGGCATCTTCATGTTCTTTGTGCTGCTGTACCTTGCGGGGGGCATGCTTCTCTGCTGTCTGGATGACCTGCCGCTCATGAGCGCCTTTTTCGAGGCGGCTTCGGCCATCGCCACAGTGGGGCTGACCCTGGGGGTGACGCCGGAGCTTTCCGATGCGTCCAGGGCAGTTCTGATTCTGCTCATGTACTTTGGCAGAGTCGGCAGCCTCACGGTTGTTTTTGCCGTCTCGGCAGGCATTCGCCAGGACGAGTTCCGCTACCCGGCAGAAGAGGTGGCCGTTGGCTAGGATCGGGAAAACACCCAAGGGTGGGGAGAGAACATGAAATCCGTCTTGTTGATAGGTCTTGGGCGCTTTGGCTGCCGGATGGCCAGAAAGCTGCGCGAGCTGAACCACGACGTGCTGGCCATAGACAACAACGAGCAGCGAGTGAACGAGGCGCTGGACTTTGTCACCAGCGCCCAGATAGCCGACGCCACCAGCGAATCCTTCATACGCTCCCTGGGCGTGGCAGACTTCGATCTGTGCGTGGTGGCCATAGGCGACGACTTTCAGAGCTCCCTCGAGACCACTTCCCTGCTCAAGGAACACGGCGCCAGATTTGTCCTTTCCAGAGCCTCGCGCGAGGTGCAGGCCAAGTTTTTGCTGCGCAACGGCGCGGACGATGTCATCTACCCGGAGCGCCAGACTGCCGATTGGGCAGCCATGCGCTACAGCAGTGATCACATCTTCGATTACGTGAAGCTGTCTCCGGAATACTCCATCTACGAAATAGCCATACCTGCGGAATGGCTGGGCAAGACCATAATGGAGCTGGCTGTGCGGCAGCGCTACCATGTGAATGTGCTTGGCATCAGGCGCGGGGCCCGTGGGGAAGAACTTGAGCCCATGCCGGGGCCGGATCACTGCTTCAGGGAAGACGAGAGGATTCTGGTCCTTGGCAACGACAGGGACATACAAAGGCTCCTGCGCCAGTAGCCAGGGCAAGGGAGTTCCACACTAGGGGGCATGGCCTACCTGGGGAGTTGTCCGCATTTCGCATGCAAAGCGCATGGGTGGCGAGGTATGGATAGCCACGTATGGAGAGCGTGAGGCAGCAAAAAGGCCCCCGAAGAGCAGGGGCCTTTTGAGTATTTGTGGGGGACTGGTCAGGCTCTCTCGCCTGGCTGCGCGTGCAGTTTTGCCAGCCGTCTGCCTGTGATTCTGCCAGCAGGCATGAGCCGCGTCCTTGTCCTGCGCGGGACAGCGGCATTTGGTGCAAGGGCTTCTTGCGGACCGGCCCAGGTTTTGTCCGGAACTTTTGCCTGGGCAAGGGTAGCCTGCACTGTTTCGCCAGTGGTCTCGTCCGCGAAGATTTGCCAGACCGTAATGAAGATGGCTGCGAGCAGGGGACCAGTCACAAAGCCGTCCATGCCGAAGAGCGTGAAGCCGCTCAGGGTGGAGAGCAGAATGAGGTAGTCGGGCATTCTGGTGTCGCGGCGAACCAGGATGGGACGCAGCACATTGTCCGCAAGGCCAATGACTCCGCCCCCGTAGGCTATGAGCACAAGACCGTCCACATAGGAGCCTGTGGCCAGCAGGTAGAGGGCTGTGGGCAGCCAGATGAGGGCAGCGCCCACAACGGGAATCAGGGAGAGAATGGCCATGGCCACGCCCCAGAGCACTGCGGCCCGGATGTCCAGAATCCAGAAGATGAGTCCGCCAAGGGCTCCCTGGGCCATGGCCACCAGCAGGCTTCCCTTGACAGTTGCCCGCATGACACCGGCAAACTTGCTCATGAGGAGCTTTTCCCTGTGATCGCCAAAGGGCATGACACGCACGAACATGGCGCTGAGGCTCTTGCTGTCGCGCACAAAGAAGAAGGCCACGTAGAGGCAGATGGCCAGATTGGTCACGAAGTTGGCAGCGCCTCCCCCAAAGGCCATGGTGTACTTGGCAAGGGAGCCGCCCACGGAGACTACCAGCGCGGACAGGTCCGAGGAGAGCTGGGTCATGTCGTAGCCAAAGCGGGCCAGAAACTCCTGTATGGCAGGGAAGGACTTGTGCAGCCTGTCCAGCAGGTTGCGCAACAGCTCCGGGTTCTCGGAAATCTGGCTGTAGAGAAGCAGGGCCTCCTTTGTGCCTGTGTAGAGTATCCAGGCCAGGGGCAGGATGATGAGAAAGAGGGCCAGAAGCACTGTGAGCAGGGCTGCGAGGTTGGGACCAAGGTGGTAGCGGACCGTGAGGGTACGCTGTATGGGCGTGAACACTGCCGTGATGACAACGGCCCACAGAAGGACGTTGAAGAAGGGCAGCACCAGCCAAAAGAAGAGAGCAGTGGCCAGAAGAACCAGGCAGAGAAAGGCTCTGGCCTCGAAACGTTGCATGTCTTGGAACAGCATGTGGCAGATCCCTGGTCAGATGTGAAAAAAGCGTGTGCGAGACCCTAAGATTTGTCCCGAGCTGGCGATAAGGGAGTTGAAAGGGCGTTGTGCGCCTGCGCCAGGGCAAGGAGAATACCTCCTGCCTGAGCCACATTGAGGGAATCGCAGGCACGGCTGAAGGGTATCTTCAGCCACATCGAGCACCTTTTCGCAACGCCCGGCCGCAGTCCCTTTTCCTCACTGCCGAGAACAATGACAGCGGGCAGCCTCAGCCCCTCCAGATAGGGGTTTTGTACAGGAGCAGAGCCGAACTGGCCTGTGCCGTAAATGGTAAAGCCCCTTTCCTCGGCCTCATCCAGAGCCCGGGCGAGGTTCACGGCGCGGGACACGGGCAGGCGGCCAAGAGCTCCAGCCGAGGACCGTAAGGCAGCGGGGCCAAGAAAAGCTGAATTGTGCTCGGGAAGAAGCAGACCGGCAGCGCCAAGAGCGTACATGGTTCTGGCAAGCGTTCCCACATTCCCCGGGTCCTTGACCTGGTCCAGGGCAATCACAAGGGGGAAGGGAGCCTGCAGGGCGTCTTCGAGAAGCCTGTCCAGCGAGACTGTGGGAGCACAGGACAATCTGGCGACCACACCCTGATGATGAGCTGGGGCATTGCCACTGCGGCAGAGCCTGTCCAGTGCGGAGTTTTCCACCAGCGTGTAGTGAATGTGATTTTTTCTGCACAAGTCCTGGATTTCGGAAAATTCCGGAGAGCGGCTTCCCTTGCGGCAGGCAACGCTGTCCACGCGATTGGGCGATTCTCTCAATAGTTCGAGCACAGGCTTGAGTCCGGGGAGAAGGACAGTGTCTCTGGTTTCCATTCTAGCTTCCATGACAGTCTCCGAAGAAGTTGTTTCTCTTGCGCTTTTTAGCTGAAGCAATTTCTTTAGGCAAGAAGAGCGGATTTTCCCGGGTGCGACATGACCACTGCGAATACTTCCAGGGCAACATTGTTCAGAGTACTGCTTCTCTGCGTTCTTGCAACCGTTCTGTGTGCGGGGTGTTCCTCGAAACAGGCCGGTCTTGACGCGTCCGGAGGGCTTTCTCTCGACGTGAAGGGCGCGCCCCTTACCAGCAGCGAAAGGGAAGCCCTTGCCCAGAACAAGGGCAGGATAGCTCGCCAGGTTCCTTCCTACGCGGACAACGTGGTTGAACAGCAGGAAAAGTACTACCTGCGCGGCGGCCGCAAGACCATGGAAGTAACCTCGAAAAGAGCCGAACCCTATCTTGCCTATGCAAAGAGCGTCTTTCGTTCCTACAATATGCCCGAGGAGCTGGCCTATCTTGCCATGGTGGAAAGCGGGTACAACCCGCGGGCCAGATCCCGCGCAGGCGCTGCCGGAGCCTGGCAGTTCATGCCCTACACGGGCATGAAGTTCGGCCTTGCCCAGGACAAGTGGCAGGACGAGCGCCTGGATATCTACCACGCGACCCACGCCGCGGCCCAGTATCTGAAGAAGCTGCACGACGACTTTGGCGACTGGCCCACGGCCATAGCAGCCTACAACGCAGGGGAAGGCAAGATGACCCGTGCCTGCAAGGCTGCCGGAGAGAGAACCTTCTTCGGAGTCATGCGCAAGAACGGAGAGCTGGACGAGGACACCAGACTGAAGCCCGAGACCCTGCAGTATGTGCCGCGTTTTCTGGCCGTGACCTCCATTATGGAAAATCTTCCCCAGCTGGGCTTTGATCCCATTTATCCCGAAGGAGCAGACCAGGTTGCCAGGGTTCGCCTGAGTCCGCGCACAAATCTCAAGGCCATGGCCAGCGCATGTGGCATGTCCTGGGGCGAATTCAAGACCTACAATCCCCATTTCAAGAAGAATGTGAGTCACGCAAGCCAGCGCACCAATGCCTATGTGCCGCAATCAAGGAGCGCCATGGCCATGGCCTACGTGAGAAATCCGGTGCAGGTATCCGGAACCATGCTGGCCTCGGCTGCGTCTTCGGACAAGCCCAGGGTGGCAGCGCGCGTGCAGGGCAGGTCTGGCACCTACACATTGCGTCCTGGCGACACGCTCACCAGGGTGGCCCGCAGGTACAATACCTCTGTGCAGGCTATCCTTGCAGCCAACAATTTGCGTGACGCCCACACCATACACGCTGGGCAAACCCTTTCCATACCGGGCAGGACAACCACTGTGGCACAGGCCGGTTCCTCCAGAAGAGGGATGAATACCTATCAGGTCCAGCCCAGAGACAATCTGTGGCAGATTTCCCGCAAGCTCAATGTCAGCGTGGATGACTTGAAGCGCTGGAACAATCTGAGAGGCCAGGATATCCATGTGGGGCAGCGCCTGGTGGTGATGCGCTAGACGAACAGGACTTCAAAAGTAAAATTATATAATAATAACAATATATTGCCGGCAGGGTGCGAGCCCTGCCGGCAATATTTTTTGCCAAAAGTGCGGATTTTTGTTGACAGAGCCATGCCACAAGCGTAGAAGCCTCCCTCGCGCCAAATGAAAACGTCCATGACGGCTTCGTTTGGGGCAGGCCCTCGGGCCAGTCTGGAAAGCACTTTTTGCGAGTCTTGAAAAAAGGTTCAAAAAAATGCTTGACAGAGGAAAACCGAAAAGCCTATAAGGAACTTTCCCGCGACTGAGAAGGACAAATTCTTCCGCGAAAAAAAAATCGCGAAATGAAAAAAAGTTCTTGACAGCCGATGAGGAAAACGGCATAAAAGCCGACGCCGCTTGAAACAGCGGCAAGTTCTGGTTCATTGACAAGTGAATAGCGAATGGGAAGAGAACTTTGAGATTCTGATTTC
>CALVGM010000062.1 GCA_944327095.1 uncultured Desulfovibrio sp. | reverse complement strand
CGACAAGTCTTCTGCAGGCCCGCAGGGAAAGACCGCAGAGCTCGGCAAGACAGTGATCGAGCCTGTCCCCGGCCTGTTGCGCGCAGATTGTGTAGCATGCGTCAGGCATGGTCTGCTTCCGTCAGCTGTCGCAGCACTGCGGCGAGTCTTTGGGGATTGTGGTGTTGTCCGTCCTCGTTGACCAGGGGCAGATCGAGAACGTGTATCCCTGTCTCGCGCGCAAGTTCCAGGGCAAGCTCCACGCTGCCAGGATAGCGACCGTTGTGCGTGTCCACCACCATGTGGGTGAGGAAAAGCCTGGCCCTGTCCTTCCAGGCATCGTCTGTCTCATTGCAGGGCAAGCCCAGCATGGTCTGCACAAGGATGCGCATTTCGTCGCGCAGGGTGTGCCCCATGAGCTCGTGATCGTGGCCTGTATTGGGGATGAAGACCTTGGGGCAGGAAAGCGCTGCCACGACCTTGCCCACGTCGTCCGCAAGCAGGTTGGCCACCACGCTCGAAAAGAAGCTGCCCATGGGGTAGCAGACAAGGCCTGCCTGTCGCAGCCTTGCCAGGGCGGTCGACGAAGCCCTTGGTCTGCACACTGCGGGCTCTTCCCTGCCCCTGTCCGGCTCGTTCACAGTGAGGAAGCACTCGAGTATGGGAGTGGAAAAGTCCTTGAAATGGTGCTGCCCTACGCACACTGTGCCGTCGCACAACCTTGCGGCCAGATGCAGGCTCTCCTCCACAATGGGCAAAACCTCGCCGTGCACGTGCAGCAGGCGGGAAAAGAGCCCCATGACGGCATTGAGCGAGCGGTGTTCCTGCAGATACTTGCCTGCCATGCAGAGATTGCCGAGACTTGCCTTTCTGGCGTCAAAGCCGGCCGGCATGGCTGCCAGAAAGCTTGCCAGGCACTGCTGCAGGCATTTGGCCCGGGTCGCGTTAATGCCCTGCCAGACAGGGTGATCCTCGCTGCCCATGGCAACGAGCGTCTGACGCAGAACCTGTGGATCCCCGCTTTCCGGAAGGCGTGTATCCATGCAGCGCACAAGCTCCCTGTTGTCTGGGCACGGATCCGCGAGGGCAAGCAGGCGGTTGCGCAGATCGCCCAGGGCAGGCATGGCAAAGGCTGCCCGCAGCCTGGCAGTGGAGCCGCCAGAGTCGAAGGTTGTGACAAGGTGGACAGTGTGGCAGCCCTGGGCGGCAAAGGTCGCGCTCAGCCTTTTCAGGGCTGTGCCGCCGCTGAAGAATACCGGCGGGCGCTCGGTCCCAGCAGGGTGGGGCTTGTCGTCAGTCAAGTTGGCACCTCTCTGGCAATCCCTTGAGGCCAAGTTCGCGCATGCGCAGGAAGATGCGCCTGCCCATCCAGGCGTCTGTGGCAGCGTAGATGACCTGGCGAACACTCAGATTGGGCAGGCTCCAGTTGGAGCACTGCGGGCCCTTGGAAATCCGTTCCCCGAAAAGGCTGGCAGCAAGCGAACGCAGGCCCCTGCTGCTGATATTGTTTTTTTCCGCTATGCTGGCAAGGTCCACATGGCCCTGGGGTGTGAAGGACAGAAGGTGGCCCAGTTCGCGCATGTCCTCGCCTATGCCCACACCCGCCTTGATCTGGTTCGGCGAGGAGAGCAGGTCCGTGATCTCCCTGTTGAGCGGGAGATGCTTGAGCTGGATGATGTACACGCATTTTGCCGTTGCCAGCTGAATGAGGGAGGGGTAGTGGGTAACACCCTTGCGAAAGCTGGGCCGCGATTCGGTGTCAAAGCCCAGCACCGGTTCCTCCTTCAGCGCCGGCAGGGCAAGGTCCAGCAGCATCTGGTTGCGGATGATGGAAACAGGGCCTCCATAATGCACAAGGGGCAGCTCGTTGATCTCTTCGCTTGTCAGCTTCCTGCGCATATTTTCATCAAGTTCCATGAAGGCCCCCAGTGTGCGGCTCTTCTCGCCGGCGGATGGCCGGGCGGACTTCAGATGGAAGGCTACTTGCCTATGCAGAAGCTTTCAAAGACGTGATTGAGCACATCCTGGGGCGTTCCCACGCCAATGACATCATCCAGAAAAGAGCAGCACATGTCCAAATGTACCGACAGAAGATCATACAGCTGTCCGGCCTCAATGTCACGGGCCAGGACATCAAGTTCCCTGCAGGCATTGCGCAGGGCATGGGCCTGTCTGTCATTGGGGGCCAGACCGCTTTCCTCGCCAGGCAGATTGTCAAGAATGAGGTGCGCCATCCTGTCGCATGCCAGATCGAGATTATGGCCTGTGAGGGCCGAGACACAGACAAAGTCCACCTGTCCGTGCGGGGATTTGCACCATGCGGGAACGCTGCCCTTGGCTTCGGGAAGGCAGATGTCGGCCTTGTTCCAGACAAGAAGCGTGGCAGGGGGTGCGTCCTGCAAAAGATGAGCAGCAACCTCGTCCGGGCATGTGGTTTCGTATATTCCCTGCTGACCAATGGCTGCGCCATCTACCACTATCACAAGCAGATCCGCTTCCTCGATTTGCTGCCTTGAGCGCTCTATGCCCAGAGATTCGACCTTGTCGCTGCTTTCGCGCACACCTGCCGTGTCCACCAGGCGCACGGGCAGATCGCCCAAAAGAAGGCCTTCTTCCAGAAAGTCCCTGGTTGTGCCGGGCACGTCCGTGACCAGCGCACGGTTTTTGCCAAGCAGCGCATTCATGAGGCTGGATTTGCCGGCATTGACAGAACCGGCCAGCACAACCCTTGCCCCGTTGGCGTAGACCCTTGCGCGGGCGACCCCTCGCAAGAGCTCCTGCAGGGCCTTGTTCGCGGAGAGCACGTGGGCAAGGAAGGACTTTCTGTCCAGAATTTCCACCTCGTCCTCTGGGAAATCCACGGCAAGGCTCATGTTCATGCGCACCCAGTCGAGTTCCTCGCGCACGCGTCCCACCCTGCGGCCAAGTTCGCCGCTCAGCCTGCGCAGGGACTGCCCGAGGGCAGTCTTGCTGGGCGCGGCGATCATTTCTGCCACAGCCTCGGCCTGGCTCAGATCCATGCGTCCGTTGAGAAAGGCCCTGCGGGTAAACTCGCCGCGTCGCGCAGGGAAGGCTCCTGCAGCAAGCAGGGCCTCGATGATGGCAGACACTATGACCTGTCCGCCATGGCAGTGTATTTCCGCGCAGTCCTCGCCCGTGTACGTCCTTGGTCCCGGCATGTAGAAGCAGAGCACATCGTCTATTCTTGTGTCGTTCAGGTCGTGTATTGTGCCGTGGTAGACCTTCCAGGGGACAAAATCCCTGAACGACGCCTGGGATGGCGTAAAAAGCAGGCCCAAGAGCTTTCTTGCCATTGGGCCTGAAATACGGACAATCGCAATGGCGCCGCTGCCCCTGGCCGTGGCCTGGGCGACAATGGTTCCCTGCGTCTGGGTGGAGAATGTTGCTGCTGTCATGACAGAGAGGGGTTCTCCTGCTGATGGGGCTTTCTTTTCAGTATGATCACGCGCTTCATGGCGCCCTGGCCAGCGCTGCGCGTCTGAATGTCCTTCTGTTCCCTGAGAGCCATGTGCACAATGCGCCGCTGTTCGGAACTCAATGGCCTGGTGGAGAGGGGTTTCCCGCTGTCACAGACCTTTTGGGCCAGGGCCAGGGCCAGTTCCTTCAGCTTCTCCTCCTGCCTTGTGCGATAGTCTCCGACGTCCATGCGTATGCTCACGCCGGCCTTCATCCTGCGCGAGACCAGGCGGCTTGCCAGATGCTGCAGGGCGCCAAGCACAAGACCGTCGCGGCCGATTATGGGGAAGGGATCGGAGATACCGGACACGCGGGCAAGGATTTCTCCATGCTCGCAGAGCAGATCCAGCTGTGGCCTTTCATCCGCAAGCGGAGCAAGCAGCCTGCGCAGTGTCCTTTCGGTTTCTTCCAGCGCGGCAGCTGTGTCCTCTTCCCGCAGGGGCCTGCTGGGCAGGGCGTCCTCGCAGCCATCCGGGGAAGCGTGAAGGCTGTTTTTAGCGCTGCACGGCCTGTCCGCTTCCTTGGCCCTTTTTGTACAGGAGCCTTCGCGATCAGCCCTGGACAAGGCCTTTGTCCGGTCTGTCGGTCGCGAAAGCTCTCCATGTCTGGAAAGGGAGCCGAGCACGCTTTGCACGGCATCGCGCAGTCGGGCCCGCCGGGCGCGAATCCTGGCCTTGCGGGCGCCGACTATGCCAAATATGCCGCTCCTCGCGTCCTGCAGTATCTCTATTTCCAGCCGTTCCCGGCCGGCGTTGAAGTACTGGCAGGCGTCCTCGATGGCAGCGTCGAGATTCTTTCCCAAAAACTCCCTGAATCCGTCCTCGGTTGCAGTCTCCATGCCGGGTTCCAGGCTAGGCGTCCTTGCCGGCGGGTGCTGCCGCTGCGGGCTTGGAAGCTGCGGACCGGGCAGGCACGGCCTTGGCAGGCGCGGACTTGCCCTGCTGGCCCCTGGAGCCCTTGTCCTTCTTGCCGGGGGTCTTCTTGTCTGTGCCCATCTTGTGCATCATCCAGCGCTGCTGGCCAATGGAGATGATGTTGTTGACAAGCCAGTAGACAACAAGGCCGGAGGGGAAGGCCAGGAAGAGGAAGGTAAAGACAACGGGCAGCAGCATCATGATCTTCTGCTGGCGCGAGTCTGTGGCCGGCGGGGAAAGACGCTGCTGGATGAACATGGACAGGCCCATGACAATGGGCGTTATGTACAGGGGATCCTTGGAGGAAAGGTCGGCCAGCCAGACAATGTCCGTGCCGGGCAGGGTGGCCAGCAGGGGCGCATGGCGCAGCTCGATGGCTGTCAGCAGAGCCTGGTAGAGGCCCAGGAAGACGGGCATCTGGATGAGAATCGGGATGCAGCCGCTGGCAGGATTGACACCGTAGGTCTTGTACAGTGCCATCACTTCCTTGTTGGTGGCTTCCTTGTCGCCCTTATGCTTTTCGCGGATCTGCTGCATCATGGGGGCCAGGCGCTTCATCTTCTCCATGGAAGAGTAGCTCTTGGCAGTAAGGGGCCAGAAAATGATCTTGATGACAATGGTCAGCAGGATAATGGCCACGCCCCAGTTGTGCACGTAGCCGTAGAAGAAGTTGAGGATCCACAGAAGACCCTTGGCAATGAGGCTGAACATGCCAAGGTCGATGCACTTGGTGAGCTCCTCGCTGACCGGAGCCATGAGGTGGCGGTCCTTGGGGCCCATCCAGTAGGTGGTGGAGGCGACGCTTTCCTGGCCAGGGATCGCGTTGAAGGGCTCAAGCTCGAGCGCAACGCGGTAGACCTGGTTCTGCAGCACGCCCTTGAAGGTCACGTTTTCGGGCTTTGCGGGCAGCACGCCGTTGAAAAAGTAGGTGCTCATGGCGCCGGCCCAGTAGATGGTGCCGGTTCTGGCTACGCCAGTGGCCAGCTTTTCGGCGCTGCTTTCCTCTTCGAGGCTGCCGGCCTCGTCCCAGCCAACCCGCATGGCGTCATAGCGATCGCCATGGGAGTTGCTCGCGTCCGCGCCGGCCGTGTAGCCAAGGCGCACGGACAGAGCCTGTGTCCCCACAGGTGTCACATGCACGTTTTCCCTGATGGCGTAGCTAGAGGCGTCAAAGGTAAGTTCGCGCACAACGCGCAGATCGCCGACCATACCGATAAGACGAATGGTCTTTTTCGTGCCTTCGGCTACGGTAATGTCCCCTGTCTCCTCGCACTGCCACTTGCCCACGCTCCAGGTGGGCTGTCCGTTGATCAGCAGTCCCATGGGCGCCATGGCGGCAGTGGTTTCGTTGATGAGGTTGACCTTGGGAGAATCGGCTGCCACCTTTGTGCGGTAGTTGGCCAGCTCGAAGGAGCGCAGGATGCCCCCGCCGGTATAGAGCCTTGCCGTGTACAGGGGGGTAACAATGGTCATGTCGCGCCCTGCGGATTCGGTGAAGACAGGCAGGGGGGCAGCGGGAACCTGGGGTGTCTGCTGGGCCTGGGCCTGAGCCTGTGCCTGGGCTGCCGCCTCCTGATTCTGTGTCTGTTCGACCGGAGCGGGCTTGGGCGCCCAGCCCATTTTTTCTCCCAGATAGGACCAGCCCACTACAACGAGCAGACAGAGAACTATGGCCAATATGAGATTTTTACCATCTTGCATGGGACATACCTTGATTCGGACTAGCGGGGATTTTTGCTGCGTGGCGGGGGGACGGGATCATAGCCGGAACCACCCCAGGGGTGACAGCGCGAAAGACGCCGCAGTGCAAGCCAGCTGCCGCGCAGTATGCCGTGTGTCATGATGGCCTCTACGGCATATGCAGAACATGTGGGAAGGAAGCGGCAGGAATTGGGCAGGACCGGTGAGAGAAAGATCTGGTAGATGCGAATGGGGATGACGGCAATCTTGCGCAAAAGGTGCATCTTTCACTCCCCAGCACGCCGGAGCTGAAAGTGCCTGGAAAGGGTGCGGAGCAATTCGTCTGTGACATTGCCAAGCCCGAGCCCGGCAGTGCCGGCAGACGCCTTTGCCACGACCACAATGCGGGCCCTTACCGGGAGCTGTCGCAGGTTCAGTCTGAAGCACTCCCGCAAAAGTCTCTTAATACGATTGCGGACCACCGCATGCCCGACCTTCCGGGATACGGCGGTCCCCAAGCGGACCCCCTCGTCGCCGTCGGCTGGAGGTGCAACAAAAAGAAGGAAATGTCTGGTATGCAGCCTTGTTCCAGTTGCGTAGCACTGGGAATACTCGGCTGTGGTACGTATCAGACTTTCCTTCGGCAGCGAGAAGCCGCACTCGTTGTGTGCGCAGGCGCAAGATCCCGCACTGCTGTCTTCGAGCTTAGGCACTCAGAGATTTGCGGCCCTTGGCGCGGCGGCGGGCAAGCACTGCACGACCGTTCTTGGTGGCCATGCGGGCACGGAAGCCATGAGTGCGGGCGCGGCGCACCTTGCTCGGCTGATATGTTCTTTTCATCTGAAATTCTCCTGCGGGCAGAGTGATTGTAGTGCCGTAAAAGGCCTTTGCCCAATAGAAATTTGTTCCATGAAATGGGTTTTGGGGATCAGCCCCCCAAATAAAGAGATACTCCCTTACACGCCAAAAACACCTTCGTCAAGGTGTCACATGCGTTCTTTCTCTGGCTGCCACACGCTTCCCAGTGTGCCTCTCCCTGTCCGACATACAGTCCAAGAAAGAGGCTGCTTGCGAAAAATACATGTCATGCCGGACAGATAGACTTGCGATCTCCTGTTTGGGACAGGCACAGAAAAAGCCGGTTCCTCCTTGACAAGAAGGCAGCTGTTCGGAAAAATTGCCCAAAATGGAGGCACTGCACATGGCAGAAAATCTTTGTATCCGACGCCCTGAACACCCGGATCCCTGTATCACCATCATTGGCATGGCCGGTTCGGGCAAGTCAACCCTGGGACAGGCTCTTGCCGCAAGGCTCGGGTACGCCTTTGTGGACACGGACAACCTTATGGAGGCCGCGTATGGTGCCCCTCTGCAGGCCATCACCGATGCTATTTCCGGGGAAGACTTTCTGGATCTCGAAGGTCGCTTTGTCAGTTCCCTGCGTATGGGCAGGGCCGTGATATCAACCGGGGGATCTGTGGTCTACAGGGATGCAGCCATGCAGCATTTGCGCTCCCTTGGGCCCATAGTCTCCCTGGACGCGCCCTTGCGCGTCATTCAGGAACGCATAGCGCTCAAGCCGGACAGGGGACTTGTCATAGCCGAGGGGCAGACCATAGAGGAACTCTACAACGAGCGCTCCGCTCTCTACAACAGGTACGCGGACATTCACTGCGACACGACCCAGCCTCTGGGAGTGTGCATAGAAAGTCTGGTACGCGCACTCAAGGACAGGGCAGACAAGGCCTAGCTTCGCCTGCCGCAGGCAAAAGGATTTGCCTGGCAGCAAAGCCTGAACAGAAAAAGACAGGGCGGCAGAACTTCAGTTGAAGTCCTGCCGCCCTGAAATTTGGTGTGCCCGTGGAGAAGTTGTGCAGAAGAGTGCAGCCATCCTATGGGGCTTGGCGGGATTTTTCGCGGCATACCCCGGTCGTGGATATGCCTATCCTGCGCAAATGGCTGCGAGGGGCCAGTTCAGGCAATCCCTAGTCTAGTACTGCCACTTCTTGCCGTCGTAGCTGATAAGTTCCTTGACCTGCCTTGAGGTGGTCGGCTTGCAGTTCTTGAGTGCCCTTGCTGCGGCTTTTGTTGTGCCACGGCATTCATAGCTGTTTTCCATGTATTCGATGATGCCCACATAGGGAACCTTGGAAGACTGGCCGGGACGTATGGTGGTACGCACGGACTGGAGATCGACTTCCACGTAGGAGGCCGCGTACTCCTTGCCCTTCCTGGTCACCTTGGGGTTCTTCTTGTTGGGGGACACTGTTCTGTTGGCCATGGAAGCGAGCTTCTGCCCTGTCTGATCAAGCTTGGCCTGTACCTCGCTCGGGGCCTCGGCACCGCTTTGCGTGACGTTCTGTCCCGCTACAGGTTTGCTTCCTTCACTACCGTTGGTGCCTGACGCTGCGCAGCCGCCCAGGACAAGCAAAGAGGCGCACATAAGCGCGCAAGCCTTGATGTTTTTCATTGTGTTTTTTTCAGTGCGGCGGCCCCTGTGTGCAGGGGAGCCTGGCACTGCCTCCTGTGATTGTGTCGTGGGGCGAAGCCCGGTTTCGGTGCTCCGGCGCTTCGTCCCTTGCCCGATTTCCTGGAAGAAGGCATGGAAGGCGATCTTCCAGAGACAAGATGGAGAAAAACCCCGACAGCAGAAGATTCTCCTGTCGGGGATTTTTGTGCAAGTTCAGGAAGGGAGTACAGTCCGTACTAGTCGAAGGAGAGCTCCGTACGACGGTTCATGTAGCGGCCTTCTTCGCTGCTGTTGTCATACTTGAAGGACTTGCCCTTGCCCACGGTGGTCATGCGGCTGGCAGGCACGCCCTGTTCGCTCAGGTACTTCTTGACTGCGTTGGCACGATTCTTGGAAAGCTTGGCGTTGTAGGCGTTGGAGCCGATGGAGTCGGTCCAGCCGGTCAGCACAACGTTCTTGCCGGGCTGGCTCTTGATGATTTCGGCAGCTTCGGACAGGATGCCCTGAGCCTTGGCGTCGAGTTCGTAGGAGTCAAAGGCAAAGTTCACGCCACGCAGAACGATGACGGACTCGGTCTTGCCGCAGAAGACGGCGACAACAAAGCGCTCGAGAGCAGCGTCGTCCTTGGCAAGCTCTTCAGCCTTCACGTACTGGGCTTCGGGGTGCATGGCAGCGATGGCCTTCAGGTTGGCCTCGCCCTTCTCGGTGTCGGCGAAGGACACGATGTGGATCACCAGGTTGCGCTGGGAAGCGTACATCTGGCGGGCAGTCTCGACAACGTCCACGCCCATGTTGTTGGCGCCGTCGGTGAACAGGATGATGGCTGCGTCACGCTTCATGCTGCTCAGGAAGGACTCGTACTGGTTCAGGCTGTCGCCCATGTAGGTCAGACGGCCGTAGATGGGGAAGTTGCCCTTCAGCTTGTCGATGGCAGTGTGCATCCTGGCGCGATCCCAGGGACCCTGGGCATACAGGGTGCCGTTGGGGGTAATGGTGTGCAGGCCGCCGTTGAAGGTCTGGTTGGGGATGGCATCGTTGATGCGATGCATGACGTCCTTGGCAAGAAGGATTTTGGCTTTCTTGGCAGCGGCGCTTTTCATCATCATGGAGCCAGAGTAGTCCACAACGAAGTCAAAGCTTTCGATTTTCTTTGTGCAGTCCACGGGAGCAGCAGCGGCATTCACCGTGTAGCTGAACACCAG
>CALVGM010000061.1 GCA_944327095.1 uncultured Desulfovibrio sp. | reverse complement strand
CGCTGCAAACTGTGGCAGCTACCTCAGAGATTCAAATAGTGCTTGGCGAAAAGGGCTAATGCGGGGGATTGGATACCGACCCACAAATACCCCCGAAGAGCCAAAAAGGCGCGCTATTTGCGCACGGCATAGCGCCGCATGGAGATGTTGAGGACAAGGCCGACGAAGATGAAGTTCACGATGGTGGCCGAGCCGCCGTAGCTTATGAAGGGCAGGGGAATGCCCACTACAGGCATGAGGCCCACAACCATGCCCATGTTGATGGTGATTTCGAGAATGAAGTAGAAGAAGACGCCGACACACAGAAGGCTGCCGAAGCGGTCTTTGGCCTGGATGATGGTGGTCAGGATGGTGAACAGGAAGATGGCAAAGAGCGTCACCAGGGCAAGGCAGCCCACAAAGCCCCATTCCTCGCCAAAGACAGCCACCGCAAAGTCCGAGTGGCGCTCCGGCAGAAAGCGCAGCTGCGACTGCGTGCCCTGCGCAAAGCCCTTGCCCCAGAACTGGCCGGATCCTATGGCTATGCGCGACTGCAGGATGTGGTAGCCTGACCCGAGCGGGTCTGCCTCAGGGTTGAGAAAGGTCAGGATGCGCTGGCGCTGGTAGTCGTGCATGCCCACAAACCACATGAAGGCAGCGGCACAGGGGATGATGAGGCAGCACACGCGCAGTACTGCCAGCTTGAGCCCCTGGAAGAGCACCATGCCGGCCACGATGAAGAGCAGCATGAGGGTGGTGCCAAGGTCGGGCTGCTTGACAATGAGCGCTATGAGCGGCGCTGCGGCCAGCAGTATCTTCAGGAACACCTTCCAGCCCAGGGTCTCGTTTTCGTTGGCTATGAGCTTGGCAGTCACCAGAAGCACTGCGAACTTGGCCAGCTCCGACGGCTGTATGCTGAAAACCCCCAGGGAAATCCAGCGTTTTGCGCCATAGACCGTTGTCCCTATCAGGGGCACGAGGGCCAGGAGCACAAGGGTGAGCGCATAGAGGTGCCAGGCTATGGAATTGAGCCTGTGGTAGTCGAAGGACAGGGTAATGGTCATGCAGCAAAGCCCCAGGATGCCCCAGAGAAACTGCCGCTGATAGAAGCTTGCCAGGGTAAGGCCGGACTCGATTCTGGTTCCGCTGGCGGAAACGAGGTTCATCTCGCCTACGGCAAAGAGCGCCAGGGTACAGACCAGCAGAGCCCAGTTGAGGTGGCGCAGCAGGGGCTGGCGCTTTTTTTCGATGCCCTTGATTTCCATGATAATGTCCTTGCATGCCTGTGTGCGCAGCGTGTGCCCAGGCTTGTTGTGCTCGTCGATTGTCTGGCCCTATCTTGGCCCAAAGAGTGCGTCGTAGACCCTGGCCGCCACAGGGCCGGCTACCGAGGAGCCACCGCCCCCGTGTTCCACCATGACAATGACTACGTAGGTCTTGCCATCCTTCTTGCCCCAGGTAGCGATCCAGGCGTGATCGCGCTCGCGCCAGGCAAGTTCGCTGTTCTTGCGCCTGGTCTTCCCCAGCTTGACCACCTGGGCAGTGCCTGTCTTGCCGCCCATTATGGCGTCCTTGCGGCGTACCACGCTGGCAGTGCCGCCATTGGCAGTGCGCTGCATGGCCTTCACCACAAAGTCCAGGTTCTGTTTGCTGGCCGGGATGCGCATGCGTACGGTGCGCTCCTCGTCGTCGATAAGGAGCGGCTTCAGGATGTCTCCGCCGTTGAGCAGTCCGGCAACGTAGATGGCAATCTGTATGGGCGTGATGAGCGTGTAGCCCTGGCCTATGGAGGTATTGTAGGTGTCTCCCCTGGTCCAGGCTATCTTGTGGCGGCGCTTTTTCCAGTCCCTGGAAGGCACAAGGCCGGATTTTTCGTGGGGCAGGTCAATGTCCGTGCGGGAGCCGAAGCCGCTGGCCCTGGCAAAGTCCTCGATGGTGTTGATGCCTATGCGTTCAGCCATGAGGTAGAAGTAGACATCGCAGGAGTTGGAAATGGCCATCTCGAGATTCTGCCTGCCGTGGCCACTGTGCTTCCAGCAGCGAAAGATTTGCTTGCCGAGCTTGGCGTAGCCCGGACAGTTGACGGTCTCGCTGGGAGAAATGCCGTTTTCGAGCAGGCAGGCGGCCATGACAAGCTTCCAGACCGAGCCCGGGGGATAGACACTCTGTATGGTGCGGTTTTGCAGGGGAAAGCGCTCCGAGGTGCGCAATGCGTCCCAGTCGCGGTGGGAAATGCCCTTGGCAAAGAGGTTGTTGTCGTAGGCAGGGGCCGTGACCATGGCGCGTATCTTGCCGGAGTCCGGTTCCATGACCACAATGGAGCCCGCCTGGCTGCCCAGAGCGTCCCAGCAGGCCTTTTGCAGATCCCTGTCTATGGTCAGGTGCAGATTGGTTCCGCCTGTGGGCTCCTCGCGCAGGACCCTGTCCACCATGTGCCCCGAGGCGTCCACCTCGATGTCGTAGAGGCCCTTCTTGCCGCGCAGGCGCTTTTCCATGGTGAGTTCCAGGCCTGCCTTGCCCACAAGATCGCCCATGGCAAGCTCCTCGTCCCTGTCCAGCTCCTTTTCGTTGGCCTCGGCCACATAGCCCAGAATGTGGGCAAAGAGATCCTTTTCCGGGTAGCTCCTGCGCGTGAGCACAACGATTTCCAG
>CALVGM010000060.1 GCA_944327095.1 uncultured Desulfovibrio sp. | reverse complement strand
TCGAGCCATTCCGGGCACCAGTCCTCGAAGTGGAGAAGGAAGCCGTCCTCATCAACTTCGAATGTTTTGCCTTGGAATTGAACTTCAGCCATGCGTGTCCTCCTTGGACTTCATGAAAAGCAGGATTCTTGATCCTGGGGTTGCACCAGTCGGAACGACTCCGACAAGCAATTGATTTAAGCTCTCAAAAAGTGCAAATAAAGAGATTTGCACAAGCAGTTGGAGCATTACTGCCTGAAAACGAGGCAAGTTGACAGAAACACAACGCCCCGGAAATTTTCTTCAGTAGACATTGCCACAAAGACAAGCGTATGGCAAGGGCAAAGAAAGGAAAAGTTTTAGCCCTTGGCTGCCACGCCTGGGCACACAGTCCATTCGAGCAGAGTAGTCTGTGTCTCGAGAGCTTCCTTCAGGGTTGCGCCAGCCGATTCGCTCTCGAAGGGACGCAGACGAATGAACACGTGGCGGTTGCCGTTGTCAAGATAGGCTGTCATGACCGAGACAATGCGCCCCTTGTTCTTGCGGATGATGTCAAAGACGCGGGCAAGGGAACCGGGCTCCTGGCTTGTCTCCACAGTGAGCTCTATGCCGGGTTCGCGGGCGCCCCCAATGGTCACAAGCACCCTGAACACATCCTGATCGGTGATGATGCCCACAAGATGATCGCCGTCATCCACCACGGGCAGGCCTCCGATCTTCTTGTCGAGCATGATGAGGGCCACCTTGGAGATGCTCTCGTTGGCCTTCACGCAGATGGGGTTGGGCGTCATGATGTCCCTGGCCTTCACTTCGGCAAGAAGGTACTGGATTTCATGCACTTCAAGCGAGGTAGCCTTGGAAGGGGAAGCGCTTTTGACATCGCGGTCGGAGATAATGCCAATAACACGGTTGTTTTCATCGACTACGGGAAGACGTCGGACTCCGTGCTCCTTCATGAGCTTCTGACATCTGGAAAGAGATGTATCAGGCTGGACACTGATGGCTCCAGCTGTCATCCAGGGAGATATGAGCATTTGCTTCTCCTTCAAACAGGGTGTCCGCCAAGCCCGCCTGTCCGCGAGGATCGAGGTCTGTGTTGCACCCCAGGCCCAGGAAAGACAGGAGAGCCAAAGCTGAAAATGGCTAGTGGTCGGAAACCATCGTGTGTTCACAGGGCTCTTGGGGCGATCCCCGGGATTAGCTCCAGGGAGCATCATCCTCATGAGGTTGCTTTCGGCCGCACGAACATCGCAGGTCGGTGAGGCGGATTTGCAACCATGGCAAATTCCCGTGGGCAGACTGGGTCTGGCCCGAACGACATGCGGAATGGTGTTTCAGACAAGAGTTGATATGAGCATACTTTTTCTGAAATAGCAATGCCCGGATTTTGCTTTTGTCAGGGAAACAGCACGCATCCCGGGCCCTTCCTCAGGGCCGAGATGGGCGTTTGCAAGAGTTTTTCTTGCAATGCCCGCGCAAATTGCGCAGCATGGAACCCTGTCCAGAGGAGGGGGGTATGAACGACAAACGCATTCTCTATATTGACGCAAGGTACGGGATCAACACGAAAATACTCGGTCAGGCCCTGAAGCAGATGGTTGAGGAAGCCGAAAAGACGGAGGATGTGGCAGGCGAAGAGGTGGATTGCGCCTCGGACAAATCCTGTCTGCAGATGGTTGCGGCCATTACCGGGCTTGCCGACGAGATGGGCATTCTCAAAGTGTACGAGCGCGACCAGGTGCTGGCACTTTTGCGCGTTTGCAGAAGCCTCTCCAGGCTGAAGGTGGGGACCATTGTGACAGGCCTGCTTCCCCTGCCTGTGCCGGAAGGCGAAGAGGACATGGAAAGAGCCACAAAGCGCAGGCTGCTTGAGGAATATGCCGGGAAGCAGAGCAGAACCACTGGCGTAAGCCTTGCCTGTGCCCTGCTGTTCAGGGCCCTGTCCGTCCATCAGAGCAGGGAGATCACCGGAGAGCCACTGTTTACGTCATGCGTGACCGGCAGGGAGGGACATCCCCTTTCCCTGATTCTGCTTGCCGAGACGGAAAACACCTGGGAAGAGATAGTGCAGATAGAAAGCCATATCGACCATCTGACCGGAGAGGAGGCCGGGCTGGTCATCGAGGAGCTCTCCAATGACAGGCGGGTTCTGGACGTCCTCTGGCTGTCCGGCATTGGCAAGAAAAACAGGCCCATGGGGCTTTTGCGCGTCATGTGCCACATCAGGGACAGGGCCGCAGTGCGCGCTCTTCTTTTGCGGCACACGCATACCCTGGGCTTTCGCGAGCAGGTCCTGCGCCGCATGGTAGTGGACAGAAGGCAGGGAGAGGGCCAGCTTGCGGACGGAACCAGGGTCAGGACCAAGGAATACGTCATTGACGGCCAGTGGTATTCCAGGCCCGAGTGCGACGACATACGCGACAGGGCGCGCTCTGCCGGCCTTGGCGCTCCTGCCTTTCGTTTTGCCAGGGTGCGCATGGAGCGCGGCCGCTAGACGCAAAGAAAGGGGCGGCAGTGCTGCCGCCCCGGAAGGAAGGAAAGAACTAGTCCTGGCACTTGGCCTTCAGGGCCTCGGCCATGCTCTTGCCAAGCTGATGGGCCTTGACAAGATCATCATGCTTCGGACGCCACTGGACGCGAACCGGGTCTGCGGGCATTTCAATGCCCATGTCCTGCAGGTACTGCTGCAGGATCTTCGGGGATTCGCCAGACCAGCCGTAGGAACCGAACGCTCCGCCCACAAGAATCTTCGGACGCAGGCCCTTGATGTAGGTCAGCGCGCTCATGATGTAGGGCAGGACAGTGTTGTTGTGCGTGGGAGAACCCACAGCCAGGGCACTGGCATCGGCCAGGGCGGTCATGATGGCGCTGTGGTGGTTCTGCTTTGCGGAAAGAATGTGGACCGGAACGCCGTTTTCCTCCAGCCCGCCAGCTACGGCATAGGCAAGGCGCTCGGTGGAGGACCACATGGTGTCGTACACGACCACGGCGCGCTTGCGGGGCTTTTGCTCGGCCATTTCCCTGTAGAGATCAACAGCTTCCTTGACCATGTCGCCACGCCAGATAAGACCGTGGTCGGGAGCGATCATCTGGATGTCCAGCTGGCCAAGGACGGGAATGGCCTTGAGCACATACTGGGAATAGGGAAGAACAATGTTGAAGTAGTATTCCTTGACCCTGTGGACGAGATCGCTGTGATCGATTTCGTCCGTGTATCTCTCGGAGGAGGCGATGTTCTGGCCAAAGGCGTCCTGGGAGAAGAGGACCTTGGTTTCGGGGCAGTAGGTGACCATGCTGTCGGGCCAGTGCAGCATGCGGGTCTCCTGGAAGACCAGGGTGTGCTTGCCAAGGCTGATGGTCTCGCCGCTCTTCACGGCCTGCACGGGCCAATCCTTCATCAGATCGCCATAGTAGCCTGCCATGGACTTCAGGGCCATGGAGGAACAGAAGATCTTTTCCGGCTTGCAGGCAGCGACGATTTCGGCCAGCGCTCCCTCGTGATCCAGCTCCATGTGGTTGCAGACAAGGTAGTCCACCTTTTGGGGCTCAAGCACATGGGCCATGCGGCAGAGCAGGGTCTTGCCCATGCCTGCGGGCACTGTATCGATCAGGCAGTTCTTTTCGTCCTTGATGAGGTAGGCATTGTAGGTTGTGCCTTCAGGACTGCGGGAATATCCGTGGAAATCACGGTGATCGTAGTCGACGGCGCCGACCCAGTAGGTATCTTTTGCAATTTCAAGTGCGTTCATACAAAATTTGGCGCCTCTCTTTCGAAAAAGAGGATATGTCCCTTGCAGGGCCAATACCTGGCGCTAACCTCCCTGAGAAAATTTTTGGAAATGAAATCCGACGCTGCATTGCTGCCAATGCACTGTACGGACTTTCATATGCAACTCCCGGATGCCTTGCCTTGCCCTGTGCGCAAACAGCGGGGCATGTGCGGCAAAACCCGGAAAGCCTTCTGCAAAAAAAGCGAAAAACAAAAGAAAAAGCCCACCAAAGAGGACTTTGGCGGGCGTATATACAGTAAGTCTAGTCCTGCTTTGAGAAGGAGTCCTTGCCTACGCCACAGATGGGGCAAACCCAATCGTCGGGAAGGTCTTCAAAGGCAACGCCGTCGTGTTCGGCGGGATCATAGACGTATCCGCAGACATCGCATTCGTATTTCATGTTGTCTACTCCTGTTTGTGCGTGAGCAAGGCCCACACAGCCATTTGGCGCTGACGAGCCCGGTCGCTAACAAGCTTGAGGGGTGAGCAGCAAGCAAGGGAAGTGTTCCTTCCCCGAACATGTATTGTGTGTCCGGCCTAGTTTTCGGCCTTCCAGTGTCCGTGCAGATTGCAGTAGGCGCGTGCGACAACCTTTTCGGCGTCTGTCTTGAAGACAGCCTCGGGTGCGTCGCCGGGCTTGAGGAAATGGGTCAGGCTTTCATTGCCTGCCACAAGCTCAATCCACTGAATGTAGTGGTTGTCGAGCATGGGGTGGGCAACAGAGCCAACGACGACCTTGTAGCCGCCGTCTACCTTGGAGATCACGGGGACGTGCTTTTCCAGTGCGCCGTCCGTGGCTCCTTCCTTCATGTGGGTCATGGCAGAGCCACAACAGGAGGGAGCACACGTGCCGGGCTCCATCACTTCCACAATTGTGCCGCATTTCTCGCATTTGTAGATATCCAGTTTGGCTGGCATGTTTGCTCCGTCTAATAGAGGTTGCTAGAGGTTGGTTGAATACCCTGAACGGAACGGGCCGGCAGGGTGGCGTGTACCATGGAGGTACTGTCTGCAGAAAAGAATATGAGATTATTTCTCAATAAGGCAAGGGGCAAAACCGGCCTTTTGCGGCCAAACAGGGCTAACTTGCCTGGCCAAGAGCTTGCGTACGAATATGTGCATATGTGGTAATGTCTTGAAATTGCAAATATAAAATTGCGGTATGTTCTTGATGTGGCAACTGGGCAGTCCGGGCAGAAATTTTTTGTTCTTACGGCAGGGGCTGGAGAACAGGGGCAGAGGCTTTGGAGTTTCGATAGGCTGCTGGTCGTGCCCCTATGACGTTTGGGAGGAGCACTGTCCTGTTCCCCGAGATCAGAAAGTCCACGGCATTGTGGCCCTGATGCTCCCTTTCGAGCCTTTGCGAGCGTACCAGAAGCCCTGCCTGGCCGCCGCCTTCCACATACATGACAGTGCGTATGTCCAAGGGCAGGTGCAAAAGGTGCTGGGCGAAGCTGTAGGCTTCCACAGGCTCCTTGCTGTGCAGAAAGAGTATGCTTCCCGCACCGTCTATGGCCACAGCGGAAATGGAGTAGAGCGGGCCTCCCGGAGACCAGAGAATGCGGCGTGCCGAGCTTATGATGCGGTAGTTCTGGATGACAACCTCATAGTGCGAGAGCAGCTCGCGCCAGATGTCCGTGTCCCGTTCGAGGATTGTGGCCCTGGGCAGATCCGGGTCGTCCGGCTGGGCAACGAAGAAGGCTCCGAAGCGTTGCACAATGCGCTTGTTGTTGATGTAGTCGCCACTGCGCATGTAGCCTGTGCTGGTCAGCCCGTCCGGCAGGTACATGCTGGCGTTGATGACAACGGACAGATTGTGTCTTTCGCTCCACTGGCGAAGGGTGCGGGCTCCACCGCCATCCCTTCCTGCCGAGCCAAGCACGAAATCGAAATAGTGCGGATCGATGCGCACAGCTACCAGGGTAAATCCGGGGGTGGCGAGCTCGGCGTACTCAAGTCCCTTTTCCAGCTCAAGCCAGGCAACTCTCTCGTCGTCTTCCTGTGCGGCAGAAGGCTGCGTGGAAAGAGGCTTTTCCTGTGCAGGAAGAGGTTGCTCAACCGGAGCAGCCGGCTGCGCAGCTGCCTCTCCTGCCTGGGCAGGACAGCACAGGGCCGGACAACAGAGGATCAGCAGCACAAGAACCAGCGTGCGAAATGTAACGGAAACTGTGCTCATGGTTTTTGCAGACTAGAGGCAATATTCTGCTTTTGCAAGGTTTTCCCCAGGGAGAAACAGGGCAGCCAACTTTTTGCTTGCCTATCTTGCCCTGCCCGGGGCATTCTCAATGCACAAGGAAGTCCGCCAGGAGCATATCCCCTGCGGGGCTTCGTGAAGGAGAACACGGAATGCGCATCATCGAGCTTTTGAAGAACAACAAACGGCCCTTTGTTTCCCTGGAATTTTTTCCGCCCGCAAACGATGGGGCCATGAAGGACTTTTTCCATGCCGTGGACAGGCTGCAGGAGGTCAATCCCCTCTTTGCTTCCGTGACCTACGGGGCCGGCGGCGGCAAGCAGGACAAGACCCTGGCCGTAGTGCGCCAGCTGGCGTCCATGAACCTTTGCGTCATGAGCCATCTGACCTGCGTGAACGCCAAGGTGCAGGGCCTTGCCGACTACCTTGATCAGCTCCAGAACGCGGGTGTTTCCAATGTGCTTGCCCTGCGCGGCGATCCGCCCAGGGATACGCCCTGGACCTGGACGGGGCCTTTTCAGCACGCTGCGGATCTTGTGCGCTATGTGCGCCTGCAGGCTCCCCAGATGGGCATAGGCGTGGCCGGATACCCTTGCCCGCATCCCGAATCGGCCAGCTATGGCGACGATCGCGGCTATACGCTGCGCAAGATAGAGTGCGGAGCGGATTTTGTCCTCACCCAGCTCTTTTTTGATGTGCGCGAGTACTTCGAGCTTGTGGACTGGTTGCGCCAGCACGGCTGCAACTGCCCTGTCATTCCGGGTGTCATGCCCATACAGAGCTTCTCTTCTATTAAGCGCGTGCTCTCCCTGTGCGGAGCGTCCATCCCTGGCAGACTCTTCCTTGAACTCGAGGAGGCAGACAGGAGCAACAATGGCGATGTGGCGCGCATCTGCATGGACTTTACCGTGGATCTCATTTCCCGCCTGCTCATAGGCGGCGCGCCGGGAATACATCTCTACACCCTGAACAAGGCAGACCTGTGCCTGAACATTGTCCACGAATGCGGGCTCGGCAGAAAGTAGGAAGGATCGTGGACAAGACCTGCACGGCAGCGTCCGGACCTGCGCGGGAAGGCGAACACGAAGGAGCCTCTGCGCAGTCGCGCGAGGAAAGGATCAGGCGACTCGAAGCCCTTGCGGAGCTGCTACGCAGGGGCGAGTACCAGCCAGATTTCGATGCCCTGGCAAGGGCTCTGCTGGAAAGGGAACCGGAACTTTTCGTCCCTGGCCTGCGGGCAGAAAAGCGCAAAGATCGACAGCAATAGCCCGCTTCGAACAGCTCGTTTGCAGAGGAAACGAAAAAAGCCCCCTTGCGGAAGGGGGCTTTTTCACAAAAACGGCAACTTTCTACAGGCCCATGGCCTTCTTGGCCTTGGCAACTTTTTTCTTCACCTTTTCCGCAGCCTGATCGAGCAGGGATTCCGGTTTTTGGGAAAGTTCCTCGAACTCGCGCAAAAGCTCAATCTGTCTGTCCGTGAGCTTGGTGGGCGTCAGGACCTTGACCTCCACAAGCAGGCTGCCCTTGCGCACGCTGCCGATATAGGGCAATCCCTCATTGGCAATGCGCAGAATGGTTCCGCTCTGTATGCCCTTGGGGATTTCCAGCGGCAGTTCTCCGTTGAGTCCGGGAACCTGCACGCGACTTCCAAGGGCCGCCTGGGTAAAGGAAATTTCCAGAGGATAGATGAGATCCTGTCCCTGCCGTTCGTAGACCTTGCTCGGCTCGACGCGGATGATGACGTAGAGATCTCCTGGAGGGCCTCCATACTGACCAGGCTCGCCTTCGCCGTGCACGCGCAGTCTTGTGCCCGAGTCTACGCCTGCCGGGACGCGAACGTAGAGTTCCTTGGTCTTCTTGACCAGGCCTTCGCCATGGCAGGTGGGGCAGGGTTTGGGAATGTGCTGGCCTGTGCCGTGGCAGTAGGGGCACGGGGTTGCCAGAGAGAAAAAGCCCTGGGATCTGTGGATGTGGCCTGTGCCCTTGCAGCGCGGGCAGGTTTCCACCTTGGTGCCTGGCGCTGCGCCAGAGCCGTGGCAGGTTTCACAGGTTTCGTGGCGGGGCAGGACGAGTTTCGCCTCGTCTCCCCTGGCAGCCTGTTCAAAGGTTATGGACAGCTCGTAGCGCAGGTCCGCGCCCTGCATGGCAGAAGTGCCAGAGCCGCCAAAACCGAAGAAGTCGCCAAAGAGATCGCCAAACTGCGAGA
Organism: uncultured Desulfovibrio sp.; assembly: GCA_944327095.1. Taxonomy (GTDB): domain Bacteria; phylum Desulfobacterota; class Desulfovibrionia; order Desulfovibrionales; family Desulfovibrionaceae; genus Desulfovibrio. The sequence continues at coordinate 18,677 of CALVGM010000060.1, read as the reverse complement.
AAATGTCGCTTGTGCTGGTAAAGCCCTCGCCCTGGCCTACGCCTTCGAAGCCAAAGCGATCGTAGCGGGCGCGCTTGTTTTCGTCACGCAGAACATTGTAGGCTTCTGCCGCTTCCTTGAACTTCTCCTCGGCTTCCTTGTTTCCTGGATTGCGATCCGGATGGTACTGAAAGGTCAGCTTGCGGTAGGCCTTTTTCAGTTCCTCCTGGGTCGCGTTTCTGGAGACCCCGAGAACTTCGTAGTAATCTCTCTTGCTGTCCATATGGTTGTCGTCTCTGGCAAAGGCTTGGGATAGACCAAATCGTGGTTGCGCTCAGGGGAGTGCTCCGAACGCGGCGTATGCTCCCCTGAGCCGAAAAGATGTCTGCTACTTCTGAAGATTTTCGAAATCTGGGCACTTGACCTTGCCAGCGGCAATTTCGCGCAGGGCAGTGACAATTTCCTTGTTGTCCGTCTTGATGAGCGGGTCATATCCCTCGCGGTACTGACGAACTCTCTTGATGGCCATCTGAACAAGCAGAAAACGGTTCTGAACGACTTTCTGGCAGTCTTCGACGGTGATACGGGCCATATAACCTCCATTGCAGACAGGCTGAAAAAAAAGTAATGCCAGCTTCTGCACTGTCAAGGGCGCTGCTTGCATCCGCAGGCTGCAACGCCGGCTGGTTCGGCGTACAGGGCTGATGCATTCGAAATTTGTCCTTTTATTGGAGCGCTCCATTATCTGTCAAGAACAAAATTTGCCATTTGGCGGCAATTGTCGTCGATTCACAAGAAAGATCAAACAGGTACGACTGCAGACACTGTTTTTTGCCGAGCGGGCTGGCTTGTTGCCAGCCTCGGGCAAGACAGGGTCTGCACATCGTGATCAGGGAAGGAATATGAGGGAAAAACGCAGTTTTGCTCAGGAAACATGCATCAGGAGCATGGGCAAGGCCATGCAGCAGACCGGTATGCTCTACCCGGGCTGTCGGGTGGGGGTGGCTGTGTCCGGTGGGGTGGACAGCTTTGTCATGCTCAAGTGTCTGCGCCTGCGCCAGGGCATAGTCCCCTTTCCCTTCGAGATACTGGCCATACATCTCAACCCGGGCTTTGATCCGTCCAACCACGAGCCGCTTGTTGCCTGGCTTGCCCAAAACGGCATACCTGGCCATGTGGAGGTAACGGACTATGGCCTGCAGGGGCACAGCGAAGCCAATCGGCGCAACAGTGCATGCTTTCGCTGCGCGTGGCTCAGGCGCAGAAGGCTGTTCGAGCTGTGCCGCGAATACGGCCTCACCCATCTTGCCATAGGGCACAACGCCGAGGATCTGGTCTCGACCTTCTTTCTCAACCTCTGTCGCAACGGCAGGGTGGAGGGCATGTCCATGAGCGAGCCCTTCTTTGGCGGTTCCCTGCAGGTCATAAGACCGCTCATGCTGGTGGAAAAGCGTACCATCAGGGCTGCTGCCCGCAAGTGGGAACTGCCTGTCTGGTCCAATCCGTGTCCATCGGCAGGGCATACGTCCCGTTCCTCCATGGAAGAGACATTGCGCACGCTCTATGGCGTCACGGACAATGCCCGACGCTGCATTTTCAACGGATTGACACGCTGGCAGCTGGAAAAGGACAGGGCAAGGGCGCAAGGTGCGGCAGGGACCGGGCCTGAGCAGGGCGATTCACAGGCCTGAGATGCCCTGCGGAAGAGGCATTGGGACTTGAAAAGAGGGACAAATCGTTGCATTGTGCCGCCAACGAGTCCGGCCCGGCTCCAGTGCCTGGACAAACTGCAGGGTGCCGCTCTCTATTCCGAATACTTCTGGAGACTTAGATGGAATTCAACTTTTTTAGCATGATCGCCAACGCCAGTCTGGTGGCCAAGGTCGTACTGCTTATACTTTTTCTCATGTCTGTGGGAAGCTGGGGGCTGATGATACAGAAGGCACTGCTTCTTGGCGCTGCCAAGCGCAAGGCCATTGCCGGCACCAGAAATTTCGAGGATGCGGCCAATTTGCGTGACGCGGTGCAGTTCCTTGGCGCAGATCCCTCTTCTCCCCTGTACGCCGTGGCCCAGAAGGGCGTCATGGAATTCAACAGATCCAAGGAACTCGGCAACTCCTCGGACGTTATAGTCGACAATGTGCGCAGGGCACTGAGACAGGGTGTGGGCTCCGAGCTTTCGCGGCTGCAGGCCTCCTTCTCCCTGTTGGCTACCTGCTCCAACACGGCCCCCTTCATAGGCCTTTTCGGCACGGTCTGGGGCATCATGCACTCCTTCCATTCCATCGGCATGTCCAAGTCGGCATCACTGGCCACAGTGGCTCCGGGCATATCCGAGGCCCTGGTGGCTACAGCCATAGGCCTGGCCGTGGCTGTGCCGGCTACCATAGGCTTCAACTTCTTCCTTGGCCGTCTTGCCCAGATAGACACCTTGCTGGTCAATTTCGCGGGCATCTTTCTCAACCGCGTGCAGCGTGAGCTCAATGCCCATCGCAAGGTGTCCAAGACCGGATCTACGGAGTACTAGGCAATGCAGGCTTCTCAACCGGGACGCTTTGTCTCTGAAATCAATGTGACGCCCTTTGTCGACGTCATGCTGGTCATGCTGATTATCTTCATGGTTGCGACACCCATGATGAGCGAAGGACTGGACGTTGACCTGCCCCAGACAAAACAGGTGGAAGTGCTGCCGACAGAGAGCGAGCACATGACGCTTACCGTACGCCGGGACGGCGCCATCTTTCTGGATGAATACCGGGTGGAGGACATTGAGCAGCTCGAGGGCTATCTGCAGAGCCTCGTGAAGGAAAAAAACAAGTCGCTTTTCCTTCAGGCAGACAAGGAAGTTCCCTATGGAGTTGTTGTGGACGTCATGGGACGCATCAAGGCCGTAGGCATTGAAAAGCTCGGCGTCATTGCCGAAAATGTCGAGATGGCTGCAGCTGCGGCCAAACAGGCTTCGCGTTCGAGATAGGGGATTGGTTTCTCATGCCCTTGGCATCATACATACTGTCGCTATGCCTGCACATAGTGGTCATTTTGCTCATCTGGCTCTGGCCTGTGGGCTCTCCGCTCATTGACATGGCTAAGCCTGTGCAGATCAGTCTTGTGGACGGCGATCCCGGCGGCAACAAGACTCCTTCCCCAATACTGGGACCCATGGGAGAAAAGGGCGAGGGAGAGCCCGCCCCCTCTGCGCCTGCGGAAAAGGCCGAAGTGGCGGCCCATGAAAGGGAAGAGGTCAAGGCTGTACCAGAACCGGCCAAGGCCCTGCCCGTGCAGAAGGAGGAGCCCAAGAAGGCCGAACCCAAGCCAAAGCCCAAGCCCGAACCAAAACCCGAGCCCAAGAAGGAAGCAAAGCCCGAACCCAAGAAGGAACAGCCCAAGAAGGCGGAGCCGAAGAAGGAACAGCCCAAGAAAGAGCAGCCCAAGAAGGAAGAGCCGAAGAAGGAACAACCGAAGAAGGAGCAGCCCAGGAAGGAAAAGGCCAGCAAGGACAATGGCCAGCAGGACGAGGATCCCATCAAGGCTGCCCTGAATCAGGCCAGGCGCAAGGCCACTTCAAGGGCAGAGTCTGGCGACAGGGGCTCCTCTGTGGAGCGCGCCCTGGCAGAGGCTCGCAAAAAATCCAGCGGCAACCGCGGTGGTGGCGGAGGCGAGGGCAGCGGGCCTGGCGGAGGCGGACTGCATTCCGTCTACATAGGTCAGGTCATGCTGGCAGTGCGTCCCAACTGGGGCTACGCATCGGCTACCAGGCAAAACCTGCAGTGCACCATTGTTATTGACGTCAGCCCCCAGGGCGAGGTTCAGGACTGCGTGGTTGTGCGTTCCTCGGGAAACGTGCAGTACGATTCGTCCTGCATAAATGCCATCATGCGCACAAGCAGGGCCGGAGATTTCCCGCCGCCTCCCAGTCCGGAATACCAGAGCCTGGAGATGGTCTTTACGCTCAATGAGCTGAGACGGGGCTAGGTTTGGCAAAAAAGGCATCCCCTGCCCACGCGCACACAAAAGAAGGAGGTTTCCCCTTGAAACACGTCCGAGCACATACTCTGCTTCTTCTTGCACTGGCACCAGGACTTGCATGCACAGCATGTACGGATGCCTCCTGGGCAGCCTCGCGCATCTTCATTGCCGGGGGAGTGAGTGGAGAAGAGTATGCCTCAGGTGTTTTTGCGCGCCTCGGCGAGGTGTGGGAGCCTCCCCAGGGGATCTACGGGGAATACGGAACCGAGATAGAGCTTCTTATCGACAGTTCGGGCATGCTGCAGGACTGTGCGGTAAAGCGTTCCTCCGGGCACGACACCTTTGACGCGTCCGCCTGTGGCGCGGCCCACAAGATTGGGCGCTTTGCGCCTCCGCCGGATGGGCATCCCATCCGGATTACCTGCACCCTGAAGGTTCAGAAACCTGCCGATCCCGTGCCGGACCCGGACGAGGAACTCAAAAGGCAGGTGCGCGAGAGAAGCCAGCGAGACAGGGAGTACAAGGTCCGCGAAGCCGGCTACGCCGAGGAAGACGCCAGAGCCAGGGCCGAGGCTGTCGCTCGGGAACGGGGCGAAAGCTTCAGCGGCTATGAATTTGTGCCCGGCCAGTACATTCCCGGGGCAAAGGAGTTGCGTGAGCGCACCCCCATCAAGCCCTTGCCAGAGCCAAGGTCAAAGCCCCAGACAGAGGCCACGGAACAGGAAAAGACCGGGGAGGCTGTTGTTCCCGGGCCTGTCATCAGCAGATATCCGCCCAAGCCCGAGCTGACGGACCTTGTCATTGAATCCGAAGAAATCCGTGCCAAGGCCGAGCCCAAGTCCAAGGCCGCGCCCAAGCCCAAGCCTGAGCCTGCTTCTGCTGCTCCTGCCAGACAGGGTGACAAGTCTGGAAAGCAAATCACCCCCAGGGCCAGTGAGGCACAAGAGTCTCTTGACAGGAACGACAGGGCTTCTGCCGCAACAGACAGGAAGACAGCGAAAGAGCGCGCATCCGCAGCCTCGGGACAAACAGGGACTGCCAAAAAGGGTGCGTCCTCCGACTGGGTGATTCCTCAGCCGCCATTGCCTCCCAAGAACGTGACCGGCAAGGTCATAGACCCTGCAGCCCCGGCCATGCCATTCCCCCTCTCCGAAGAGCGCAAGGCCGAGATTGCTGCCGAGACAGCTGCTGCCAGGGCTGCCAGAGCCAAGCACAAGGCAGAGGCTGCCGCCCATGCAGCACAAGAGGATGCCGCGGCCAGGACGGAAGGAGACAAGGGCGCATCCCCGACTCCCCCGGTTCCGGCAGGCTCCAAGGAGTAGCCTGTACTTGTCAAAGCAACAGTCTTGTCGCTCATTCGCCCGTCAGCATCCTTGACATTTTTTTTGCTTGGGCACATTTGCGGACAAGCCTGTACGCAGAAGCAGGATCACAAGCCTGCTTTTGCCTGATGTTTTCCATCCTGCACAACAAATTCATGCCTGGAGAGATATGATGCTTCGCAAACTTCTAGCCATAGCCCTGACCGTGTTTTTCTGTACTGCCGGTCAGACCCTTGCTGCACCGCGTGTGGACATTTATGGGCCTGGGCAGAACGTGGTCAATCTGGGGCTTGCCGCACCCATTACCGGACCCAACACCGAGGCCAGACAGATGGGTGCCCAACTGCAGAAACTTGTCAATGAAAACCTGAGCTTTCTGCCCTTCATGCGCCTGACGGATCCCAAAACCGTGCTTGGGGGAACCGTTCTTGCCGGTGTTGAGCCGCCGCAGGCCGACTTCAAGCGCTTCCAGCTTGCCGGCAGTGACATTGTGGTCACAACCCTGTGGCCCGGCGGAGACAGGGGCACAGCCAGGGTGCAGATGCGCGCCTACGAGACAAGCGGAGGAGCACGTCTTTTTGGCAAGGAATACCCCAGCGTTTCCAGCAGGGACCTGCCCGAAGTGGCCGACAGGTTTTGCGCGGATTTGCTCGAGGCTCTGACAGGCAACGGCTCCTTCTTCCGCTCGACCCTCGCCTTTGTGGTGAAAAAGGGCAAGCTGAGCGCCCAGGTCTGCCTTGCCAAGCCTACTGGCCGTGACTTCAGGCAGATTACCAATATACGTGGCGAGGCAATGTCGCCCGCATGGTCTCCGGACGGGCGCTTCATTGTCTTCACCCATATCGACGAACGCTCGCACTCCCTTGGCGTGTGGGATGCGCGCAGCCGCAGGGTGCAGAGAATCCGCTTTCCCGGCGACGTTGTCATCGGTCCAGCCTTCCTGCCCAACAACAAGGTGGCCGTGGCCCTTTCCAATGGCAAGTATCCGGTCATCTACCAGCTGAACCATGTGTTCAAGAAGGAAAGGGTACTGGAGCAGGACAATTCCATCAACGTGTCGCCCACATTTGACAGGACAGGCACCAAGATGGCCTTCACGTCCTCCCGTCTCGGCGGGCCGCAGATCTTCATGAAGGATTTGAACACAGGCGCAGTGACCCGCGTGAGCCAGCAGGGTTCCTACAATACGGAAGCCAACCTCTCGCCCGATGGCACGCTTGTTGTCTTCAGCCGCCTCACTTCCTACGGACAGAGGATTTTTGTGCAGGACCTTGTGACCGGAGAAGAGACCCAGGTCTCCTTCGGACCAGGTTCGGACGAACAGCCCTCGTTCTGCGCGGACAGCTACTTCATTGCCTTCTCTTCCTCCCGCGGTGGCAGGCGTTCGATCTACCTGACAACGCGTCACGGCGGAGACGCCAAGAGGGTGCCCATCAACGGCAGCGCCTATTTCCCGCGCTGGGGCATACCTGCCCAGGGCCGCTAGAGGCGGAATTCGTAACATGTATAGGGTACAAGAAGTTGTACCCTATTTTTCTTTGGATCAGAAAATTGTGGGCAATCCGGATAGATTCCAAGCCTTTTTCTTGCCAATCGCCTGCAAGACTGATACAATTATTTGCACCTATGGACAGGAGGCCACCTTTTCCCAGCAAGGGGCAGATGCTCTGCCCGCAAGCCGGTTTCGGGCTTGCAGATAGGCCGGTGTGCGGCCCGATTGGGGAAAATGGCCCCGGTATGTCTTGACAAAATCACAAGTGAAGATACCATTTATCGCAGTTGAGAGGAAGATTTCCGCATTGCGGCTCCTCTCGACGTGATAGTATGGAAATATCCATTTCTAGAAGCTGTTCAGGAGGCTTATAATGAAACGTTTCGCTCTCGTTCTTGCGCTGGTGGTGGCTCTTGCTGCCGGTTTTGGTTGCGCCAAGAAGTCTGCAGAACCTGGCTATGTTGAGCCCGGCATTTCCCCTGAAATGCAGGCTGCCATTCAGCAGATCACCGATGGTCGCGTGCTCTTTGCATTTGATCAGTACACCATTCAGCCCCAGTATCAGGAAGTGCTGAAGACCAAGGCTGAACTGATGAAGCGTTACAACACCATCCGTGTGCGCATCGAAGGCAACTGCGACGAACGTGGCACTCAGGAATACAACCTTGCTCTTGGCGAACGCCGTGCACGTGCTGCCTACGACTACATGGTGACCCTCGGCGTTTCCCCCAGCCAGCTTGAGATGGTTTCCTTCGGCAAGGAAAATCCCGCCGTTCAGGGCCATGACGAGGCTGCCTGGTCTCAGAACCGTCGTGACGACTTCCGCGTGATCGCTCACTAGTTCTTGTACCAGCACACTAGTTTTTGATGCAGGGGGAGCTGTTCCGCAGGGAATGGCTCCCCCTGCTGCGTAGAGGCTCTGCAGCAATTGCGGGGCCTTTTTTTTGTGCCCGCAGCCGCTCGGGCTCTTGCATAAGGACAGGGGCAAAAATATACTTTGCCGGCAAGAGAAGAATACGCGCTGCGGGAAGGTTTGTTTTTTTGTTGTCTTGCAAGGTTGGCGTTTGCCCGCAGTACGGACGAAAATACGGCAACGCTCCCCACGGGAGCCCAAAACGGCAGGCATTTTCTTTTCATGAAGATCACTATTTTGGATGGCGGGATCGTCAATCCCGGCGACTTGCAGTGGCAGCCCATTACCAGCCTTGGCGAGACAAGCATTTACCCGGGCACGCGGCAGTGCGACATTGCCAGGCGTACTGCAGAAAGTGATGTCGTACTGGTGAACAGGATGCCTCTGGACGCCGCAAGCGTAGCCCGGCTTGGCCCGAGGGTGCGCCTTGTGACCATCATGTCGACCAGCTGTGATCTGGTAGACATCAAGGCTCTGGAAAAGAGGGGCATTGCGGCCTGCAACGTGCTGGATTACAGCTCGGTAGACGCTGCGGAACACACGCTGGCGCTCATCCTCGACCTCTTGCGACGGGTGAGTTTTCATTCCCAGAGTGTTCATGACGGGGAATGGTCACGTCTGAAGGTCTGGTCCTACTGGAAGGACGCGCCGATCAGCCTGGATAAGAAGGTTCTTGGACTTGTGGGTTTTGGGGCAGTGGGGCGCAGGGTCGGGCGTCTGGCCAATGCCTTTGGCATGGAGGTGCTGGCAACCTGCAAAAGCCCCAAAAATCCGCCTTCCTTCGCGCCCTTTTCCTTTGTCGGTCTCGATGCCCTGCTGCAGAAGGCGGACGTTGTTTCCCTGCATTGCCCCCTGACGCAGGACACAAGGGAACTGATCTGCAAAAAAAACATAGAGCGCATGAAGGACGGAGCCTTTATTGTCAACGTGTCCCACGGTGGGCTTGTGAACGAGAAGGATTGCGCGCAGGCCCTGATTGACGGCAAGCTGGCCGGCTTTGGAGCGGACGTGCTCGCCCACGAGCCGCCAGGAAGGGAGAACCCTCTTCTCCATGCGCCCAACACGATCATCACGCCCCATATGGCCTGGACCTCGAAAACAGCCAGACAGAAACTGATAGCCCTTAGTGGAGAAGTGGTGCGTCGCTGGATGCAGGGAACAGCGATCAATCTGCTGAACAAGGTAAAAAACGCGCCCTGCGACGAGAGCTAGAGGGCCTTTTCCAGGACAGAGACGGACGAACTCATGAGAATTGACATGCACGCCCACGCCTGGCTTTCCCACAGCGCCGGGCGGGCTGTCCAGGCCCTTTCGCGGGGTTTTGGCCTGCAGTGCGAGGCAAGCGGCATCCTTGAGGATCTTGTGCGCGAGGAGCGCAGGGCCAGCATGGACAGGGTCTGCGTTCTGTGCTGCGCAGCAAGGGGACAGTACGTCCACGCTGTCAATCGCTTTGCCGCCTCGTTGTTTGCGAAGGACAAACTGCTTCTTCCCTTTGGCACTGTGCACCCCGAGATGTCCGCCTGGGAAGAGGAGCTTGAGTACCTGGCTTGCGCAGGCATAGGCGGCATCAAGCTGCACCCTGGCTACCAGGGTTTCGTGCTGGACGACAGGTCCATGTATCCCCTCTACGAGGCCATGAGCGGACGTTTTTGCCTTCTTGTCCATGTGGGGGGATCCGGACAGGGCCTGCAGGCTTCCACACCCCTGCAGCTCAAGAAAATTGCGCAAGACTTTCCGGCACTGCACATCATAGGAGCGCACATGGGGGGCTGGGGCATGTGGCAGGAGGTGGAAGAGGTCTTTGCCCACGGTTGCAGCATGAATCTGTGGTTTGACACCTCCAACACCTCGTTTCACACAGACAAGGCCTGCCTTGGGAGACTGTTGCGCATCTTGCCTGCGGATAGGCTGGTCTTTGGCTCCGACTGGCCCTTTTTCAGGGTGGGAGGCGAGCTTGAGAGACTGCAGGCTGTTGCGGGCCTGACCGAGACACAGATGGACGCTCTGACTGGCAATGGCCTGGGGCTACTTGAGCAATACTATCCCTGTCTTGCCTGAGCGTTCTGCCTGGCAGGCTCCAACGTCGCAAAAAAAGAGCAGGGGCAGAATCACGTACTGATTCTGCCCCTGCCATATCTGGACAAGGAAGCCTTTGGGCTTCCTCTTGTCTGAAGTCTGAGTGCCGGGCACCCGGCAACCTCTGTTACCGCTGCTTCCTTTCGGACCTGACGGGGTTGGCAGCGCTACCGCCACCCGGCAAGGCCAAGCTAGTCGCAAGCGGCCTCCTTGTCAAGGATTATTCCTTGCCGCGATCTTCGAGAGCAGCCACTGCGGGCAGCTTCTTGCCCTCGAAAAGCTCCAGGAAGGCGCCGCCACCGGTGGAGATGTAGTCCATCTTGTCGGCCAGACCGTAGCTTTCCACTGCAGCGATGCTGTCACCGCCGCCCACAACCACAAAGGCCTGGGAATCGGCCATGCTCTGGGCAATGGCCCTGGTTCCCTCGCCAAAGGGGCTGATCTCGAACACGCCCACAGGGCCGTTCCACACAATTGTCCTGGCTTCCTTGAGAACCTTGTCGTAGAGCTCGCGCGTCTTTGGGCCAATGTCGAGGATCATCTTGTCCTCGGGAACCTCATTGGCCATGCAGACTGTGGCCACAGCGCCTTCCTTCAGCTCGTCTGCCACCACCACGTCGATGACACTGGGGATTTCCTTGCCGAGCCTCTCGGCCTTGGCAAGAATTTCCTTCGATGCGTCCACAAGCTCCGGTTCGTAGAGGGACTTGCCAACGTTGTATCCCCTGGCAGCGAGCATGGTGTTGGAAATGCCGCCTCCCACAATGAGCTTGTCCACCCTGTCGAGCAGGTTGTTCAGAAGCTCAAGCTTGGTGGAAACCTTGGAGCCGCCAATGACAGCCACAAGAGGATGCTTGGGATTGTCGAGCACCTTGGCAAAGGCTTCGAGTTCGGCAGTCAGCAACAGCCCTGCGCAGGCCTGCTTGGCTGCGCGAATGGCTCCTTCCGTGGAAGCCTGGGCACGGTGGGCAGTGGCAAAGGCGTCCATGACATAGATGTCGCCAAGATCGGCAAGCTTCTTGGCAAGCTCGGGGTCATTGGCCTTCTCGCCCTTGAGGCAGCGCACGTTTTCGAACACCACCACGCCGCCGGGGCGGACCTTCTTGGCCACCTCAAAGTCCTGTGTGAGCAGGGCACTGCGGCCAAGGCACTCGCTCAGGCGGCTTGCCACCGGGGCCAGGGAAAACTGCGGATCGAATTCGCCTTCCTTGGGGCGTCCGAGATGGGACAGGACAATGACGCCCGCGCCCTTGTCCAGGGCGTACTGTATTGTGGGCAGGGCCGCACGAATACGCTTGTCGTTGGTAATTTTGCCGTTTTTGACGGGCACATTCAGGTCTTCGCGAATGACTACGGTTTTGCCGCGCAGATCCATATCCGTCATCTTGGGAATAGGCATTGATTTCCTCCACCGGTTTGACCGGTACAGACAAGAAAAGAGCGTGGCCCCTGGCCGCGCAGCGCGGTCAGGGGCTGGAAAGTTCTGCTTCTAGGCCTTTTTGAGCAGGGCAAGCGCCCTTGCCACCACATTGTCGGCTGTAAAGCCGAAATGTCTGGCCAGCTCGCTGCCCGGAGCGGACGCGCCAAAGTGGTCAAGGCCCAGCACATCGCCGTCAAGGCCCACATAGCGGTACCAGTATCCTGTCCAGGACGCCTCGACGGCCAGACGGGCGCGGACATCGTCGGGCAGGACAGCCTTTTTGTAGGCTTCGTCCTGGGCGTCAAAGACCTCGCAGGACGGCATGGAGACGACGCGCACCCTGACATTCTGCGCGGTCAGGGTCTCTGCCGCCTCCACACAGAGGGAAACTTCCGAACCTGTGGCCAGAAGAATGATGTCCGGCTTGCCCTGGCAGTCGCGCACAATGTATCCGCCCCTGGCTATGGCAGGATTTCTGCCCTTGTCTATGTAGGGCAGGCCCTGGCGGGAAAGGGACAGACAGGTGGGGCCCTGCGTCGCAAGGGCTGTCTGCCAGGCTATGGCGCATTCCTCTGCGTCGCAGGGACGCCAGACCGTGCAGCCCGGTATGGAACGGAGCATGTTCAGCTGCTCGATGGGCTGGTGGGTTGGGCCATCCTCGCCAACAGCGTAGCTGTCGTGGGTCAGCACCCAGCAGACGCGCAGCTTCATGAGGGCAGCCAGGCGGATGGCGTGCTTGGCGTAGTCGGAAAAGACCATGAATGTTCCGGCATAGGGAATGAATCCGCCATGGGCGGCAAGGCCATTCATGATGCAGCCCATGCCAAACTCGCGCACACCATAGCAGATATAGTTGCCCTCGTAGGTGTCGGGATTCATGATGACGGACGAGGCTGTCTTGGTGCCCACGGAACCGGAAAGGTCAGCTGATCCGCCAACAAGCTCGGGAATGGCAGGAACAAGCTCGCTCAACACGTTTTTCGAGGACACACGGGTGGCAAGCTTTTCCCTTGCCTCGCAGGCCTTGCGCACAAGGTTGTCCACAACCGTGTCCACGCCCACGGGAAGAGTACCGTTGATGCGGCGCACAAATTCCTTGGCAAGCCCGGGGTATTCCTTCTTGTAGCCTTCAAGCAGGGTCTGCCACTCGTCTTCCCAGGCCTGACCCTGTTTTGTGGCGTTCCAGGCCTCCAGAATCTCGGCAGGGACGCTGAAGGGTTCGGCAGGAAGGCCAAGAGCCTCCTTGGCAGAGCTGGCATTCTCTGCCCCGAGGGGAGAGCCGTGGGATTTTTCGCTGTCTGCCAGGGCAGAGCCAAAGCCTATGTGGGTGTGGCAGATAATGAGGGAGGGGTGCTCGGTGTCGCTTCTGGCCTCTGCAAGGGCCCTGTCCAGGGCTGCGGCGTCGTGCCCGTCTATGGGGCCGACCACCTGCCAGCCGTAGGCCTCGAAGCGCTTGGCCACGTCTTCCGTGAACCAGCCGCTGATCTTGCCGTCAATGGAAATGCCGTTGGAGTCGTAGAGGGCAACAAGCTTGCCGAGCTTCCACACGCCGGCAAGCGAACAGGCCTCGTGGCTGACGCCTTCCATGAGGCAGCCGTCCCCCATGAAGACATAGGTCATGTGATCCACAATGTCGTAGCCGGGTTTGTTGTACTTTTGAGCCAGCATGCGTTCTGCCAGGGCCATGCCCACGGCAGAGGCTATGCCCGAGCCGAGCGGGCCGGTGGTAATGTCCACACCAGGGGTGTGTCCGTATTCGGGATGACCGGGAGTGAGCGAATTCCACTGGCGGAAATTTTTGATGTCCTCGATGTCCAGCTTGTAGCCTGTCAGATAGAGCAGGCTGTACATGAGCATGGAGGCGTGGCCGTTGGAGAGCACAAAGCGATCGCGGTTGAACCATTTGGGGTTGGCAGGGTTGTGTTTGAAGCAGTGACGCCAAAGCGCCTCGGCCATGTCGGCCATGCCCAGCGGAGCCCCCGGATGGCCGGATTTGGCTTTTTCTATGGCGTCTATGGCAAGGCCCCTGATGGCATTGGCACACTGCGAACGGGTGACGGTCATGCAACTCTCCTTGAAGCTCGCTACGCTTGGCGAGGTTTCCATTCTGAACAGACTTGTGCTGCCAAACGCAGCTCACCCTGATCGGCTGCCTGCTGGAATTCCACAAGGCGTTTGTCGTAGGGTGGAAATTTGAAGAAGGCGGAACCGGACACAAAAACATCGGCACCACACTGAACCAGCTTGCCGATGTTCTCGGGACATACCCCGCCATCCACCTGAACGGGGATGCGAGCGCCGCCGTTTTCGTCCAGAAGCTTGCGCACAGCCCGAATCTTCTGTTCTGCACAGGGCAGGAATTTCTGGCCGGAGAAGCCCGGATTGACGCTCATGAGCAGGACAAGATCCAGATCCTCGATGAGCCAGCGAAGCTGCGCAATGTCCGTGGACGGATTGAGGGCCACACCTGCGCGACAGCCCAGTTCCCGTATCCTAGCAAGGCAGCGCTGCAAGTGTGTTTCCGCTTCCGCGTGGACGACAATGAGGTCTGCGCCGGCCCTGGCAAAGTCTTCCACATAGCGGGAGGGGCTTTCTATCATGAGGTGCGCGTCAAAAAAAAGGCCGCACTGCTTTCTTAGGGAAGCGATGACCGGGATGCCGAAGGTGATGTTGGGCGCAAAGCTTCCGTCAATGACATCAAGGTGCAGCCAGGACACGCCGGCTTTTTCAAGCTCCTGGCATTCCTGCGCAAGCCTGCCGAAATTGGCAGAAAGTAGTGAAGGGGAAAGTATCACGGGCGGCCCTCCTGTTCGAGTTCCTGTTTCAGTTGCTGCAGATCCTGGAGAATGGAGAGCAGGAAGACATTGTTGCTGCCCTTGCGTCTGGCAGAGCGTGCGCGACGTTTTTCCGCCAGTTCCCTGTGCCTTGCCTCCAGCTTCCTTTTGCGCTCCTCGACTTCTTCTGCGGACATGTTCGCTGGTATGCGCAGTTGCTGGCGTGCTCCCTCGATGGTCATGCCCCTGGTGTAGAGCAGATCCCGTATGCGCTGCAGCATGCGCAAGTCCCTTTCCGTATAGGCCCTGTGGCCGCTTGGCAGGCGTATGGGAGCAAGGACAGGAAACTCCTGTTCCCAGAAACGCAAAACAGATGTCCTGACCCCGAGCAGGGCTGCAATCTGTCCTATACGATAGGTTCTTCCCAATTCGTCCATGCAGTTGGCTTCTCCCGGGCAAGCGCAAGCAAAAGATCCTTTTTCCGCGCGTATACTGACACTTTTTTTTTCTGCCGTCCACATTTGCACACAGCGCGCCTGCTTGTCCCTTGCGCTTGTCTGGCTGTCCCTCTACCCTCGCCCCATCTTGGGTGTCAGGCGCAAAAAAAGGCACGCGAGGCTTTGCAGGCCTTGCGTGCCCTTGAGATTGGGTGAAGCTTTGCCAGTGTCTGGCGACTAGACGCGGACGCCGAGGTTCTTTTCCAGGGCGTGCACTATGCGATCCCTCTCCTTGTCCGCTTCGGCGTCCTTGAGGGTCTTCTTGGGCGAGCGCATGGTCAGACGGAAGGTCAGGTTGCGGCTTGCGCCATCAGCGGGAACAAAAAGGTCGATCATCGAGACATCTTCCAGCAGGAAGGAGCCGGAGGCGACAATGGCGTCCATGATGGTCTGTGCCTTCATGGACGGATCCGCGATGACCGTGATGTCGCGGCGCACAGCGGGGTAGGTCGCAAGTTCCCTGAAGCCTGTCCTGGCAGCATCGTGCAGCCTGCGCAGGACTTCAAGGTTGAATTCCGCCACCCACACGGGCCAGCGGGCCTCGTAGCGATCGGCAATGCCAGGCTGAACACGGCCCATGGTGCCCACGCATTCCTCGCCCACATACACTTCCACTGCAGGCAGAAGGTAGGGGTGATCGCTTGCCTGGCGCACAGTCGGAGCAGGCAGATGCAGGAAGTGCAGGAGGTTTTCCGCTATGCCCTTGAGGTCAAGGTAGTCCAGTTCGCCGGCCTTGTGTGGCCACAGTTCGTCGTAGCGACGCCCTGTGAGCAAAAAGCCCATCATGCCTGTCTCGCGCGTGCCCGTGTAGACAGATTCGTCCTTTTTGAAGACATTGGCGAGCTCGAAGATGCGCACCGAGCTGACGTTCTGGCGCATGTTGGTGTTCAGGGTGTGCAGGAGTCCTGGAGCGAGGACAGTCCTGAGCACGTCCTGATCGGCAGAGAGGGGATTCATGATCTCGATGCGGCCTTCCTTGGGAAGGTTGAGCAGATCCAGATCCCTGGTGCCTACAAAGCTGTAGTTGATGCACTCGTTGAGGCCAATGCCGCTGGCCCAGCAGCGCAGGCGATCCATGAAGGCATAGGTCGTTTCGGGCAGGGAGGCGTCCTCGAGCTTGCGCTCCACGCTGGGCAGGACAGGCTCGACCTTGTCCATGCCGTAGAAGCGGGCAACCTCTTCCACAAGGTCCGCCTCGCGAGTGACGTCCGGACGCCAGCTGGGCTGCTGCACGATCCACTCGTCCGCCCTGGTGGCATCCACCGCGCAGCCAAGGCCCGTCAGCACGTCCTTGCTGAACTCAAGGCCCGGTTCCTCGCCCAGGAGCTTGGTGCAGCGGGCAGGACGGTACTTGATTTGGGCAGGCACAAAGGGCCTGGGTTCGCTCTTGCACAGCCTGTCGGAGACAATGCCGCCGGCAAGGCTCTGGATCATGGCGCAGGCCCTGTCCAGGCTCCACTGCGTCCTTTGCTGATCTACGCCGCGTTCGAAGCGGAAGGACGCTTCGGAGTGCAGGCCAAGGCGGCGCGCAGTGGCGCGGATGGACGCGGGCCTGAAGATGGCGGATTCCAGGAACACACCCTTGCTCTCGGCAGTCATTTCGCTCTCGAGGCCACCCATGACGCCGGCAAGTCCCACAGGGCCTTCCGCGTCGCGAATGGTGAGATCGCTGGCAGTGAGGATTCTGTCCTGTCCGTCCAGGGTCGTGAAGTGCTCCCCTTCCTCGGCATGGCGCACTATGACCTTGCCGCCGCGAACCTTGTCGAGATCGAAGGAGTGCAGGGGCTGGCCTGTTTCCATAAGGATGTAGTTGGTCACATCAACAACATTGGAGATGGCGCGCACGCCCACGGCATGAAGACGGTAGCGCATGCGAATGGGGCTTGGAGCAAGCCTTGTGCCCGTGATGACGCGTCCCATGTAGCAGGGGCAGTACTCGGGATCGTCAATGACAATCTCCGGGTGCGGATAGTCGGAGGCGGAGAACGTGGGGAGCTTCTCCGTAACGTTCATGGGCAGCTTGAAGGCAAGGGCCACTTCGCGGGCAAGGCCGAGGACGCTCAGGCAGTCGGCCCTGTTGGGGGTGATGTCTATGTCGAGAACTTCCCTGTCGAGGTCAAGGGCATCGACAAGGGGCACACCCACAGGAAGGCTGTCCTCCAGGACCAGGATGCCCGAGTGATCTTCGCTCAGGCCCATTTCCCTTTCGGAGCAGATCATGCCGAAAGAGGGTTCGCCACGCAGCTTGGCCTTCTTGATCTGCATGCCACCGGGCATGACTGTTCCAACTGTGGCCACGGCCACGGTCTGGCCTGCCGCCACGTTGGGTGCGCCGCAGACAATGGGCAGAAGTTCGCCACTGCCGACATCAACCTTGCAAATGTGCATGTGGTCGGAATTGGGGTGGGGAGCGCACTCCACAACCTTGCCTACCACAATGGAAGAAATATCTTCAAAGGGATGAACAATATCGTCAACTTCCAGACCAAGCATGGTCAGACGATCGGCCAATTCCGAGGCGCTTCCTTCGTAAGGAACAAATTCGCGTAACCAGGAAAGTGAAAGCAGCATAAGTCACCTTGGACATAAAAGGGCATTGCGGGTGTGAGCTGTCCCCCCAATGCCGCAGAAAAAATTGCGTTTTACCAGAGAGGACGTTCGTCCATCGGGTCTGGAAGAGGGCGTTCGCGCTGCCTCTTGCCCCCGTAGGCCCCGTTGCGCAGCCTCTCCTTGCGCGGCTTTTCCCGAACGTCCGGCGTGATGGGATTGCCGTAGGCATCCCCGAAGGCTTCGATGGTCGGGATCTTGCGCCCTTTCAGCGGAGTGTCCGGAGATTCGAGTCCGGTTCTGGGCGGAGCCGAGGTGGAATAGCTGGCAGCACTGGCCATGTGCGGGCATAAGGCCAGACAGCAGGCCGGGATCAGGGACAGCAGGACGTGAACGCGCATTTTGGAAGAAACCGCCTGGACAGGGAGCCTAGACAAACTGGCGCAGGAAACGGGCGTCGTTTTCGAAGAACATGCGCAGATCGCCAAGGCCGTAGGTCAGCATGGCAATGCGTTCCACGCCCATGCCAAAGGCGAATCCGGTAATGTCTTCGGGGTAGCCCACGCAGGAGAAGACAGCGGGATCAACCATGCCGCAGCCGAGGATCTCAAGCCAGCCTGTGGTCTTGCAGACGCGGCAGGGGGTGCCGTTCACATGGCCCTTGCCGTGGCACAGGCAGCAGGAAATGTCCACTTCCGCAGAGGGCTCGGTAAAGGGGAAGAAGCTGGGACGGAAGCGAACCCTGGTCTCCTTGCCGAACATGGCCTGACTGAAGGCCGTCAGAACCCCGCGCAGATGGGCCAGGGTCACGTTGTCGCCCACCATGAGGCCCTCGACCTGATGGAACATGGGCGTGTGCGTGATGTCCGAGTCGCGACGGTAGACCTTGCCCGGGGAGACAACTGCCAGGGGCGGCTTGCGCTTTTCCATGGTGTGGACCTGCACTGCCGAGGTCTGGGTGCGCAGGACAATGTTGTCCGTGATGTAGAGCGTATCCTGCATGTCGCGGGCAGGATGCTCGGGGGGCAGATTCAGCGCTTCGAAATTGTAGTAGTCTGTCTCGACTTCCGGGCCGCTTTCGATGTCGAAGCCCAGCTTTTCGAACACAGAGCAGATCTTTTCCATGGTCAGGGTAATGGGGTGTCTGGTTCCTTCCCATGGATGGCGGCCGGGCAGAGTGGGATCGAAGCCTGCGATAAAGGCCTGTTCGGCCTGTTCCTCAAGGGCCTTCTTGCGCGCTTCAAACAGGGAGGTCAGCTCTTCCTTGACCCTGTTGGCAACCTTGCCGGCCTCGGGACGCTTTTCTGGAGCAAGCGAGGGCAGCTCGCCCATGATGGTGGCAAGCGAGCCCTTGCGGCCAAGGAATCTGACGCGCAGGCTTTCCAGGTCTTCGGCTGTGGAGGCTTTTTCGAGGCCTTTTTCCAGTTCCGGTGCAAGGCCTTCCAGAGCAGAAATGATATCCATGTCTAGTTCCGTGACCCGCCGCCGGAGGCCGGGACGGGCATGATGCGAAAAAAGAAAAAGGAGACAAGGGCACAGCCTTGTCTCCTCGTTTCAAAGCAACTGTCCCTAGAGGGAAGCTTTGGCCTTTTCCACCAGGGCTGCAAAGTCATCCTTGTGGAAAACGGCAAGGTCGGCAAGAATCTTGCGGTCCAGAATGATGCCGGCAGCCTTCAGGCCGTGCATGAAGC
>CALVGM010000059.1 GCA_944327095.1 uncultured Desulfovibrio sp. | reverse complement strand
GCTGTCACGCCGCAGTACTCCTTGATATTGGCCTGCAGACGCTGCTCGAGGGCCTGCATTTCGCTGATCCTGTCGTTGAAAAGCTGCGGGGTGACCTCCACCTGGACCTCGATGGTGTCCAGGGTACCCTTGCGGTCCACCACAATGAGGTAGTTGGGGGACAGGCCTGGCAGTTCCATGAGCAGGCTTTCGATCTGCTGCGGGAAGACGTTGACGCCGCGGATGATGAGCATGTCGTCCGTGCGGCCGGCAAGGCGGGTAAGGCGCAGGTGGGTGCGCCCGCAGCGGCAGGGAGTGGTGTCGATGGACGTGAGGTCGCGGGTGCGGTAGCGGATGACAGGTACGCCTTCCTTGGTGATGGTGGTGATGACAAGCTCGCCCACCTCGCCCTCGGGCAGGTTCTCCCCTGTCTTGGGATCGATGATTTCAGCGATAAAGTGGTCTTCCCACAGATGGATGCCGTTGTGCTCCATGCAGTCTATGGCCACACCCGGGCCCATGATCTCTGTGAGTCCGTAAATGTTGTGGGCGTCGATGCCCATCTTCTCTTCCATGCTGTGGCGCATGGTCTCGGACCAGGGCTCGCCGCCGAACACACCGATCTTGAGGGGCAAATCCCTGAAGTCTATGCCAATCTCCAGGGCGGACTCCCACAGATGCAGGGCAAAGGAGGGCGTACAGGCAAGCACGGTTGCGCCAAGGTCGCGCAGAAGCTGCCCCTGGCGGCGGGTGGCACCGCCCGAGGCCGGCACAACCATGGCCCCGAGCTTCTGGGCGCCGTCGTGGGCGCCGAGGCCGCCGGTAAAGAGGCCGTAGCCATAGGCCACGTGCACAATGTCCGTGGGCGTCACGCCACTGGCGCACAGGCAGCGGGCCACAAGTTCGCCCCAGTTGTCGAGGTCGCGCTGCGTGTAGCCCATCACGATGGCCTGGCCGGTTGTTCCGCTGGAAGCCTGCACGCGGGCCAGGTTGTCCCTGGGCACTGCGAAAAGGCCGTAGGGGTAGTTGTTGCGCAGATCCTGCTTGACGGTAAAGGGCAGTCTGCGCAGATCGTCCAGGGAGCGTATGTCCTCGGGCTTCACGCCCACCTCGTCAAAGCGCTTCCTGTAAAAGGGGACGTTTGCGTAGACGCGACGGCACACATCCTGCAGTCTTGACAGCTGCAACCTGGCCAGTTCCTCCCTGGGGAGGGTTTCATTCTTGATGTCGAACAGCACGGCTTTACACCTCTTTTGACATTGGGTAGAATCGCAGGGGTTAGGATTTGGAATTTTGCCCTGTTTTTCCACGCTGATCAAGGGGTATATGCCATCTGGCTGGAAGACAGGGCTTGCTTGTTCAAAACCCCCAACGGAAAACACATCAATGCCCAATACACTCAACGCAAAACCCAAGAAATACTCCGAACTCCCCGCAGCGGACAAGGCTGCCGACGTCATGGCCTGGCTTGAGGAGCACAAGGCCTCGGACGTGGAGAAGATCGACCTGACAGGCCGCGGCTCCTTTACGGACATCATGATCGTGGCTACGGCCAATTCCGTGCGCCACGCCCAGAGCCTTGCCAATGGCGTGAACCAGCTGTGCGGCGAAAAAAACTACGAGTTCCTGCGCATGGACGGCTACAACGTGGGTCAGTGGATCATAGTCGACTGCAACGACTTCGTGGTCAATGTCTTCCTCAAGGAAACAAGGGAGCTCTACAAGCTCGAAGCCCTGTGGAGCGTGCCGCAAAGCCGCGAGGAACTGATGGCCATGGCGGAACACGCTGGCGACGCCAGGGAGGACTAGGGACATGAGCCTCACCCCTACCCTGCTCCTCATCCTCGACGGATGGGGCATTGCTCCCAAAGGGCCGGGCAACGCGACCACTCTTGCCGCGACCCCCAACCTGGACGAGCTTGTAGCCACCTGCCCCCATTCCCGCCTCGCGGCCTCGGGCCGCGCCGTGGGCCTTCCCGAAGGATACATGGGCAATTCCGAGGTGGGGCATCTCAACATTGGCGCTGGCCGCGTTGTCTACCAGGACATGACCCGCATCGATGTGGCCATCGAGGACGGCTCCTTTGCCAGCAACAGGGTCATTGGCGATCTTTTGCGCAAGACAAAGGAGAGCGGCGGGACCCTGAACCTTGTGGGCCTGCTCTCGGACGGCGGCGTGCACAGCCACATCAACCATCTCTTTGCTCTCTGCGACCTGGCTGCCAGGGCAGGCGTGCCTGTTCTTGTCCACTGCCTGCTCGACGGCAGGGACACGCCCCCGGACAGCGCCATGGGCTACATCCAAGCCCTCGAAAAGGAGCTCGCCAGGCACGCGAACCAGGAAATCGCGGCCATCTACGGCAGATTCTACGCCATGGACAGGGACAAGCGCTGGGAGCGCGTCTCCCAGGCCTTCAACCTTCTTGTCCACGGCGAGGGGCCGCGCGTCCTCGGCGCGGAAAAGGCCCTGCAGGCCTCCTACGACGAAAAGGTCTACGACGAGTTCGTCAAGCCCGTGTGGGTGAGCGCGAAAGAGCCTGGTTTGAAGGCCGGTGACAGCGTCTTTTTCTTCAACTTCCGCGCGGATCGCATGCGCGAAATCGTGTCCGCTCTGACAGCCGAACACTTTGGCGGCTTCGAGCGCGGGACAATACCCAGTCTGTGCGCTGTGGCTTCCATGACAAGCTACGACGCGACCCTCACCATCCCAGTGGCCTTCCCGGATCAGGAGATCCCCAATGTCCTTGGCCAGGTGGTGGCCAACGCGGGCCTGCGCCAGCTGCGCCTTGCGGAAACGGAGAAGTACGCCCACGTGACCTACTTCTTCAACGGTGGCGTGGAAGAGCCCTTCGCAAACGAGGACCGCATCCTGGTTCCCTCCCCCAGAAACGTAGCCACCTATGATCTGGCTCCTGCCATGAGCGCCGTGGAGGTGACGGATCGTTTTGTGGAGAAGTGGGGGGAAGGCGTCTACGACCTTGTGGTCTGCAACCTCGCCAACGGGGACATGGTGGGCCATACGGGCGTCATTCCCGCTGCCGTGCAGGCCTGCGAGACAGTGGACGCCTGCGTGGGCCGCATGGTCAAGGCTGTGCGCGAGCGCCATGGCCGCATGATCCTCATTGCCGACCACGGCAACTGCGAAAAGATGCTGGACGAGGAAGGCAAGCCCCACACTGCCCACACCACCAACCCCGTGCCCTACATCTTGCTGGACACGGACAACCCCGGACACAGTCTGAAGGACGGCAAACTGGCGGATGTGGCCGTCACCATACTGACCCTCTGGGGGCTTCCCATACCAGAGGAAATGAACGGCACAAGCCTTGTTTCATAGGAATACCCGGGAGAGGACAATGCTGCTGAACAAGAATGACCCGGTCTATCCGAGCGGCATGGAGATCATGATCCACTATGTATGCCCCCACTGCCACAAGACTGTGCGCGTGCCTCCGACACCCAGGGAAGTGAGCGTGACCTGCCCCTTCTGCAAGGGACGCTTTGCCCTTGTCCCTGTGGACGACAGCTCGATAAAATTCATACAGGTCATGACCCTGAACGGCCTTGCGGCCATTCCCCAGGACTACCTGTAGGTAACTTTTCCCCCGATCGCATGGGGTACGGCCCAAAAAGCCGTACCCCTTTTTGCATTTCACATATTGTCGCGCCAGCGATGCGCAAGGCCGCTTTCAATGCCAAGCTGATCCAAAAGCCGCCCGCAAAAGTGCCGCAACATGTCCTCGATGGTTTTGGGCCTTGCGTAGAAAGCCGGCATGAAGGGCATGATGGTTGCGCCAGCCTGCATCAGCAGGCGCATGTTTTCCACGTGAATGAGGTTGAGGGGCGTCTCGCGCACGACCAGCACAAGCGGCCTGCACTCCTTGAGCGTCACGTCCGCAGCCCTGTGTAGCAGATTGGTGCCGCAGCCGTGGGCAATGGTGGCAAGGGAGCTCATGGAGCAGGGACAAACAATCATGCCGTCGTGTTTCCAGGAACCGCTGGCAGGTCCGGCCCCAAGGTCGTCTATGCTGTGCACATGGTCCGCGCACATCTCAAGCTGGCGCACAAGATCTTCTGTCCCCGGAGCTTCCTCCTGAATGCCCATTTCCTCATGCTCTTCGCGGACAACCAGCCTTGCGCCCTTGGAGATGACAAGATGTGTTTCCACATGGGGCAAGTCCCGCAAGGTAAGAAGAAACTGCCTTGTGAGCCTGATGCCACTGGCACCACTGACTCCGATAACTACGCGCCGGTAAATCTGTTGGGCCATGTTCCACCTCCCAAAAGCACCATAAATAGGTCCTTGCAAAAAATTGTGGCAAGACTTTTATGCAAAAATAATGCCAATTGTGACAAGACTGTTTTAAGGGATGTTTGGGCTGGAACTATAATTTGCATAGACTAGGCTGCTTCCTCATTCTAAAATGCCTGAAAATTTTTGCTATATAAAGCGGTACTGATTTAATTCCACGCATTGAACGCTGAATAACTTTATATTCTGAATTTATTCTTTCAATTGTAGAGTTTGAAATTTTGTAAATACATGCATTTACAAGAGAGCTCTTAAATCTATCTATAAATCTTATGAATGCTTTTGCAGAACGTGATTTAAAGTTTGAGCACATTTCTTTTATTTCATTTATACATTGTTCTGATTCTTCTGGTGAACTACTGCCGTGCCATAAAAATCTAAATTTATCCCCCAATAGAAGTACGTTATTTAGTACGCTATTTGAAAGTATTACTTCTTTGTATTTTTCGTCAAAATTTTTTGATAAGAATTCTTTCATACCAAAATTTAGAGCATATCTTTCAGAATTTATTAAACTTGAATTTATTCTATATTTAGTTTCATCTAAATTTAAATAATTTTCTTCAATATTTGTTATTTCCTCTTCTGAAACATATAGCTTTTTTAATTTATTTATAATTGTTGTTATACCTCTTTTTCCGAGTTTTAGTGTCTCTATCAGATCTGCTGTATACTTTAAAATTAAAGCTTCACTAGTTTTCAACCTGTTTGACATTTTAGTAAATCTTTTTTCAATGAAATTCATCAGGCTCATGTATAAATTTAAAATCCATATCTTTAGTAGAAGAAATATAAGAGCATGTAAAATCTGTTGACATTGCTTTTATATTATCTTGATTACCGCATGCCTTGACAAAATCAAAGAATGGCTTGACATCTTCTGATTTTCTTCCTTCACACATAAAGAGCACATGAGGTTTTTCTGATGATCCAACTTCTGGAATACTACAAATTATGCTGACATAAGATTGACCTTTATGAATACTGTGTTCATCACATCCAATGCACGTACCTGGGGGTAAGTCAGGTATTGTATTTTCTTGCGCGAGCCAAGCCATATCCAGATTACGAATTGTCTCCCTGCTTTGATTGAATTTCTTACCAATAGCACTGTAATTCGTCTCTAAAATCTCAATATCGTTTTTAATAGAAAAATAACATCTATAGGTCATCCTTCTATGAGTAATGACAAATGAAGGATCTACAGAAAATCTAGCTCCACAATGTTCGCAAACATATTGGAATCTATATAAAATATAATTTATGTTTTTTCCTCCTGATGGTTCTTCATTTATATGGATAGTACGCATTCCACATGTTTTTGGATTGTGCGTAGCCTTTTTGTATTTTGTACATATTACATAATCAATATAAGTTTCATTTAATTCTTTTTCTATGAAATTACGTCCATTCTTTTCAAAACCTTTTTCTGATACCATAAAATATCCAGGATACCTATTGTCATTAAGTCCACATTTATCATGATCGATTTTATTTATATCAATATTATCAAATTCTTTGAATTTTATTTTTAAATTTAATGAATTTATTTTATCGGAGGGTTGACTATTTTCTATGGATTTGATATCTGTCGATTGTCGCATATCAATCTCCTATTTGTTTGTTGCTGTAAAATAAGAGTAATTGATATGCGACAAAATTGCAAGTAAATCGTCTATTTAACTTGAAAATTTTGATGAATCCTCGATGCATTTTTCACGTAAAAACGGGTGCAAAAAAAAAGCAGGACACATAACATCTAGCTCTAGTGATTAATAGTATCGATAATCATTCCTGATTTTTGCCACAGTTTTTTGCAAGGACCCATAAATACCGCAATTCGGTATGATATACCAGTTTAATACATTATAACCAAAAGAAAATTTTGTGCAAATCCCGAATTTCGCGAGGCGGAAATCACGAAAATGGACCGACTCTCCATGCGACATAGAAATCATGAGTCCATGTCCTGCGTGAGTGTGCATGCCTTTGGAACCCAATGCCCTGCCCATGCTGCAGGAGTGTTCCGGCAGACAAAGGCAAACGACAGCAAGACCAAGTCCATGTCCATATCACCATGTCCCTAAGCGGCCTTGCCAGCGTACTCCAGAACTACCTGTGGGTACTTTTTTCCCGCGCACCTTCGGGCTAGGCCCCAGGGAGCGTGCCTCTTTTGTTTGTCACAAGAGAACAGCGCGCCACCAAAGCCAGGGCTGAACCGGCTCTGTTTTGCTTTGCATGTCCAGTAAAAACAGAATATTCTTGCAATACAATTTTGTATCGCAGCATGCAGATTTTTGCAAAAATGTAGAAAAAAAGTGCTCTTCATCGGTCTGTATAAAGATGTTTTCCCGTTGTTGAATGCCATATCCTCTTTTTCACAACCAGACAGCAAAAAAAAGACTTGCTAAAGCAGGGCTCTTTCGTGTACGTGTCACAAATGCACTGCTTTTTTCCGCAACAGCGCGGCAGGCATGGGCACATTCCTGTCTGACGCACCTTTCCGTATTGGTCGACGGACACGCTGAAAAAGGCAGAAAAATCGCCCTTGACGACAGGGGCAAATTCAACTTGGGGGAAACATTTTTATGAAACGTCTTGTCACTCTTGTTCTGGCAGCCGGTCTTGTCCTTTCCGCTGCCAACGGAGCTCAAGCTATCGAGTTCAAGGCCTCTGGCCAGTGGCTCATGGGATTCAATGCTGCCGAAGGCAATCTGATTAACAAGAAGCGCGTTAGAAATCACAAGTCCAGCGCCGACAACAACGACATCTTCTCCGCTGGCCAGCGCATCCGTCTGCAGTTGGACGCCATTGCCTCCGAGAGCCTGTCCGGTACCGTGTTCTTCGAAATCGGTGACACCACTTGGGGCCAGGCTTCCACTGGCGGTGCCCTTGGCGCGGACCAGACCATCATCGAGATCAAGCGCGCCTACATCGACTGGGCAGTGCCCAACACCGAGCTCAAGGTGCGCATGGGCCTGCAGGGCCTTGCCCTGCCCAACGCTGCCGGTGGCTCCGCTGTGCTGGACGATGATGTGGCCGCTGTGGTCGCCAGCTACCAGTTCAACGAGAACGTGGGCCTGACCCTGTCCTGGGCCCGTCCCTACAACGATAATTACACTGGTACTACCAACACATACAACGACAAGACCAACTACCTCGACAACATGGACCTCATCTCCCTGGCTGTGCCGCTGAGGTTCGAGGGTATCGAGGCCACGCCCTGGGTCATGTACGGCATCCTGGGCCAGAATCTCTTCCGTAACGACAAGGGTATCGGTACGAACGACTCGTACTATGGCAACAAAAACTACCGCAACTTCTACACCACCAGTGGCTACGGTCCCAACAACGGCCGTTGGAGAACCACTGGAGACTTTGCCCGCAGACAGGCCAATACCTCCGCTTTCTGGGCAGGCCTGCCTGTGAAGCTTACCCTGTGGGATCCGCTGAACATCGAGTTTGACATCAACTACGGCTATGTGGAAAGCCAAGGCCGTGGCACGATGGTAGATGCATACAACCATGAGAAGCGTTACAGCACCGAGCGTCAGGGCTGGCTGGCCAAGGCCCTGATCGAGTACAAGATGGATTGGGGTACCCCCGGCATCCTGGGCTGGTACGCCTCCGGTGACGATGGAAATCCCGGCAACGGCTCCGAGCGCATGCCCAGCGTCTCCCCCTGTGGCAACTTCACCTCCTTCATGGGTGATGGCAACTGGGGCTGGGCCAGCGCAGGCAACATCTACGACCGCAACCTCTCCTACGCTGGTACCTGGGGCGTTGGCCTGCAGGTGAAGGACATGAGCTTCCTTGAGGATCTCAAGCACACCTTCCGCGCTGTCTACTGGGGCGGCACCAACTCCCCCACCATGGCCAAGTACGCCAAGAATCCCTGGAGCTGGGGTTCCACCTACGAGGATGGCAGCATTGGCGATGTCGAACACTACCTCACCACCAACGACGGCATCCTCGAGTTCAACCTGGTGAACTCCTACCAGATCTACGAGAACCTGGAAGTGAACCTGGAACTGGGCTACCTGGTCAACTTCATCGACCAGGATACCTGGAAGCGGGGCACAATGACCGACGGTTATGAGAAGCAGGACGGCTACAAGGCCCAGCTGATCTTTGCCTACACCTTCTAGTTCTGCCCTCAGTCACTGACTGACGCACAAATTGGGGTCATCGGAACGCAAGTTCCGATGACCCCTTTGCATTTATTCGCGTATCCTGTCGTCTTGCCTACACGCTCTGGCAGGACATGCGTTACGAGTGTCTTCGGACAATTTTTTCCCAGCACTCCCTGCCCCTTTGGGTCAGGCACAGGGAAATGAGATCGCGAATAATGGCCGCAATGGAGGCGGAGGTTGCGCTGCTGTGGAACTTCTCGCGCATGGCAAGCCAGCTCGACAGGCAGAAGATGAAGGACGTGGCCAGATTGCGCAGCGTGGCACCGGGGATCTCCGCGCGCATGTAGCCGGTCTTTTGCAGAAGCTCGAAGCGCTTCAGATAGATTGTGTAGCACAGCTCGTGGGAGCGCTCGATATTGTCGCGCAGGGAAGGCAGATCCTCTGCCAGGCGAAAGAGGCTGTTGAAGTAGAAGGCGCGCTCAAGCATCTTCTGCTCCACCTGTCCGGCCAGGACATAGAGCTCCTCGAGCACGCCCTCGGGCGTTTCCGGCATGCGTCCCACCATGGCCAGGATCTCGCCCTGGGTGGAAATCTGCATGGCAAGGAGCAGATCCTCCTTCTGGGGGTAGTGGTAGGTCAGATTCCCCACGGTTGTGCCTGCGTGCTCGGCAATGGCCCTCAGGCTCACCCTTTCGTAGCCCTTTTCCCGGAAAAGTTCCCAGGCGCTCTCCAAAATCCTGTCCTTGAGTTTTGACATGACCCCTCTCCTTTTCCCGGGACCATACACGTCTTTGCCCCTGTGCGCAAAAGAGAATGTTCTCCCGAATTCACAAGGGCAGGATACAAAAAGATGGATGCCGCAAATGCGAATGGCTATTGTTTTCTTGCGTCAGGGGCAGGGCGCGTATATACTTTCTTTTGCCCTTCTTGGCTCTCATCAAACGGGCTTTTTTCCTCTTGCCCTGCGCCTGTTGCGACAGGGCAAGAGGCATTTCTTCCCAAAAGGCCTGCGCCCAGCCTTGGGCAGCCGGCCAAAGGCCCGCACAAGGGACCACCGGCTTGCGCGTTTTTTTGCCATCGCACGTCCCCAGACACAAAACAATCTACTCTCTGTAGTTCCCCCCTGGGCGCAGCCACGGGCTGTGTCCAAACATGGAGCAAGGATATATGCCCGCCCCACACTTTCTCGGGATTGACCTGGGTTCCATCACGGTCAAGGCTGTGCTGACCGATGACCAGGGCAATATTCTCTTTCAAAAATACCAGCGTCACGGCTCTGCCTCGCGCCAGACCCTTGCCGACATACTGACCGAGCTCAACACTCGCTACCCGGATCTGACAGTCCAGGGCGCGGTCACAGGCTCCGCTGCCCTCAACCTCGCCACCATCCTGGGTCTGCCCTTCATACAGGAGGTCATTGCCTCCTCGCGCATCATAGCCAAGGTCGCTCCTCAGACCGACGTGGCCATCGAGCTCGGCGGCGAAGACGCCAAGATCCTCTATTTTGGCAGGAGCGTCGATCTGCGCATGAACGAAGCCTGCGCAGGCGGCACCGGTGCCTTCATAGACCAGATGGCCACCCTGTTGCACACGGACACCCAGGGTCTCAACGAGCTGGCCTCCAGGGCCAAGACCATACACCCCATAGCCTCGCGCTGTGGCGTCTTTGCCAAGACGGACATGGTCTCCCTGCTGAACGAGGGTGTCTCGCGCGAGGATCTTGCCATTTCCGTGCTCCAGGCCGTTGTGGAACAGACCATCAGCGGTCTTGCCTGCGGCCAGCCCATACGCGGCAACGTGGCCTTCCTCGGCGGCCCCCTGCACTTTTTGCCCGAGCTTGTGAAGCGCTTTGTGGCCACCCTGAAGCTCACCCCGGAGCAAACCCTGACCTTCCCGGAAGGCCAGTTCATGGTGGCGCGCGGCGCTGCCCTCTCGGCTCAGGCCGAAGGGGCTTCTCCCCTGCCTGTGACCACCCTGCTCGAGCGTCTTGCCCAGTCCCGCGACAAGATGGAGATCACCCAGGCTCTGCCGCCGCTTTTCCGCGACGAGACGGACTATGCGCAGTTTCGGGCCCGCCACGCCAAGGACGCCATACGCCAGGAGCCTTTGGAAACTGCCACAGGCGACCTCTTTCTCGGCGTGGACCTTGGCTCCACCACGGTCAAGAGCGTGCTCATAGACGAAAACGGCACTGTGCTCGACCAGTCCTACAACCGCAACGACGGCGATCCTCTCAAAGCCCTCATTCCCTATCTCATCAACCTCCTTGAGCGCATCCCGCAAAAGGCCCATCTCAGGGGCATAGGCACAACGGGCTACGGCGCAAACCTTGCCAAGGCAGCCCTGAACGCCCAGATCTCCGAAGTGGAGACAGTTGCCCACCTGAAGGCCGCCTGCTTCATGGAACCAGAGTGCACCTATGTCATCGACATTGGCGGCCAGGACATGAAGTGCCTTGCCGTGCAGGACGGGGCCGTGGCGGACGTGCGCCTCAACGAGGCCTGCTCCTCGGGCTGCGGTGCCTTTTTGCAGACCTTTGCCACCAGCCTCGGCATGTCCATGCCCGCCTTCGTGCAGGCAGCGCTCTTTGCAAAGCACCCTGTGGACCTTGGCTCCCGCTGCACGGTGTTCATGAACTCCAAGGTCAAGCAGGCCCAGAAGGAAGGGGCCAGCGTGCCGGACATTGCCGCAGGGCTGTGCTACTCCGTGGTGCGCAACGCCCTCTACAAGGTTCTGCGCCTGCGCTCCCCGGAGGATCTTGGCGCGCACGTGCTTGTGCAGGGCGGATCCTTTCTGAACGATGCCCTCCTGCGCATCATGGAGACCATGCTCGAGCGCGAGGTGGTACGGCCCAGCCTCTCGGGCCACACGGGCGCCTACGGCATTGCCCTCATGTGCCTGAAGCACAAGGACAGCCTCGCACCGTGCACCCTCACGGCCCAGGATCTGCGCAACCTCACCTTCAAGTCCAGGGCTGTGCTGTGCAGGCACTGCGGCAACCACTGCCATCTGACCATCAACACCTTTTCCAATGGTCAGCGCCTGGTGTCCGGCAACCGCTGCGAGCGCGGCGGCGAAATCCGCGACAAGTCCAGGCCCTCCATGCCCTCCATCTACACCTGGAAGGAAAAGCGCCTCTTCGACTACACGCCTCTGGCGGAAAACCAGGCCCCGCGCGGGCGTCTCGGCATCCCCAGGGTGCTCAACATGTACGAGCGCTACCCCTTCTGGTTCACCCTGTTCACGGCCCTTGGCTACAGGGTGGAGCTCTCGCCTGTCTCGAGCAAGGACATCTACTCCCTGGGCATTTCCTCCATGCCGTCTCAGACCGTGTGCTTCCCTGCCAAGCTGGCCCATGGTCACGTGAACTACCTCATCGAGCAGAAGGTGCCCCACATCTTCTATCCATGCATTCCCCGCGAACGCATGGAGAGCAAGGAGGCCTTTGACTGCTACAGCTGCCCTGTTGTCTGCGGCTACCCCGAGGTCGTGCGCCTCAACACGGAAGAGCTTTTGCAGGGCAAGAGCGTTCTGCACACGCCCTACCTGAACCCCGAGGACATGTCCTCCATGGCCAGGACCCTGGCCGAGGAATTCGACATCCCCAAAAGGGAGGTGCGCAAGGCTATCAAGAAGGCCATGGAGGCCCAGGCTGCCTACAGGCAGGATCTGAAGGACGAGGCCGCCCGCATACTGGCCGAAGTGGAGGCCAGAGACGGCATAGGCATTGTGCTGTGCGGCCGTCCCTACCACGTGGATCCGCTGGTGCACCACGGCATCCCCAATCTCATCACTTCGCTGGGTGCTGCGGTCCTGAGCGAAGACAGCATGGCAAGCCTGTTCGAGGACGCGGACGAGGAAACGCCCCTGCGCGTTGTGGATCAGTGGACCTTCCCCTCCAGGCTCTACAGGGCTGCCAAGGTCGTAGCCTCCAGAGAGCATCTGGAACTTGTCCAGCTCACCTCCTTTGGCTGCGGCATCGATGCGGTCACTTCGGATCAGGTGGCGGAGATCCTCCATCGGGCAGGCAAGATGCACACCCTGCTCAAGATCGACGAGGGCCCGTCCCTGGGCGCTGCCCGCATCCGCATCAGATCCCTGCTCGCCTCCATCGAGGAACGCAAGAAGGAGCGCAGGAAGGCCAGGAAGCAGGAGGTGGACTCCTATCTTCTGCACCCGCCTGTCTTTACCAAGAACATGCGGGCAACCCACACCATCATTGCCCCGCAGATGTCGCCTGTGCACTTTGCCTTTGCGGAAAGCGTGTTCCGCGGCGCAGGCTACGGCTTCCACGTGCTGCCCACAGTGTCCAACAAGGACATCGAGACAGGCCTCAAGTACGTGAACAACGACGCCTGCTATCCTGCCCAGGTAGTCATTGGCCAGCTTATCAACGCCCTTTTGAGCGGGGCCGTGGATCCCAAGCACTCGGCCCTGCTGCTCTCGCAAACCTGCGGCCCCTGCCGCGCCACAAACTATCCGGGTCTTCTGAAGCGCGCCCTGAAGGAGGCAGGCTTCGAGGACGTGCCTGCCCTCACCCTGAGGAGCAAGACCGGCTCCTACCAGCCGGGCTTTACCTTCACGCGCGCGCTCTTCAACAATACCTTCAGGGCCATACTCTACGGTGACATGGTCCAGAGGCTCTCGCAGCACACCTACCCCTGCGAGATCAACAAGGGCGATACGGATACCCGCATCAAGAAGTGGGTGGACACCATCACCAGGGACTTTGCAGCGGGCAAGAGCCGCGACCTCGACGCGGACATGCAGGCCATGACCAGGGAGTTCGCGAGCATTCCCATGCACAAGGACAAGCGCCCGAGGGTGGGCATAGTGGGCGAAATCCTGCTCTGCTACCATCCGGACGCCAACCGCCACATTGCGGATCTCACCCGCCAGGAAGGGGGCGAGCCTGTGCTTGCGGACATGGTGGACTTCTTCCTGTACTGCTTCTCGGATCCCATCTACCGCTGGCAGAAGCTGGGCGGCCAGGCCCTGCCCGCCTTCCTCGGCTGGTACTTCATCCAGAAGTTCGACCACATGCGCAATGCCCTGCGCAAGGCCCTGGCCGGAAGTCCCTTCCCCCAGGTGGCCAAGTTCAAGGATCTCTTTGCCAGCGCAGGCAAGCTCATCTCTCCAGGCTATCAGGCAGGAGAGGGGTGGCTTCTGTCTGCAGAGCTTCTGAAGTTCATCTCCCAGGGCACAACCAACGCCCTGTGCCTGCAGCCCTTTGGCTGCCTGCCCAACCACGTGGTTGGCCGTGGCGTGTTCAAGGAAATCAAGCGCCTGTGCGCGGACGCCAACCTCATGGCCATGGACTACGAGGGCGGAAGCTCAGAGGCAAACCTTTTGAATCGCATAAAGCTCTTCATGTCCATGGCGCAGACGCCAAGCCATCAGCACTAGCGCCAGCCTTGCTGGTCCTTGGGGACCAAGGCCTTTACGGGGTACGGCCCCGTCCGTGCCCCTTTTGGTTTTCTCGCGCACAGTACAAAGGGCCGCATTCCTTTCGGAGTGCGGCCCTCTTTCATATGGTCAAAAAAGCGTGCTGTCTATCTCGGAGGTCTCGGCGGTCTGCCGGGTCTGGGACCTGGTCTCGGTCCGCCAGGTCTCGGGCCACCCGGCCTTGGTCCTGGTCTCGGTCCGCCAGGTCTCGGACCACCCGGCCTTGGTCCGCCGGGTCTGGGTCCAGGTCTGCCGGGTCTGGGTCTGGGTCCTGGTCCGGGTCTACCGGGTCTCGGTCTGGGTCCTGGTCCTGGCCTGCCGGGTCTTGGCCTGGGGCCTGGTCCTGGTCTGCCAGGTCTGGGTCCTGGGCCCGGTCTGCCTGGTCTTGGCCCAGGTCTTGGGCCTGGGCCACGTCTCGGATCAGCGTAGGCATCGCCCGTAAACAGGGCACCGGCCATGAATGCGCCGGTTGCGAAAAGCCCCTTGAGCAAATTGCGTCTGGAAATCATAACACACTCCTGCCTGCCAGATGGCAGTGCCATGGGTTGTCTTTTTCCGTTGGTCGTGTTCCGGGAAAAACGGCCCCTTGCCTACTGGGGTCTGCGTCCCGGTTCCGGCTTGCCGTGTGGGCGCGGCGCCGGCTTGGGCTCGTGGCGGGGAGCCGGTTTCGGCTGGGGACGCGGAGCAGGCCTTGCCTGCGCAGGTCTGGGAGCCGGTTTTGCCGGATGCCCCTTGGGGCCGGGCTTGGCCGGCGCGTGATCCTTGGGCGCGGCCATGACCGCGCCCGCACTCAGTACGGTTCCGGCTGCCAGAAGCGATGCCGCAAAAAACCCTCTCAAAAGCTCTCTGCGTGCCAGCATGGCATTCTCCTTGTCTTGTCCGAAAGGGCTCCGCCTGGCACATGTCTGTGCCGCGCGGTGCAGGTTAGCCAATCACTGAAATAACAGTAGCTTTCACCTGCCAAAAAAGTCAAACACAAACCGTCTCCCGGACTGCAAGTTTTTTGATATCTCGTTGCAATGACGCACAATTTTTCTGTATCTTGCCTTGTGCGCCCTTTTTGTTCACAATTTGTACACACAGAACAACCCATTGTTTTCAGGCAGGAAAATCACTTGGACACACTCAGGCCCTACCAACAGCAGGCAGTGGACACCATAACGGCCCTTGCCCGCAAAAAGCAGTTTCTCCTCCTGCAGGCTGCAACCGGCGCAGGCAAGACCGTCATGGCCACGAGCCTCATGCAGTACTATACCCGAAACTGGGGATTTCGCTGTCTCTTCCTGGCCCACAAGGCCATACTGGTCCGCCAGGCGCTCAAGCGCATGCAGGCAAGCTTCGAGGACGCGGACTTTGACGTGGACTGTCTGTGCGCCTCGGTGCAAAAGCCAGGACACGTGGACAGTCACATTATTGTGGCCTCACCCCAGACCCTGGCGCGTCGCCTGGATGATTTGCCAAGGATCGACATGGTCATCATAGACGAGTGCCACCGCGTGCCCCCAAGGGATCAGGCCTCCCTCTACAGCGACATCATGCGGGCAGTCATCGCAAGGCGTCCCAATGCCCGCATCGTGGGCATAACAGCCACTCCCTGGCGCCTTGGACAGTCCTGCATCTACGGTCCCTCGGCCGCCATGGGCCACGCCACCTGGTGGGACAGTCTTGACGTGCACATCTCCATTGCCACCCTGCAGGAACAGGGTTGGCTTGCTCCCCTCACTGCCATGGCCTGCGAACCGGACGAGGAGCTCGCCCATCTTCCTGTGGGCGCATCCGGAGACTTTCGCGAGGACGCCCTGGAGGACACGCTGCTCAAGCCCCTGCATCTGGGAAGCGCTGTGAAGGCTGTAGAGAGACAGGCGCAAGATCGCAGACACATAGCGGTCTTTTGTGTGAGCATAGCCCACGCAAGGGCTCTTGCCGATCGCTTTTGCGATGCAGGCTTTACCGCAGCGGCCATTGACAGCAAGGCTGGCCAGCAGGCCAATCTGCAGGTTCTCGCGGACTTTGCCAGCGGCAAGGTCCGCGTTCTATGTTCTGTGGGCATGCTCACCGAGGGCTGGGACTGTCCGCAGACAGACTGCCTGCTCATGTGCAGGCCGACCCTTTCGCCAGCTCTCTACGTGCAGATGGTGGGCAGGGGCCTCAGGGTTGCCCAGGGCAAGACAGACTGCCTTTTGCTGGATCTTTCCGGCAACATCTACAGGCACGGTTCCCCCAATGCACCGCGCATACGCCTTGGGGGAACGCTTGTGGGAGACATTTCCGGCTTTTCCTCCAGGCAGGAGGACGCGGATGGAGACGAGGCCAGGCGCTGCCCCTACTGCGAGGCAGTCTTGCCCGAAGGATCGGTTCTGCGCTGCCCGCAGTGCCAGGCACCCTTCTACGAGATCGAGGAAAAGGATAAAAGTTTTCGCACCATCGATCTGACGCGCCTTGAAAGGCTCACCCTAAGGGGCGAGGCTGTACGGCAAAAGCGCCTTGAACACGAGGCCCGCGCAAGGGCCGAGGAAAGAGCGCAGCGCGAGGAAGCAGCCAGGGAACGGGCAGAGAAGAGACAGGCCCTCATCAATCAGGGAAAGCCTGTGACGGCAAGGGTTGTGACCTACGGCTTTCCCTCTGCCTGGCAGATACGCTCAGGTCCTGCCCAGGGAGCCCAGGTGCTCAGATTCGACCTGACCCTGCAGATCCCGGGCTACGGAAGAAGGACCCTGCAGATCATTCTCGATCCCGAGGGAGCCATGGGTCGCAAGTCGCGCACGACATGGTGGGCACACACGCAAACGCGGGAATTCTGGGCTCTGTGCGGCCAGGGAACCTTTCCAGGCACCAAGGCAGGCATTGTGGCCCGCTGGGCTTTTGTGCGCATTCCAAAGGAACTTGTCATAAAGCAGACCATGGGCGGCTTTCTTCATGTGATCTGGAATCCGACAAAGGGAGGCCAGGACGGCGAGAACAAGCCTAAAGGCAAGGGACAGGGCAGGAAAAAGGTGCAGGCAGACAAAAAGCTGTGAATTTTTTCTGCATTGCCCTGCAAGCGGCCTGTAATGCTCTTTCCATGGCCTTTTGCAGACTGCCGGTTTCCTTTTTCCTCTTGGCAGACAGCGCGCCAAGGGCTAGAAATGAGGCAAACAAGGCAGGAGTGTGCAAGGTCCTCCTGCCAGATACCTGTACCTGTCGGACAGGACCTTTGCTGGAGTTCTTATGGAAAGACGCAGGTTTCTTCTCGCGCTGTGCGCGCTTGCAGGCTCAAGCCTTTTGAGCGCCTGTACACAGCCTGCCTACTATGGCCATCGTCCACCGCCTCCGCCACCACCGCGTGGCAGGAGACCACCACCGCCTCCGCCGCGCCCCAGAAGGCCTCCTCCGCCACCACCGCGCCGCGGTCCAGGACCAAGACCTGGACCAGGCCCGAGACCAGGCCCAAGACCTGGCCCGGGACCCAGACCGGGGCCAAGGCCTGGCGGTCCCCGTCCTGGCGGAAGGCCCAATGGGCCCAGACCCGGAGGACCGCGTCCGGCACCCAGACCCGCCGGAAACCACGGCAGACCGGGTCCTGGCGGCCCGGGAGGCCATGGAGGACCAAGACCGCGCTAACCTGATCCCTTTTTCCTGTCCGAAAAAACGGACTGCCCTTGGGGCCTGCCCTGTTGCAGGCCCTTTTTGTTGTCAGCAAGCCAGCATGTGCGAAGCTTTCCGAAAGGCAGGAAAGAGTCGCGCGCACATCCGCCCTGCAAGGGAAGAGAGAAGGACCCCTCCTTGGGAAAACATGATTGCGGACACTTAAGATTTGCCCCGAAAAAGTCGAAAAGGACTTCTGAAGGCAGTTCTTGTGCTGCCTTTGTTCTTTTCTCCTCACACTCACACGGGATACGGCTGTACCATGATTTCCAATGCTGCCTTCACAGAACTCAAGGATCTGCTCAAAAGCGGGCAAACCGAACATGCGCGGAATTTGC
>CALVGM010000058.1 GCA_944327095.1 uncultured Desulfovibrio sp. | reverse complement strand
AGTGGGCATGTCTCCCGAACTGGCAGTTGCCTCCAACGCCTCTGGTGGCGTCACAGCCAAGATGGTGTCTCCCCAGTCCCTGGCAGTGGCAACCGCAGCCACCAACTCCGCAGGCATGGAAGGCCAGCTCTTCCGCTTCTGCGTGTTCCACAGCATTGGCATGACGCTCTTCCTGAGCATCCTCTCCTATCTCCAGGCAGGCCCCCTGAGCTTCATGCTCCCGTAGCCTTCTGCTGATACCTGTTCCTTGCGGCCCCGGTGTTCATGGCACCGGGGCCCATCCTTTTTTGGAGCCAGCGCAAAACCCTTCCCCAGTACCGTTTTCATCCCCAGGGCCAGTGTCTGTCAGGTACGCAGTGAGGAAATAAGGCACCCCTGAGCGTCCAGGCTCTCTTTTCGAGCGCAAGGTCATTTGTATATGGTCATGCAACTTGAGAAAAAAGAGCTGAAAAAAGAAGGGGAAACCACAAACTACAAAAGAGATTTTCTGTATATTTTATAAAAAACATTTTTTTATTCTCTATCTTGGGAAAAAAAAGAATAGTTTTCAAATTGGTATAACCAATTCTCATGACAAGCAAAAGACTGTTTGTCTGTTCAATCAAGCTGGAAGGCTTGAAAACCTACGGAAATAGTGACTAAATTTCATTTTTTCTTTGACATTAAATGAGTAGTATGCTACGCAATTTTTTCGTGCCGGTTTGCTTGTCTGCTCACGAACGACAGGGTTTGTCTCAAACGCTGACGACCGTTCGCACGTCAAGGAAACCTTGATACCCAACAATTATCAGGAGAGAAGTATGGAAGTTTGGCATCAAGTATATGCACCCATCGGGGGGACCGTCACGTCCGCCCTGGTGGCCAGCATTCCGCTTATCGCACTGTTCTACATGCTTGCCTTCCGCAAGGCAAAGGGCCATCACGCGGCCATTGTGGCTGTTATCTGTGCCTTCCTGTGTGCCATCATCGGCTGGGGCATGCCCGTGAGCATTGCCGCAAGCTCCTTTGTGTATGGCGCTGCCTTTGGCCTGTTCCCCATCATCTGGATCGTTATCACGGCCGTGTGGGTCTACAACATGACCGTTGACAGCGGCGATTTCGAGCACATCAAATCGTCCATAGCCAGGCTCACCGACGACCGCCGCCTGCAGGCCATCTTCATCGCCTTTGCCTTTGGCTCCTTCCTTGAAGGCACCGCAGGCTTTGGTACCCCTGTGGCCATCACCGCAGCCATGCTCGCTGGTCTCGGATTTACCCCCATCTACGCAGCCGGCATGTGCCTCATCGCCAACACGGCCCCCGTGGCCTTTGGCGCCATTGGTGTGCCGGTTATCGTTGCCGGTCAGGTTTCCGGTATCTCCGATCTCCACATTTCCGCTTATGTGGGCCATCAGCTGCCGCTTCTGTCCGTCTTCGTGCCCATGTGGCTGTGCTGCGCCATGTGCGGCTTCAAGCGCGCCCTTGAGGTCCTGCCGGCCATCGCCGTGGCAGGCCTGTGCTTTGCCGGTTCCCAGTTCTTCTTCTCTACCTACCATGGTCCGACCCTGCCCGACATCATGTCGGCCCTGTGCGCCATCGTTGGCCTCATGATCCTGCTGCGCGTGTGGAAGCCCCGCAGCATCTTCCGCTTCGAGGGCGAGGCTCCCGCAAAGGTTGACGAAGGCCCCGCACCCACCACTGGCGAAGTTGTTCGTGCCTGGAGCCCCTTCATCATCCTTGCCATCATGGTTTTCCTCTGGGGCCTGCCCCAGTTCAAGAATCTGCTCAACGCAGTGCCCGGCTCCGTGATCACCTTTGCCTGGCCTGGTGTTGACGGCCTGGTCATGCGTACTGCCCCCATCGTTGCCGAGCCTTCCGTTTACGCAGCCAAGTTCACCTTCAACTGGCTGTCCGCCGGCGGCACCGCCATCCTCATCGGTGGCTTCCTGGCAGTGCCTTTCATGGGCAAGTACTCCTTTGGCCGCGCCTTTGGTTGCCTTATCAAGACAATCTACGTGCTCCGCTTCCCCATTCTGACCATTTCCCTCATTCTGGGCCTCGCCTACCTCATGAACTACTCCGGCATGAGCTCCACGCTCGGTATTGCCTTCACCATGACTGGCGCCCTCTATCCCTTCTTCGCACCTCTGCTTGGCTGGCTCGGCGTGTTCCTGACCGGTTCCGACACGTCCTCCAACGCCCTGTTCTGCGGCATGCAGCGCTCCACTGCTGAAGTCGTCGGCATGGATCCCACCCTGGCAGTTGCCTCCAACTCCTCCGGTGGCGTTACCGGCAAGATGATTTCTCCCCAGTCCATCAGCGTTGCAACCGCTGCAACCGGCATGGTCGGCCAGGAAGGCAATCTCTTCCGCTTTGCCCTGCCTCACTCCATCGCCATGACGCTGATTGTCTGCGCCCTGACCTACCTGCAGTCCGGTCCGCTGAAGTGGATGCTGCCTTCCTTCTAAGGCTCAGACTGACCTGATTTCGGGATTCTGATCCCGCTTTTGCAAGGGCCCGTCCTCGCTTTCTGGCGAGGGCGGGCCCTCAGCGTTTGCAGTCCCAGGGCAGATTGGGGCCAGGTTTTGCCGATGCCATGCTAAAGCGCCGCATCTCCTCCCCTGATCCATTCAGGCAGCCTCAGTTCATGGTCGTTCCGGGGGGTGGCCCGTTTCGCCAGCCCTCTTTTCGCTCTTGGGAAATGTCTGTACACAAGGGGGACAGCAAGGGCACAACACAAGACAAAAGGAGGAATCATGCTCATTCTCGAGGAACCATACATCTCCCGGGAGCTTGCAACCTTTGCGGCAGACAGGAGGGAGGCTGTCCTGGACACGGCTTCGGCCAGGGCAGCGGAAAAGACCTTTGGCGTGAGCCTCAACCTGCTCGACGACGCCACCTTTGCCGCCCGCTGCCTGCAGGGCGAGCGCCTCTACACCAATTCGGAAAACGCCCTGGACTGGATCTACACAAAATCCCGGAACGCGGAACTTGTGGCTCAGGTGGAAAAGCTCAAGGACAAGGCCATGGTGCGCAAAATCCTGGCCCCCATGTACCCGGACTTTTCCTGCCGCGAGCTCACTCTGGACGAGGTGCTTTCCCTGAATCCGAGCACCCTTTCCCTGCCCTGCGTTCTGAAACCCAGTGTGGGCTTTTGCAGCCTTGGGGTGTACTGCATAGAAGACGCAGCCCAGTGGCAGCACGCGCGGGACGATATTGCCGCCAATGTGGCGGACTGGTGCAGGCAGTATCCTTCTGCTGTCCTTGGCGACAACAGGTGGATTGTGGAAAGCCTTGTGCACGGCACGGAATACGCTGTCGATGTGTACTTTGACGGAGCCGGCAAGGCCGTTGTCTGCAACATATTGCGCCACGATTTTGCCTCCGAACAGGATGTGAGCGACAGGCTCTACTACACTGGCGCGGATATCATCAAAACCATGCTTGCGCCCTTGGAAGACTGGTTCAACGAGGTGAACCACTACCTTGGCCTGAAAAACTTTCCTGCGCATGTGGAACTGCGTCGCGAGGACAGCGGCCGCATTGTGCCCATAGAGTTCAATCCCATGCGCTTTGCAGGCCTCTCCTGCACGGACATCAGCCTCTTTGCCTGGGGCTTTGCCAGCTATGGCTGCTTTCTGGACAATACAAGGCCAGACTGGGAGCACATCCTGCAGGGCAGAGACGATCGCGTCTACACGCTCATGGTGCTCAACAAGCCCGAGAATTGCCCCAAGGTAACAAGTTTCGACTACGACGGCCTGTGCAGGCTGTTCCGCAAGGTCATCTGCCTGCGCAAGGGCTTCTACGACAAATACTCGCACTTTGGCATTCTTTTCACCGAGACCCTGCGCAGCGACTGGAAGGAGCTGACGGATTTTGCCAGCAACGACTTGAGGGAGTTCATCAACAGGGGCTAGCTTGTGCTGGAGAGTGGGGCATAGTACTCCACTCTCCCAAGCTCCATTCTTCTGATGTTCACTGGCCGGTCGGAGGAAGGTTGACTACTCTGGCAACCATGGAAACAGGGTTGTCCCTCCAGGCATTGGCGGAGCAGGTTTCCCGAGGCAGTCACTGCCACAGATGTGCTGGACCACAGATGTGCTGGAATAGATGCGCTGGAGAATGCGATATTTGTACGCTACTCCCAGGCTCATCACTTGTACAAACACAGGGGTATGCATCATGCCAGAGCTCAACATCCTGATAGGAGGCGAGGTTTTCTCCGAAATAAGACGGGAAAACTGCTATTACGTAGACAAGACCGGTTTTCTGAATGATTTTCTCCCTCTGCCGGCAAAGGTGAGTCTCATCACGCGTCCAAGACGTTTTGGAAAAACGCTCTTCATGTCCATGCTGTCAGAATTCTTCGACATAACAAAAAAAAGTTGTAAAATTTTTGCTGGACTCAAGGTTTCTGACAATAAGGAACTCTGTTCTCAATGGATGAATCAGTATCCAGTGATTTTTCTTTCCCTGAAGGATGTGGACAAACCTACCTATGTTCGTGCCCTGGCAATATTCCAGGAAGAAATCATACAATTTTGCAATGGTCACAAATATTTGCTTTCTTCAGAGAAAGTAGAGAAAGAGGACAAGGTCCAGATTCAAAAGTATCTGGATCGCAAGGCTGATGAAGATACCCTTGGCCTGTCACTGGAAACGTTGATCAATGCTTTGGCCAGCCATTGGGAGAAACCCGTCATTGTCCTGATAGACGAATATGATGTCCCTGTGGCAAAGGCAGAAAAAAACGGCTACTATGATGAGATGATCGGCTTTATGCGGGGTTTTTTCTCGTCTGCCCTGAAAACAACACAAGGCAATCTGAAGTTTGCCGTTCTCACAGGATGTCTGCACATAACAAAGGAAAGTATTTTTACAGGCCTGAACAATCTGAAATGCTTTGGTATCTCTGATACACGGTTTGCAGACGCCATAGGCTTTACACAAGAGGAGGTGGACAAGCTTTTGGCTGACGCTGGCCTCTCTTCCAGGAGAGATGAAATCAAAGCCTGGTATGATGAGTATCGTTTTGGAACAGGACAGGAAATCTACTGTCCCTGGAGTATTATGAATTATGTTGATGATGTCCAGAATAATTCCGAGACGGCACCTCA
This sequence comes from uncultured Desulfovibrio sp., assembly GCA_944327095.1. Classification (GTDB taxonomy): domain Bacteria; phylum Desulfobacterota; class Desulfovibrionia; order Desulfovibrionales; family Desulfovibrionaceae; genus Desulfovibrio. The sequence goes on along the minus strand of CALVGM010000058.1, from coordinate 16,267 downwards.
GGCCTACTGGCTGCATACAAGTGACAATGAGCTTGTCCAGAGACTTATTGCGCACAATACTACTGATCTCACCGATACCATTGATTTCCTTTTGGATGGAAACTGCCTTCCTGCGCATATCAACTATGCGACGGACTACAAGAACCTCACGTCTACTCCGGAAAACATCTGGTCCCTTCTGTATTTCACGGGCTACCTGACCAGGGCATCGAAAGAGGCGGCAGACGAGCTTTTGTTGCCTGGCTCTGACATGGATATCCTGACCATTCCCAACAGGGAAGTAGCCCAGATCTTCAGGGAAGAACTGAAGACATGGTTTTCCCGTCGCCTGACAGGTGCACAGCGCGCAGATCTTACGCAAGCCTTCTGGAAGCCTGACGCCGAACTCTTTGTCAAACTGCTCTCCCGGACGCTGCTTGTCAGCATCAGCATGCATGACTATCGGGAACACTTTTATCACGGCCTACTGACAGGGATATTTCTCTCTACCAAGGCACAGACGGTCTCCAACCTTGAGGCAGGCACGGGTCGCTCGGACATTCTGGTTCGAGACAATACCATGGCTGCCGTCATAGAGGTGAAGCGCGCAAGGGAAGAGAAGGAATTTCCATCCCTGGTAGAAAAGGGGCTGAAACAGATCAAGGACAAGCAGTACGACGCGAGATTCAGGATCAATCCCTCAATCCGCACCATTCTCCACTGGAGCATAGCCTTTTGCAAAAAAAGCTGCATGGCAAGGGCCATTGTTGCCAGCAATCCGTAGGGACAAGCCCAAAGCCTGCAAAAGGGAAAAGGCGCAAAAAAAGGGGAGTACATTGGCTGTACTCCCCATCGGGAAATTGTCCGCAGGCCCCTTTTTCAGGAAAAGGCTCATGCGCGGGGCTTTTGGGCCCCCTGCGCCCCTGTGGTCTAGTGCTTTTGCTGCAGTCTGTCGCGCACGACCAGGGCAATCATGTTCATGCCGAGCACAAGGACGATCAGCACAATGGCTGTTCCGAACTGCAGGGGCCTTGTCTTGTCGATTTCGGTGCCGGCAGTGCAGAGAACGTAGATGTGGTAGGGCAGGCACATGACGGAGTCAAAGATGGAGGTGGGGTTCTTCGGGGTGAAGAACACTGCGGCCGTGAACATGATGGCCGCAGTTTCGCCAGCCGCGCGGGCCACACCGAGAATGGCGCCGGTGAGCATGCCGGGCAGGGCGCTTGGAATGACAACGCGGGCTATGGTCTGGGCCTTGCCTGCGCCAAGGGCCAGGGAAGCTTCCCTGTAGGTATCGGGCACGCTGCGCAGGGCCTCTTCTGCCGTACTGATGATGACAGGCAGAGTGAGCACCGCCAGGGTCAGCACGCCGGAGAGAATGCTCACGCCAAAGCCCAGGAAGGTCACGAAGAAGGAGAGACCGAACAGGCCGAAGACAACCGAGGGCACGCCGGCCAGGTTGTTCACGCCAAGGCGGATGATGCCGGCCATGCGGGTCTTGCCCGCGTACTCGTTGAGGTAGATGGCCGAGGCAACACCAAGGGGAAAGGCGATGATCAGGGCGCCCAGGGCCAGGATGGCAGTACCCACAATACAGGGGAAGATACCGCCCTCGGTCATCATGTTGCGCGGGGCCTCGGTGAGAAATTCGAGGGAAATGACTGGCAGACCGTTATAGCAGAGATAGAGACACACTGCGGCCAGCACTGCCACATTGAACCAGGCCGAGAGTCGCAGGAAGGCAAACATGCCCTTTTCCTGCATTCTGCGGCTCATTGCGGAATCGTTTGCAATAGCTTGTGACATGATCTCTCCCTGCTAGAGACTGGAGGTACCGACCTGCCTGTGCTTGGCGGCAATGCGGTAGGCGACAATGTTGAAGATGAAGGTGAAGACAAAGAGCACAATGCCTATGGCAAAGAGAGCGTGGTAGTGATCCGAGCCAAAGGGTGCTTCGGCCATTTCGGCCGCAATGGAGGCGGGCATGGGCCTGATGGGCGTAAAGAGCGAATCGGGAATGATGCCTGCGCCGCCTGCGCACATGAGCACGACCATGGTTTCGCCAATGGCCCTGGACATGCCGAGCATGATGGCTGTGCCTATGCCGGAGACAGCCGCCGGAACCACGACGCGCACAATGGTCTGCCACTTGGTGGCGCCAAGGGCCAGGGAACCTTCACGCAGGGAGTTGGGCACAGCGTGCAGCGCGTCTTCGGAAATGGAGCAGATGTTGGGCACTGTCATGACAGTGAGCACTAGGGCCGCGTTGAGAAGGTTGAGGCCCGTGTCGGCTCCGAAAGCACTCTGGATGAAGGGAGCGAGCACGACCATGCCGAGGAAGCCCAGGACAACCGAGGGCAGGGCTGCCAGAAGTTCGATAAAGGGCTTCAGGATGCGGCGCGTGTTGGAATGGGCGATTTCGTTCAGGTAGATGGCTGGCAGCACGCCAAGGGGGATGGCCAGCACAGAGGAGAGCAGGGTCACGGCAAGGGAGCCAGTGATCAGGGGCAGGATGCCGAAGACACCGGGATCCTCGGCCGGATACCACAGCTCGCCGAAGAAAAAGTCTGTCAGGGAGTAGTGGGCAAACAGGGGCATGCCTTCCATGAAGAGGAAAATGACTATGCCGGCAAGGGCCAGGAGGGAGATCAGAGCCGTAAAGAAGAGGCTCCTCTCAACCATTTTTTCCTTGAAAAGTCTGTTGGACATGAGATTTCCCGAAAAAAGAGTAATGCCTGACCAAGGGGCAAAGGCCCCCATGGTCAGGCTCTGGAAGGGTAATTTGCCTACTTCTTCACGGGCATGGGAACGTAGCCTGCAGCAAGCACGTCCTTCTGACCCTTGGTAGGATCAAGCATGTAGTCCATGAACATCTTCACATTGCCCTGGGGCTGGCCGTTGGTGTAGAGGAGAAGTTCACGGGAGATGGGCCACTTGCGGGTCACGGCGTTCTCGGGGGTAGCCTGCACACCGTCAACGGTCATGCCGTGCACGGTCTTGTCCAGGTAGCCGAGGCCGATGTAGCCGATGGCGTTGGGGTTCTTGGCAACAGCCTGCACCACGGCGCCGTTGGAGGCCTGCATAAGGGCAGCGGGCATCACGCGGGTCTTGTGCATGATGAGCTCGTTCCAGCACTCGAAGGTGCCGGAGGAGGTGGCACGGCTGATGACGACGATCTTGGCGTCCTTGCCGCCCACTTCCTTCCAGTTCTTGATCTTGCCGGCGTAGATGTCGCGCAGCTGGGCGGAGGTCATGGCCTTGACGGGGTTGGTGGTGTGGACCACGGGCACGATGGCGTCAAAGGCAATGGCGGTGCTCACGGGATTCACTTTCTTGGCAGCAGCAGCCTTGACTTCCTTGTCGGCAATCAGACGGGAGCTCATGGCGATGTCGCACTGACCTTCGATCAGAGCCTTGATGCCGTTACCAGAGCCGCCGCCGGAAATGGACAGGGCAACGTTGGGATGAGCGGCCATGAAGGACTCGGAGGCCTTCTGCACAACGGGAAGAACCGTGGTGGAACCGTTGATGACAACCTGAGAGGCAGCCTGGGTTGTTGCGGGAGAAAGGGGAGCAAGGAGGGCGGAGCCGAGAACGGCAACGCCAAGAACTTTACCGAGAGACATAAATACTCCTTCAGTTGTGCCCTGCCCCTGTTTCCGAATCCTGTCGGGCAGTCTGGCACGGGCAAGCTGAGACATGGCTTCCGGCTAATGCCGGAATGCTGGTTGTTGGTCTTCTTTTGCAGGCAGGTCAGCACTTGCGCGCTCTTCATGGGGCCCGCCTTTTTCTTGGCGGCAAGGTCCTTCCCTTCTGTTACATGTCCATGACAGACGTGTGGAAAATTGGTGAAACATGGCTGTCACGTTTCCAATACCTTGATATCAAAGGAAAAGCAGGCAAAAAGGCGAAAAACTCTTTTGTGTCGCACCCGGGTTCGTAGTAGTCTTGTCACAGAATTGTCATACCTGCATCATGCTTTTGTGACTGTGCAGGGATTGGATGAACACCCACAAAAATGGGGAGTCGCGGGAGGTTTCCTGGCAGGAAGCCCCGGGACTTGCCCCGTTTCGACTTTGGAGGCCCCATGTCTGAAGGTACTATTCTCGTCATAGAGGACGATGCTGATATACGCGAGCTTCTGCACTTCAATCTGGCTGGAGAGGGTTTTCATCCCCTGGAGGCCGCAGACGGCGTCACGGGTCTGGCACTTGCGCGGGAGCATCTGCCCTGCTGCATTCTCCTGGATCTCATGCTGCCCGGCATGGACGGCCTGGAAGTGTGCCGCAGGCTGGCAGCCAATCCCCAGACCCAGGACATTCCCATCCTTATACTGACAGCCAGGGGCGAGGAAATGGATCGCGTGGTTGGCCTGTCCCTCGGAGCGGACGACTACGTGGTCAAGCCCTTCAGTGTGCGCGAGCTCATGCTGCGCATACGCGCCATTTTGCGTCGCAGGACACGTCCCGTGACCTCCGCGGTGGAGGCCCACGACATCCGCCTGGATCCCCAGGCCCACAGGGTCACTGTGTGCGGCAAGGAAGTGGTGCTCACGGCTACGGAATTTCGTCTGCTCGAGGACCTCATGCGCCACGCAGGCTCGGTGCGGACGCGCGAGCAGCTGCTGGACAAGGTGTGGGGCTACAGCTTCGACGGCTACGCCAGAACCGTGGACACGCACATGCGGCGCCTGCGCTCCAAGCTGGGCGATCAGCAGAAGTTCCTGGAAACCGTGCGTGGCGTGGGCTACCGCTTCAGCGCCTGAATCAGCCATTTTGTGATCGCAAACGCAGGTTCGTTTGCGTATCGGAGTAGGCAGTGCTCAAGTCCTTTACCCTGAAAGTTTTTGTCAGCGTCCTGTCCGCTGCCTTTCTGGCCATTGCCATCACGGTGTACTTTGGCATCCGTACCATTGGCGAGGGCCAGGAAATCGACGTGCGCAACCGCATGCTGAGCGAGGCCGAACTTGCGAGCAGGCTCTACAGCCTGAACGGCGGCAACGCGGACAGCGTGCTGGCTGCCCTGCGGCATACGGGCGATGTGGAGCCCAAGGCTCCCCTGCGCCTGACCATCACCGATGCCACTGGCAAGGTGACCTACGACAGCTCCGGTTCCGCAAACACGGAAAATTTCGACAACCACCTGGACAGGCCGGAAATACAGCAGGCCATGAAGTCCGGCTACGGCTACAGCATGCGCGACAGCGGAACCCTTGACACCCGCTATGTCTACGCTGCCGTGACCCTGAACGAAGGCGGCGTCCTGCGCCTTGCCGTGCCCATGGAAAGCGTAAAGCACGATGTGTGGAACAGGTCCGGCATTCTCCTGCAGGTGGGCTTCATCACGGTCATCATTTCCCTCATCATTGCCGTGCTCGTGTCCCTGTCCCTGAAAAATTCCTTCCTGCCCATGATCGGCATCGTGAAGGAAATAGCCCAGGGGCAGCTGCACCGTCGCATTTTGAAGATCCCTGGTCGCGAGTTCGCTCCCCTTGCCACAGCAGTCAACTCCATGGCCACCAGCATCGAGGAGCAGGTGCATTCCTACGCGGACAAGACCGCCCAGCTGGAAACCGTACTGAACAGCATGAGCGACGGCGTGCTCGTGCTGGATCCCAAGGGCCAGATCCGTCGCTGCAACAAGGCCATGGAGCGCTACTTTCCGGTCATGAAGAAGTCCGTTGGCCGCCAGGTGGTGGAAGTTCTGCCGGCCCCCCAGGTGCAGAACGCCATTGACGGCCTTTTGAGCGAGAACAAGAGCGAGAACAGGAACGAAAGCAGGAGCAAGAACGGCGTAAACCAGTCCGTTTCCCTGCACCTTGGCCTTGCCACAGGCCAGGTCTTCTCGGTCTTTCTCTCAAAGCCTGCCAAGCCGGATCGCCGCTGCGGCCTTGTGGCCGTCTTCCACGACGTGACAGACATCATGCGTCTCGAGCAGGTGCGCCGCGACTTTGTGGCCAACGTGAGCCACGAGCTGCGCACGCCGCTGACTGCCATCTGCGGCTACGCGGAAACCATCCTCTCCGTGAAGGACAAGGACAAGTGCCGCAAGTTTGCCCAGGTCATTTTGCGCAATGCCTACGGCCTTGAGAGGATGATCAAGGATTTGCTGGATCTTTCCACCCTGGAAAAGGAGGGAACCTCGAAGAAGCTCGAGCCTGTCTACGTGCTCGACAGTGCCAACGAGGCCCTGGACATATGCGCAAGCGCGCTCAGGGAACGCGATCTGAACGTCGAGTGCACCATACCCGAGGACTGCGAGGTCATGGCGGACAACATCTACCTGAGCCAGGTCTTCCGCAACCTCATCGAAAACGCCTCCCGCTACGCGGACAAGGGCAGCACTGTGCGCATAACCCATCGCTACGACAACGGCCAGGTCTTCCTGCGCGTGCAGAACAAGGGACCGCTCATCCCGCCCCAGGATCTGGAACGCATTTTCGAGCGCTTCTACAGCGTGGAGCGCCACAGGGGACAGGCAGGAACCACTGGCCTTGGCCTTTCCATCTGCCGCCACATCCTCGAGCGCTACCACGGCCGCATCTGGGCTGAGAGTCCGGACAGCCAGGGCTGCACATCCTTTGTCTTTGCCCTGGAAAGAGCCCACAGCGCGCCAGCACCCGAATCTGGGGACGAGGAAGGAGTGGAATCCGAGGCCTAGTCCGCACGCCGCACATGACACAGAGCTGACACATTTGTGGCATGGAAACGACAAGGCGATGGTGCACTTCCCCTCACACATAACAGACCAATGTTCCCCATACGGGGCAAAATAACCAAATCGGGCAGTCTTCCTGTCCTGTGAAGAGGATTTTATGGACCTGAGTATGCAAGCCAAGAATGTCTGCGTGTTTTACGGCAGCAAAAAAGCCCTGAACGACGTGAGCATGGACTTCCCCAAGGGGGCAGTGACAGCGCTCATCGGTCCCTCGGGCTGTGGCAAGTCCACGTTTTTGCGCTGCCTCAACCGCATGAACGACCTTATCCCTGTCTGTCGCGTAGAGGGTGAAATCACCCTGGAGGGACAGGACATCATGTCCAGGGCCATGGACGTGGTCGAACTGCGCCGCAAGGTGGGCATGGTTTTCCAGAAGCCCAATCCCTTCCCCAAGTCCATCTTCGAGAACGTGGCCTACGGTCTGCGCGTCAACGGTGTGCGCGACGAGGCTCTCATTGCCGGTCGCGTGGAAGAGGCCCTGCGCAGGGCAGCCATTTTCAACGAGGTCAAGGATCGCTTGAACGACAGCGCTCTGGGCCTTTCCGGTGGTCAGCAGCAGCGTTTGTGCATTGCCAGGGCCCTGGCAGTGGAACCAGAGGTTCTGCTCATGGACGAACCCGCCAGCGCGCTTGACCCCATTGCGACGCAAAAGAGAGAAGAAAGCATTCGGGAGCTGGCAGGGGGGCTAACAATAATCATCGTGACACACAACATGCAGCAGGCAGCTCGTGTTTCCGACTACACGGCCTTCTTCTACATGGGCAATCTCATAGAGACAGACAAGACAGACACCATCTTCACAAGGCCTTCCAAGAAGGAAACCGAAGACTACATCACCGGCAGATTTGGTTAGACATTGGTACCAGCCACGAGCTTTTTGCAACTCAAGGTCGCTTTCAACAGACAAGGACAACGAGGACTCAAGACATGAACCTGAATCAGCAGGAATACTATATCGAGCAGATGATAGTGAGTCTGCGCACAAGGCTGCTTGTGATGGGCGCCTCTGTGGAAATCGCAGTGGACAACATGCTCAAGGCAGTCAAGGAACTCAATGTGGGCACTGCCCAGGCAGTCATCGAGAACGATGACGACATCGACAATCTCGAAAACGAGATCGACGAAAGCTCCCTGACCCTTCTTGCCAAGTCCCAGCCCGTAGCCAAGGACCTGCGCTTTGTGATCAGCTGCCTGCGCATGGTTACGGACATGGAGCGCATAGGCGACGAGGCCGCAGCCATCTGTTCCCAGGTCGTGCTCATGGAAGGCGCGAACAAGAATCAGGTCCTGGGTCTCATAGGCAAGCATCTCGAAGCCGCCACCACTGCCTTTGCCGAAGCCATGAACATTGTGCGCGACATGGACGCTTCCAGGGCTCGCGACATGAACGACCACACGGACGACGACGCCGTGCAGAGCGAAGTGGCCGTCATGGACACCCTCATGCGCAGGCTGGACAAGAACAGCGAGGAACACATCGATCCCCTGCTTGCCATGCACCTCATTCTCATGACCCACTCCCTGACCCGCATCTGGAGGCGTTCCGCCAACATGGTGGGCCATGTCTGCTTTGCCTGCATAGGCCAGAGCTCCAAGCACAGCGGCAAGAAGGCCAAGGCCTAGCCGGCAGAAAAATCTCGATCCCTCCCAGGGGAAAGGCAAAAGCCCGGGCCATGGCCCGGGCTTTTTGCTTTGGGAAGAACAAAAAAAATCCGCTGCAGAACTACTTTGCAAGACCGTACTTTTGCAGGGTAGCCACAAGTCTTGCGCGCTGTTCCGCGGAGAGGGGGAAGAGAGGCAGACGCATTTCCTCTTCCATCTTGCCCATGAGGGCCAGGGCTGTCTTGACCGGAATGGGATTGGTCACGGAGAACATGGCGTGGTGCAGCTCGAAGAGAGCGTGGTGCTGCCTGCGGGCCTCGGCCAGATCGCCGCTCTCGTAGGCCTTCCACATGGAGGCCATGGCCCTGGGGGCAATGTTGGAGGTGACGGAGATGACGCCGCAGCCGCCAAGGGCCCAGAGCGGGAAGGCCGTGAAGTCGTCGCCGGAAAGCACGCAGAAGTCCTCGGGGCAGGCGGCTATGACCTCGGCTGTCTGGACCATGTTGCCGGTGGCTTCCTTGATGCCGGCGAAGTTGGAAAATTCCCTGGCAAGCCTGCCGACCACAGGGGGAAGCATGTTGCAGCCTGTGCGGCCTGGCACATTGTAGGCCACAATGGGAATGTCCACGGATCTGGCCACTGCCGCGTAGTGGTAGTAGAGGCCTTCCTGGGTGGGCTTGTTGTAGTAGGGAGTGATGAGCAGGGCACCGTCTGCGCCGGCCTCCTGGGCAAAGCGGGTCAGGTTTATGGCTTCGGTGGTGTTGTTGGAGCCCGAGCCTGCCAGCACCTTGACGCGGCCCTTGACCTGGTCCACGCAGATTTCGATGACACGCTTGTGCTCGTCGTGGGAAAGGGTGGCGGATTCGCCAGTGGTTCCGCAGGGCACAAGACCCTTAACGCCTTCCTCTATCTGCCAGTCGATAAGGGCGCGGAAGGCTTCCTCATCCACATTGCCATTCTTGAAGGGAGTGACAATGGCTGTGAAAACTCCTGAAAACTGCATATATACTCCTTGAGCTCAGACCCGGCAAAAGGGCGTGAACATTGCGACTTTCGGATACTTGCACAATGAGGGGGGAAAAGCAAGCAAGGCAATTCGCCAAATTTGCCAAAATACGGGCAATACGGGGGATCTGTCTTCCCCATGCAAGAGAGCCCCGCAAACGTGCGGGGCCCAGCGAATGCGTTTTTTTTGCAAGATTGGTTACGAGACCATGCGCAGCCCCGCTATGACAGTGACGATGAGGGCCAGGCCGACAAGGCGCTGCACGATTGCGCTCTCGCCAAGGAAGATGATACCGACCAAAACAGCGCCAACGGCTCCAATGCCTGTCCACACGGTGTAGGCTGTACCCAGGGGGAGCCTGCGCATGGCAAGGGCGAGCAGGGCAAAGCTTGCCATCATGAGCACGATGGTCGCCACAGAAGGCCACAGGCGGCTAAAGCCGTGGGAAAGTTTCATGGAGCCTGCCCAGGCTGTTTCCAGAAGGCCGGCAATCACAAGGTAGATCCATTCCATAGCAGATCTCTCTTTTGGTCTTGTGAGGTCGTCCCCGTTTGTACACACAGAGAGTGCGGGGTCGTCCCCGCAGCCTCGAAAACACGTTTGTTCTGCCTGCTTGTATACGTTGCTGCCCTTTGGGGCAAGTCCCTTGCCCTGGTTTTCAGGGACACAAAAGATGCAAACCCCTCTCCCAAGCCTTCACTCCAAATGCAAAATTGGCCAGGGTGCCTTGCGCCTGACAACCATTTTTGGCCACACAACAAACAAGGAGGAGTATCCATGGACGAGTATGTCATCAAGAAGATCGACGGCAAGTATGTCTGCACATCCAGGGACAGTCAGAGTGTTGAGTACCTCGTAACCAAGCTGCCCGGCAGCTTTGTACAGCTGGACAAGGACTTCGCCTGGATCCGGTACAGGGGATTCAGGCTGGCTGTTTCCAGAACGGCCTACGGCGGATTCTTCGAGGGCGCATGGAGTGCTACGGGAACGGTATCCATCGAGTTGGTCGATTGGCCAAGGCAGGTGTGCGTACGAAGTCTTGTTCTGCTTGAGTGGGATATGCATGGGGAGGGGCAGACAAACGAATGGGGCTGGAAGGCGTATGGGTTCGACTTGCGCGAGCGCCGCAGCGTCGTGCTCGGCTCAGGTGACAAGCACTCGACATTCGACGACCTGATGCGAGCCACTGTGCAGGTGTACCCCGATCTGGAGATGGAGATCCCGTGGCTCGACGAGTAACGAAGCAACTGCTGTGACGCCAATTCCAGTGGATTCCCCCCAGGCCCTGCCTGGGGGGAACCACAAAGGCTTTGTGCGGCGATCGGCGATTGCTGGGCAGGTGGTAGAGTTGCAGGCTTGCCTGTGCGGAGCCTGCCAAAATAGTCGCGCAAGGTCCTGTCTTGCCCTGTTCTGTGCCGTGTGGTGTACTGCCGAGCCCAAGTTCGAAGGGCAAGAGGGAAAGTGGTTTTGCGTATCCAGTGGAACGGGGACTGCCCGGCATCTGCAAGGCGGACAAGAACGTCAAAAGCCTGCGAACAGGACTCGGAACTCGTTTCCCCTTTCCCACAGGGTGTGGCTCACCTGCCAGCCCATGCGCTCGCATCCCCTTTGCACAAGGGAAAGACCAAGGCCGCTGCCAGGTGTCTTGCTGTTGCCGCGCATGCCGCGCTCAAACATCTTTTCGCGCACAGCCTCGTCGATATGGGGGGCTGTGTCACGCACGCTGAAGCCCTTGGCGTCCAGGGTGAGGACAATGGATCCTGTACTTGTGTAGCGGCAGGCATTGTCCAGAATGTTGTGCAGGACAAGGGCTGCCAGATCGGGGTTTCCGCGGATCATGAGGTGATCCTGCAAATGCGCCTCGTAGACAATGGGGCGGTCCTTGAGCAGATCCAGCACAAATTCTTCCTCGTTTCTGGCAAGGGCGCTCATGTCGAAGACGTGCTGTTCCAGCTGCTCGGGCTTTCTGGCCAAAAGAAGCATGGTGGCCACTGTGTCGGTCATGGTCGCGAGCGTCTTTTGCATGCGCGAGAGCACTGGCTCAAGGCTCTTGTCCTTTAGTCTCAGTTCCAGGATCTCCGTGCAGCCCTGCATGACTGTGAGCGGGGTGCGCAATTCGTGGCTCACATCCCCGGTAAAGAGCTGTTCGCGCACAAGGAAGGCCTTGAGACTTTGCTCGCGGCTGACAAAGGCTCGTGCGAGCCTGCCCACCTCGTCCTTGCGGGCACACAAGGCGCTGTCCTCCAGGGAGGAATCGTCGCGTACCCTGTCTGTCAGCTGCACAAGGGGGGTCACAAGCCTGCGCGACAGCCACCAGGAAAGAAGCAGCGAGGCCAGAAGGGAGGCTGCGCCGCAGGCCATGGCCGCAGTGAACATGGCCTCCTCGATGTCGTCCAGATCCCTGACCTCCACAACCACAGCGTACACATTGCCGTCCACATCGGAGCGCACAAGGACATAGCGCTCATCCTCTATGCGGGAGAGCTCTTCCCTGCCAATGTCTGGGCGAAACTCGTCCGGGATGTCCCTGCCAGTGTACCAGAGGACACGCAAGTCCGAGGCAAGAGCGTGTATCCTTGCGCTTTCCCCGTCCTTCGAGGCCGCGATCAGCATGTGCAGGATGGGTTCCATGTGCCAGCGCACGATATGGGAGATGGTAAAGTTGTAGGCCACAAGGCCGCAGAGGGAGAGCACGAAGAAGCAGGCCAGGGAAAGCCCCGCAAGGCTCAGGGCAATACGGGTGCGCATGCTGTGCCTGGCTTGTTCCCTGAAGGCAGGCAGTCTTCCGATGAGGGGGAGTCTGCCTTCCTTTGCGCGCACAAGGCAGAGAAGCGGGGACACGCAGGCAAAAAGTCCAATCCCAAGGTTTTTGAGCCTTGTGCGCAACCACCTGATGCTCATGGCAACAACCTCCCCTGTCCCTTGTTCAATGAAAACGAACGGCCGAAAAAAGAATGCGAAAATCCGCAACAAGGCGGATTTTTCAAGGACGAATCTGTCTACGTGTCCCGTGCACCAGTTTCATCGGGTCTTGTGAGCACAAAGCCCACATGGGGGACTGTCTTGAGCAAAGGCACGGAAAAGGGCTTGTCGAGCTTGCTTCTCAGCTCGTGTATGTGGGTGCGCAAAACATCGCTGTCCGGAGGATTGTCCCCCCAGAGCATCTGCTCAAGCTCCTGGCGGCTGACAACAGCAGGCGCTGCCCGCAGAAGTTCCTCGAGGATGGAAAAGGCCGCAGGACCAAGGCGTATGGGCAGGCCGCTGCGCGTGACCCTGTGGGTGGCCGGGTCGAGCTCCACGTCCTCGAAGCGCAAAACGCTTGCCACCTGTTCGCCCCTGGCCCTGCGCACCAGGGCACGCAGCCTCGCGTCCAGCTCCTTCATGGAAAAGGGTTTCACAAGGTAGTCGTCGGCCCCGCAATCCAGGCCGCTCACCCTGTCCGCCACAGTGTCCCTGGCAGTAAGCATGAGTATGGGCAGGGCCCGTGCGTGACGCTCGCGCAGATTCCTGCACACCGCAAGTCCGTCCATGCCCGGGAGCATGATGTCGAGCACCAGCACGTCGTAGCTGTTTTTCAGGGCCAGCTCCAGGCCGGCCAGGCCGTTGGCAGCGCAGTCGAGCTGATAGCCCAAAGGCTCGAGGAAGGCGTAGAGGTTGGCTGTGATGTCCTGATTGTCTTCCACTATCAGCACGCGGATGGCTTTGTGTCGCATGGGGCCTCCCTGGCAAAGAGGGGCTCTTGCCCCGGCCCGAGAGGGCCAGGGCAGAAGGGTATCCTGGGAAGAAGAGGGATTAGCGGATCACTTCCAGGTAGTCCACGTCCACTTCCTTGTTGCCGTGATCGTAGTCCACCTCGCCCACAATGCGGATCCTTGTGTCCGGGGTCACGGTCTGGCCGCGGAACTTCCGCTGATCAATGTCCACCACAACCGAGCCTGTCTCGTCGCGGAAGGTGTACTTGTAGGGGCCAAGCTGTTCCACAAGGCGGCCTGTGAGGTGTACAGGCGTGTCGTCGTGGGCGGCAGCCACCTGGGAAGCCTTGGTGACACCCTGGCTTTGCGGGCCTTTGAAGCCGCCCCGGGACTGGGGGGCAGGCTCCGTGCCGGGTCCCTGGAAGGCTGCCATGGCGGGGGTGGCAAGGGCAAGAACAAGAAGGGCTGTGAGAAGAACGCGCATGTTGGACTCCTGTCCTGGTCCCGGGCCTCCAGTTCTGTCTGGAGGCAGGGCCAGATCTGTGGTTTTTTTCGTGTCGGGATTTTTGGGGAAGACAGGCCCAAAGAGGGCTGTCCCTTATGGTGAAAGCATCTCTACAGCTTCCCGTGTTAGGAAAATGTGAAGGCTTTTCCCCATCCCTCACGCAGAGCGCGTTTTTTCGAAAAAAAGGCCGCCAGTAGGCGGCCAATGGATTTCATGCCTGGGCAGGGCTTTTTCTGCGCAGGGTCAGGCAGGGAGAGAGTTGTCCCTCGGCAAGCATCTTCTTGCGCAGGCTCTTGAGCTTTTTGGCCAGGGCCGCGATATCCTGCGAGGCAGGGGCCTCGGGGTAGAGGCGCAGCAGGGGCACGCGGCGGCAGACAGCGTCCTGCAGGCTCGGGTCGTGGCGTATGGAGCCCAGGATTTTGGGCGTTATCTGCAGAAATTTTTTGCTTGCTCCTACCAGGCGCGTTCTTGTGAGCGCCACTTCCTCCTCGCCAAAGACATTGTTCACCACAATCTGGAAATTGCTCATGTGGTGGCTTTTGTTGAGCACCTTGATGAGCGCGTAGGCGTCGGCAATGGCCGTGGGCTCGGGTGTTGTGACAAGCAGGGGCACAGCGCAGGCCCTGGCGAGCAGGCGCACCGTGTCCGAGAGCCCTGCCCCGAGATCGAGCAGGACAAAGTCGTGCCTGTCCGCCAGGGGGCGCACGCAGCGTATGAGCTGCTGGCAGGACTTTGCGTCGAGCTGGGCCTGGTTGCCTGTGCCAGAGGCGGCAGGCAGCACGTGCAGCCCGGAAACGTCCGTGTGCAGGACACTGGCAAGTTCCGCTTTGCCCTGCAGGACATCCCACAATGTAGCCCCGGGGGTAAAGCCCAAGAGCACGTCTACGTTGGCAAGGCCCAGGTCCCCGTCCAGAACCAGTACCCTGGCGCCCGCGTTTTGCAGGGCAAGGCCCAGATTGAGGGTCACGTTGCTCTTGCCCACACCGCCCTTGCGGCTCAGGACAGCCACGCTCAGGGCCTGACCCTGGGTGGCCTCCTGCCGACTTGCGGCCTGGGCACTCCTGCGCGCTGTCCCGGCTGAACCTGCGCTCGCTCCCTGCGCTCGTCCGGCGCCTCTTTGCCCGGTTCCTGCCCCTGGCAGACCTTTGTTCGCTACTGGCATATCACTACTCCTGTCGAGAACACATCAGCAGGAAAACAAAAAATTCTTCTCTTCCACGCTGACCCTGGCCTCGTCCGCGCTTTGCAGGACGCGGCCGGGAAGGCGTACCACCTGCACAACGCAGTCAGGCGATGCCTTGGCAAGAGACTGTTCGAAGAACGAGAGAACGCGCCGGGCCCCCCGGGCCAGCAGAAGGCTGTCCGGTATGCTGCACTGCAAGAGGGCACAGGGACAGTCGATCAGTCCCATGATGCTGTCTGCGAGCGCCCTGGTCTCGTCCTCGTCCTGCCTTGGCTGCAAAAGCACGGCGCTTCCGTTGCCAAGGTTGAAGAGCGCGTCGCAGGACGAGCAAAGGTGCGCAAGAAAGCCTGCGGGAGAGACTGATCCTTCGGCAAAAAGGCGCAGGCCGAGAAGCTGCGTTGCGGTGCAGCTTCTGCGGCAGCGCGCCACTTCGGCCTCAAGGTACGGACCAAGTTCCTCGGCGCTGTGGCACTTAATGCGTGTGACGATTGTTTTGCTCATGTCGATAGAGCAGGTAGGCGTGGGTAAAGCCGTCTATGTCGCCGTCAAGCACAGCGTCCACGTCCGTGGACTCGTAGTTTGTGCGGTGATCCTTCACGAGCCGGAAGGGCTGCAGGGTGTAGGTGCGGATCTGGCTGCCGAAGGCTATGGCCTCCTTGCTGGCGTAATTGGCCTGGCGCTCGGCGTCGCGCTTTTCCAGCTCCAGGTTGTAGAGCCTGCCCATGAGGATGCGCATGGCGCTGTCCTTGTTGTGGTGCTGGCTGCGCTCGTTCTGGCACTGGGCCGTGATGCCCGTGGGCAGGTGGGTAATGCGCACTGCCGAGGTTGTGGTGTTCACGCCCTGGCCGCCGGGCCCGGAGGAGCGAAAGGTGTCTATGCGCAGATCCGATTCCTTGATGTCCAGCTTGATGTCGTTGCCTATGTCCGGAATGACGTCCAGGGAGGCGAAGGAGGTGTGGCGCCTGCCAGAGGCGTCAAAGGGGGAGATGCGGATGAGGCGGTGTATGCCGCGCTCGGATCTGAGCTGCCCAAAGGCGTAGGGCCCCACAATGCGCAGGGTCACGCGCTTGATGCCAGCCTCTTCGCCAGGCAGGTAGTCCAGTTCCTCCACCTTGTAGCCGTGGCGAGCAGCCCAGCGCATGTACATGCGCTGCAGCATTTCCGCCCAGTCCTGGGCCTCGGTGCCGCCAGCGCCGGAGTGGATTTCGATAATGGCGTTCTGCTTGTCTTCCTCTGCGCCAAGCAGGGTGACCATTTCCGTGTCGTCCAGCTTCCTCTCCAGATCGTCGCACTGGTCCTTGAGGCTGTCCAGCAGCTCCTCGAGATCGTCCGGGCCCGCCTCGCCGCACAGTTCCAGCAGGGCATTCATGTCTTCCCAGCTGGTATGCAGGGCTGTCCAGCGCTCGATGTTTTCCTCGAGCCTGCTCTTTTCCTGCAAGACAGGGCGCAGTTCCTCGTGGTTGCTCCAGGCCTCGGGATCGGCCAGCTTCTTCTCTATGTCCGCAAGCCTTTTCTTGTTGCCCTCGACGTCAAAGGCGCCCCCAGAGGGTCTGGAAACGGTTGCTCAGTTCCTGGCAGCGGGG
>CALVGM010000057.1 GCA_944327095.1 uncultured Desulfovibrio sp. | reverse complement strand
TGGCCTGCAGGATCTCGCGCAAGTACAGGCTGCGCCACTTTCTCATTGTGCCCCCCAGGGCCCATGTGCGCGCGCTCATAGACGACGCGGCCAGCATAGCCCGCGCCAACAGGGAAAACGAGCTGTGGGTGCGGCGCAGCGAGGCCATCATGAACTCCGTCTCGGACGGCATCCTCTCCGTGGACAAGGACGGGTTCATCACCATGTGCAACAAGCAGGCCTACAGCCTGCTTGGCCTGACAAGCCCCGTCACGGGACTCAACATTGCCAACGCTGTCCCGGAGCTTGCCTTCACCAAGGACAGGCCCGGCAAGCTCAACTACTTTGTGCGCCAGATTGGCGAGGCCAAGCTCGTCTTCAACCGCGCGCCCATAGAGCTTCGCCGCGGCATCTCGGGCTGGCTGTACACCTTCAACTCGGCGCGCAAGATCATCACCGGCGGCAAGATAGTGAGCCGCGCCCTGCACCAGGCCAACAAGGCCAAGTACACCATCAGGGACTACGTGCACAAAAGCGAGCTTGTAGACAACATGCTGCGCAAGCTCTGCCTCTACGCAGCCAGCAATTCCACAGTGCTCATCACAGGCGAGTCCGGCACAGGCAAGGAAATCCTCGCCAACGCCCTGCACAACAAGTCCCCGCGCCGCAACAAGCCCTTTGTGTCCATCAACTGCGCGGCCATCCCCGAGCAGCTCATAGAAAGCGAGCTCTTCGGCTACGAGGGCGGATCCTTTACCGGCAGCCTCAAGGAGGGCAAGCCAGGCATTTTCGAAATTGCGGACGAGGGCACCATCTTCATCGACGAGGTGAACTCCCTGCCCCTCAATGTGCAGCTGCTCCTCTTGCGCACCCTGCAGGAAAAGGAAATACGGCGCATAGGAAGCGACACGGTCATTCCCCTGAACATACGCGTCATAGCAGCCACCAACAAGCCGCTCATCGAGGAAGTGCGCAAGGGGCGTCTGCGCGAGGATCTGTTCTTCAGGCTCAGCGTGCTCATTCTGGACGTGCCGCCCCTGCGCCTGCACAGCGAGGACATTCCCGAACTTGCCAGGCATTTTGTGCGCAAGTTCACCATGAACGGCAAGTACCAGTACCAGACCATAGACATTCCCGACGACTGCCTCGAACAGCTCAGGTCCCTGGCCTGGCCGGGAAATGTGCGCGAGCTCGAGCACTTTGTGGAGCGGCTGGTCCTTCTGTGCAACGGCGTCTTCGACCGCAATGTCTTCAATTCCCTCTTCGCCAGCGCAAGCCAGTACCAGTCGAGCCTGTGCGGCACAGGCCAAGCCCCCTCCCAGGAAACGCTCTCGTCCCAGGCAGGAAGAAACGGCAGGCTGACAAGGTCTGGCAAGGGGGGACGGAACCTGAACAGGGAAAACATTCTGGAGGCCCTGGCCCTGTTCAACGGCAAGAAGACTGAGGCAGCGAAATTTCTGGGCATCTCCAGGGTCACGCTCTGGCGCCTCATGCAAAAGCACAACATTGCCTAGTTTTTTTGGGTTCTTGCGCGCTTCTTGGCAAGATCTGCCTTTGGGACTATGCTGCCACACCTGCCCTTCTTGCGACACGCGTGCGCAAGATGAGCGGAAAACCATGAAGAGGATGGCCCCATGGCACGCAAGAACAGATACCAGTACGACCAGGACCAGGATTTTGACGCGCCCCAGCGCGTGAGCCGTTCGCAGAAAAAACGCGAGAGCACTGCCCTGCAGGAGCTAGGGGCAAGCCTTGCCAGGCTGCCCCTGCGCGAGCTTGAACGCCTTGAGATCTCCCAGGATCTGCTCGCGGCCTACCGTGAGCTTGGCCGCATCACCTCCCGCGAGGCCAAAAGGCGCCACATGCAGTACATTGGCCGCCTCATGCGCGAGGAGGAAAACGTGGAGCGTCTTGAGGAAGCCGTGGCCCTCTTCGAGGAGGGACGCAGGCCATCCGACGTCCTCTAGCCAGGATTTGTGCCCTGGCCAATGGCCAACAAAAAGGGCCGGGCGTACAGGTCCCGGCCGCAAGTCTTCTCAAGGGGGCCCTGGACGCACAAGTCCGGGTCTCCTGTTTTTTTGCTAGTTTTTCAGGCTGTGTATGGGAGCCGGTATGCGGCCGCCAAGGCCTATGAAGGCCGAGGAATCGCCCCTGGGCACAGGGATGATGGTGGCCTCGCCGAGCAGGCCGCCAAAGGAGACCTTCTCGCCCACGCCCTTGCCGGGCACGGGAATGAGGCGCACGGCCGTGGTCTTGTGGTTGATCATGCCAATGGCCATTTCGTCGGCTATGATGCCGGAAATGGCCGCTGCCGGGGTGTCGCCCGGGATGGCTATCATGTCCAGGCCCACGGAGCAGACGCTGGTCAGAGCCTCCAGCTTTTCCATGCTCAAGAAGCCCGATGTAGCCGCGGCCTCGATGCTGGAGTCCTCGGACACGGGGATAAAGGCGCCCGAGAGGCCGCCCACGGAGGAGGAGGCAAAGGAGCCGCCCTTCTTCACCGCGTCGTTGAGCATGGCAAGCACGGCCGTGCTGCCCGGGGCGCCCATGACGGAAAGTCCGCAGCTCTGGAAGATCTCGCCCACGCTGTCGCCCACGGCCGGCGTGGGGGCAAGGGAGAGGTCCGCTACGCCAAAGGGAATGCCCAGGCGCGCGGCCACCTCGTTGCCGATCATCTCGCCCACGCGCGTGACCTTGTAGGCCGTCTTCTTGATGACTTCGGCCACGTCGAGCAGGTTCAGGGGGCGGCCGATCTGGCGCCCCTTTTCAAGGGCCCTGTCTATGGCCTTCTTCACCACACCCGGACCGGAGACGCCCACGTTGATGACCACGTCCGGCTCGCCAATGCCCAGATAGGCGCCGGCCATGAAGGGCACGTCCTGGGGAATGTTGGCAAAGACAACGAGCTTTGTGCAGCCAAAGCCGCCCTTGTCGGCAGTGGCCGCGGCTGTGGCCAGGATCTGCCTGCCCATGAGGGCCACGGCGTCCATGTTGATGCCTGCCTTGGAGCTCGCCACGTTGATGGACGAGCACACGCGCTGCGTGCTGGCCAAAGCCTCGGGGATGGATTCGATGAGAGCCGTGTCGCCCCTGGCAAAGCCCTTTTCCACCAGGGCAGAGTAGCCACCGATAAAATCGACCTTGGCCTCCACTGCGGCCTCGTCCAGGGCCTGGCAGATGCGCACCATGTCCTTGGGGCCGAATGGTGCGGCCACAGCGGCTATGGGGCTTACGCTGATGCGCTTGTTGACAACCGGGATGCCGTACTTTTCGCCTATCTCGTTGCACGTGGTCACGAGATTGCTGGCGTAGTGGTTGATCTTGGCCCGCACGTTGCCGATAAAGAGTTCCACGTCGTGGCTTACGCAGTCGAAGAGACTGATGCCAAGGGTGACTGTGCGCACGTCAAGGTGCTCGTTGCGCACCATGTCCAGGGTGCTGATGACTTCGCGTTCTGAAAGCATGTGGTACCTCGCCATTTGGTTCGCACCCTAGAAATCGGTGATGCGGTGCATGGCCTCGAAAATGTCCCTGTGCTGCATGGAGACACTGAGGTTCAGGGGACGGGCAGCGCTGTGGATTTCCCTGTTGAGACGGCCTATGTCCTGATCCTCCGGGACCTCCACCTCGAACACGAACAGGGCGTGGTTTTCCCCGCCGTGGCCGAGAACGGCCTTCAGGTTTTCGATGTTCACGTTGTGGCGCGCAAAGACGCGGGCCATGGTGCTGATGAGGCCGGGCCCGTCCTGCCCGTCCGTGGTCACCACATAGGGCTGACAGGGGCGCTTGGAGCTCCAGGCGCCCTCGGAAGCCTGGCGGATGAGCACGCTGATGTCATGCCCCTCGCTGCGCAGGGAATCCTCGAGGCGCTGCTGCAAAAAGTCCTTGGTGATATCGTCCGGCACGTCCACAATGAATATAGCCGCGAATTCGGCGCCGAGAATGGTCTGGGTAACCTGCAGGATATTGCACTTGTTGTCGCTCAGGCCCTGCGAGACCGTGGCCACAATGCCCGGACCGTCTTTGCCCAGGAAGGATATGGAAAGCTTCTGCATGACTGCATCCTCGAAAATCATACGATTGGGTTGTCTGCCTGCGCGAAGGAAAAGCCCTGGTCCCGAAAAAACGGGATGCGCAGCCCGCCAAAAGTGTTTTCATAGTCCAAAACAGCCTTGTCCGCAAGGCAGGAGATCTGCTTGCCAATAGTCATATCCTTAGGCATTCCAAGATATTGCATCTTATCTCCCCAGGGCATCGGGCTGCCTTTTCCTCTTGTTCCAAAGCCTGGCCCTGCTCCTGCAAAGTCCCTGAAAAAGCCCTTCCAGGGAAGCGCGAATGCCCCTGTTCGCAACAGGCAACCTTGCGGTATGTGACATTTTTTGGGCTGTCTTGACGTCGTGGGGATATAGGCATACGTTACCGCTTCATTCTATTTTCGCCCCACTGGAGTCTGTATTTATGGAAGAGACGAGGGAAAACACCCAGAAGAAGGCCGCGCCGAAGATCAAGCTCGGGACAAAGTCCCCCCATGCGGCCTATTTCATGCCCATGCTCGAGAGCTTTGCCGAAAAGGGCACTCTCAACGAAGTGACAAAGTCCAGGGTTGTCAAATCCTGCGATCT
>CALVGM010000056.1 GCA_944327095.1 uncultured Desulfovibrio sp. | reverse complement strand
GCCATCCCATGGCTCCGGGCAACAACGTGACCCTGGGCTACGAAAAGTTTGCCGAGCTTGTGAAACAGAAGAGCAAGGGCCAGATCACCATCCAGATCTTCCCCAATGCCCAGATCGGCAACGACCGCGTGACCACGGAAGCCGCCCAGGCCGGCACACTGGATCTGACCTCCAGCTCCACGCCCAACATGGCTTCCTTCCACCCCTACTACATGGCTCTCGACCTTCCCTACGTCACCAATCCCAAGAATCAGCAAAAGCTCTATGACGCCATCGACAATGGCGAACTCGGCAAGTTCTATCGCGAACTCTCCCGCAAGATTGGCCTCGAGACCCTGATGTTCAGCGAATACGGCTACCGCAGCTTTGTGTCCGCCACCCACGACATCGCCAATGTCTCCGACTTCAAGGGCTTCAAGGTGCGCACCACCGACTCTCCCGTGGAAGTGGACGTGGCCAAGGCTCTGGGCATGAACCCGGCCCCCATAGCCTGGGGTGAAACCTACACTGCCCTGCAGCAGGGCACAGTCGATGGCGAGGGCAACACCTACTCCCTGCTCAACGACGCCAAGCACACCGAAGTCATCAAGTACGCTACCGACACCCGTCACAACTACTCCATGCATCTTCTCATGATGAACAAGAAGAAGTGGGACAGCCTGACCGACGAGCAGCGCAAGATCCTGCGCGAGGCCGCAGACGAGGCCCTGAAGTACGAACGCGGCATCACTGGCACCCTGGAAAAGAAGGCCTACGACGACTTTGTGAAGGACGGCATCAAGATGCATCACTACACCGATGCCCAGTTTGCCGAACTCTACAAGCTGACCCAGCCCGTGCGTGACAAGTACAACGCCCAGATTCCCGCAGAACTGACCAAGATGATTGCCGACACGCAGAAGTAGCTTCCGCGATCTGTACGGACAGCTTCATCGGGGGCTGCACATGATGGCAGCCCCCTTCTTCTTTTCATCCGAGAGGTTTCCATGGCCACAGCCGTCACCGAAGAAAAAACAAGCGTATGGCGCTGGCTCGACGAGAATTTCGAAAAGACCCTTCTTGTTGCCGGCATCATCGCCATCATCTGTTTCATTACCCTGCAGACCTTCTACCGCTACATTGTCTCGAACCTGCTGGAAACCGCGGGCGCAATGGTGTGGACCGAAGAGGTTTCCCGCTACATCTTCATCTGGATCACGTACTTTGCCGTTTGTGTGGCCATCAAGAAGCGCTCTTCCATCCGCATCGACATCATCTACGACAAGCTGCCGCAACGCTGGAAGGACATCAGCTGGATTGTGGTTGACGGATGCTTTTTGCTGCTCACCCTGGTCATTGCCATCACAGGCTGGGGCCAGATCGAGCGCCTCATGCAGTACCCGCAGTACACCACTGCCACGCGCATTCCCTTCCTTGTGCCCTACCTCATCCTGCCCATAGGCTTTGGTCTCATGAGCCTGAGGCTTTTGCAGGACCTGTGGAAACAGGCCAGGGTCTGCGGGACGCGCGACACCTGCATAGGCCTTGTGGTCCTCTTCCTGCTCGGTATCCCCATGTATCCTGTCATGATCAGCCTCTACGTGACAGGTGACGTCTTCATCTACGACTACATAGCTCCCCTGCCGGCCCTCTTCGGCTACTTCATCGTGCTGTGCGTCATTGGCGTGCCCATTGCCATCAGCCTTGGCCTGTCCACCCTTGCCACCATCATCTGCGCAGACACCCTGCCTCTCGAATACCTCTCCCAGGTGGCCTTTACATCCCTGGACAACTTCCCCATCATGGCCATCCCCTTCTTCATCGCCGCAGGCGAGTACATGGGAGAGGGAGGCCTTTCCTCAAGACTGCTCAGGCTTGCCGACTCCATGCTGGGCGGCATGTACGGCGGCATGGCCATGACCACTGTCGTGACCTGCATGTTCTTTGGCGCCATTTCCGGTTCCGGCCCTGCCACTGTGGCAGCCATTGGTGCCCTGACCATTCCCGCCATGCTCGAGCGCGGCTACGACAAGGCCTTTGCCTGCGCCATCGTGGCCGCGGCTGGTGCCCTTGGCGTCATGATTCCGCCGTCCAATCCCTTTGTGGTATACGGCATCGCGGCCCAGGTCTCCATTGGCGACCTCTTCATCAGCGGTATTGTTCCAGGCGTTCTCTGCGGCCTT
The DNA here is from genome assembly GCA_944327095.1 of uncultured Desulfovibrio sp. GTDB lineage: Bacteria > Desulfobacterota > Desulfovibrionia > Desulfovibrionales > Desulfovibrionaceae > Desulfovibrio. Next base: position 3,249 of record CALVGM010000056.1, on the reverse strand, counting down.
GTGCTCATGGGCTATTCCTACGTCCACTCGAAGAAGATGGGCTGGAAGGGTGATGCCGAACAGCGTTCCGCCAGGAAGCTTGCCCTGGCTGCCTGGGACGCCAAGTGGGCTCTCATGGTCCCGGTCATCGTGCTTGGCGGCATCTACGGCGGCTTTATGACACCCACCGAGGCTGCCGCAGTGGCAGCCTTTTACGGCATCATTGTTGGTGTCTTCATCTACCGCGAAATCGACCTGAAGAAGTTTGCCAAGTGCAGCGTGAGCGCTGCCGAGACCTCGGCGACCATCATCCTGCTCATGGCCATGGCCACCATCTTCGGCAATATCATGACCATCGAGGACGTGCCCGGTACCATTGCCCGCGCCATTCTCGACCTGACGAACAGCAAATTCTTCATCCTGCTCATCATCAACATTCTGCTCCTCATCGTGGGCGTGTTCATGGAAGCCCTGGCAGCCATTGTCATCCTTACGCCCATTCTGCTGCCCGTGGTCACAGGTGTTGGCGTTTCCCCGCTGCACTTTGGCGTCATCATGGTTGTGAACCTGGCCATAGGCTTCCTCACGCCACCTGTTGGCGTCAACCTCTTTGTGGCAAGCGGCATTTCCGGCGAGAACATTATCCGCATAGCCAAGGCATCCATGCCCATGATTGGCCTCATGATCCTGGTGCTTCTTGTCATCACCTACTTCCCGCAGGTTCCGCTCATCCTTGTCGGCAACTAGCCCTTCTTCGTGCTGACAGGGCCTGAGGCTTTTCTGGGGCGGGCGCATGCCCGCCCCTTTGCATGTACAACCCCCCTTTTCCCATGTTTGACGATCCCTCACTCTGGCTCTTTGCCTTCGCCTGGTTTCTGGCAGGCTTTGTCAATGGCATAAGCGGCATGGGTGCCGCCATGGTGGCCCTGCCCATCGTGGCAGGCTCCATGGATCCCGCAACCCTTGTGCCGGCCACAACTGTCTGCGTCACCATCATTTCCGCATCCACAGCCTGGGTCTTCTGGCGCCACACCCGCTGGCACGCCCTCAGGGCCCTTCTCATAGGGGCCATTCCAGGCGCTGCCGCAGGTCTTGGCGTGCTGCTCATTCTGCCAACCTCTGTCTTGCAGCTTGCGGCAGGCATCATCATGATCCTCTTTGTGGCCTGGCAGTTCAATCATTCCCAGGGCAAGGCCCACGGAGACACTGTTTTGGCAGGTCTGACAGCCGGCTTCTTTGCCGGTTTCGTCAACACATCCATCTCCTTCGGCAATCCCCCTGTTGCCATCTATTCCCTGTACGCGGGCTGGAGCCAGATGGAAACGCTGGGCTCCATGAACGTGTACACCTTCCTGGTCTGCCTCATCACCATGGCAGCCCATGCCTCGGCAGGGCTCTACAACATGGACGTGCTTGAGCACGCCCTTTTCGGGGGACCAGCCACAGTGCTTGGCATGATGGCTGCCCTGCCGCTTGCCAGGCACATCTCCCAGACGGCCTTTCGCCGCATTCTCCTGCTGGTCATTGCCGCGGCAGGCCTTGTGTGCCTTGTCAGAGGACTGTTCTCTCTGTAGACCATTTGCAAAACAGCACAAAAAGGGGCGCTTCGAAATCCGTACAGCAGGATTTCAAAGCGCCCTTTTGTCTTGATGCGGACTTTCGTCTATTTCCAGGCTGCGCCCCACACAAGGGCAGCGCCGCTGATGAGATAGCACAGCCTGACCAGATAGCCGTATTTGTCCAGGGGAAGCCAGTCGCCATCCCCGTGGGCAGCTATGAGCCTTTGCGCCTTCCACCAGAAGGGCACGCTCAAAAGGCAGAAGACCACAGGCCAGCCGGCAAGGTCACAGAGCCAGAGATTGCCCAGCAGAATCCAGATGGCCGGCCACCAGATTCTGAAGGCAAAGAGCGCATGATCCTTGCCCAGGATGTTTGCCAGGGTGTGCTTGCCGGCCGCGAGGTCGGTCTCGATCTCCGGCAGGCTCTGGTAGTAGAGAATGCCTGCCACCATGCCGGCCACAGGCAGCGCCAGGGCCAGGGACTGCATCACAAAGGTTCCAGCCAAAATGGCCGAGGAGGCCCCCACGATGATGAAGCCCATGTTGATGCCCACCATGACCTCGCCAAGGCCCCTGTAGCCATAGCGTATGGGAGGGGCCACATAGAAGATGGCCGAGGCCACGGCAAAGAGCGTGAGCACAATAAGGATGGCGTGCAAATTGTCCGGCAGGGAGAGTATGAGGGCCAGGCCAATGGCAATGGTCAGCGCCACAAAGATCAGTATGGCCCAGGAAAGCTCGCGGCAGGACGCAAGCCCGCTCTGTATGGCCCCTGTGCCCCCTATGCTTTCCTCCCGCGCGTCCGTGCCGAGCACGTAGTCGAAGAGCTCGTTGGCAAGGTTTGCTATGGTCAGGCCGCAAAAGCAGCCAAGCAAAAGCCCCGCAAAGCGCAGCCACAGCGCGCAGTCCAGGGGGTAGCCTGCCCGCATGACAAAGCCAAGCGCCACGCAGACCGGTATGGCGGCCGTGATGAAAAAGGGCGGGCGCATGAGGCGGTACCACACGCCAGCAAGCTGTCTTGCGCTGCGTTTGGGCGCCCCTTCGGGCCTGCCTGCCAGGGATTTTTCCAGGATTTCGCCAAAGCTCATGACGCGGCTCCAGAAAAATCGGGACTCTTCCAGTCAAAGGGAATGAGCCCGGCCTTCTCGTCCGTCCACTCGAGCCGTTCGCCTTCCGCAGGATCGTGGGGGATGTCCACTGCGTTGCAGATGAGGGCAGGTCCCTGGCCAAGAGCTGTGAAGCCGTACCAGATCCCCTTGGGGATGCGCAAAAGCACGTACCTTGTCTCGCGCCCGATCACCAGCCGCACAAGCGCTCCGTTGCTCAAAGAGTCCGGCCTTGCGTCGTACAGGACTATGCCCAGTGTGCCGCAGGGCACGCAAAAGTGCTGTGTCTGGCGGGTGTGGCGTTTCCATGCCTTGACGTGACCAGGCAGAACCTCCGAAAAGTACACTTCACCCACCTGCATCCTGTCCCCGCCGGGCAGGGTTATGGGCAAATCCGGCCTGAGCATGTGCAGTACAGCCCCGCCGGGCGTCTCCTTCATGTCCAGTTCCATGTATTCCACGCCAATAATGTCTGTTGCGTGCACCTGTCCTTCGCTCATACTGCCTCTTTTGTCGGACCCTTGGCCCGAAAGTTTTTCTGTACTGTCCGTCTTGTGGGGGCCTACACCCAGGCCTGGTTGCGCATTTGCGCTGCGTTGGCGTAG
>CALVGM010000055.1 GCA_944327095.1 uncultured Desulfovibrio sp. | reverse complement strand
AGAAAGCGCGAGAGGGCCCCCACGTTGGGGGCAATGGACATCTCGTTGTCGTTGAGAATGACAATGAGGCGCCTGCCCTGGTGGCCTGCCAGGTTCAGGCCCTCGAAGGCCTCGCCGCCTGTGAGCGCGCCGTCGCCGATGATGGCCACCACATGGTGGTCCAGGCCGCTCAGATCCCTGGCCACGGCCAGGCCCAGGGCGGCGGAGATGGAGGTGGAGGAATGGCCTACGCCAAACACGTCGTAGGGGCTTTCCGCGCGCCGCGGAAAGCCTGCCAGGCCATCCTTCTTGCGCAGCGTGGAGAAGGCCTCGGCCCTGCCGGTGAGAATCTTGAAGGGGTAGCTCTGATGGCCCACGTCCCAGACGACCTGATCCCTGTTCATGTCGAGCTCGGACAAAAGGGCAAGGGTGAGCTCCACAGTGCCGAGGCTCGGGGCCAGGTGGCCGCCGTTGGTGGAGCAGACGTCGAGGATGCGGGTGCGCACTTCCGTTGCCAGGCGTTCCAGCTCGGCGTTGGTGAGATCGCGCAGGCCGTCGGGCAGGTTCAGGGTCTTCAGATAGGGTGTCTGATTGTCCATGCTCGCCCTCACTTGACCCTTTTCACAGTGTACAGGGCAAGGCCGCGCAAAAAGTCCGCGTCCCTTCCCGCCATGCCGTCCAGGGCAGCGATGGCCTTTTGGGCGTGCATGTTCGCCAGTTCCCGGCTGCGCTCAAGGCCAAGCAGCGCGGGATAGGTGTTCTTGTCCTGCTCCTCGTCCGAGCCCGCGGGCTTGCCCAGGGTCTCGGTGTCCGAGACAACGTCCAGAATGTCGTCCGCTATCTGGAAGGCCACGCCCAGGGAGGCGCCATAGGAAGAGAGCGCCTCAAGGCTCTTGTCGTCGGCGCCGGCAAGCAGGCCTCCGCAGACAACCGCAGCGCGCAGGATGGCGCCGGTCTTCAGGGCGTGCAGATGCTCAAGCTCGCCAATGGCCACGCGCGTGCCTGTCCACTGCATGTCGAGCTCCTGGCCGCCGCACATGCCGCAGGAACCGGCTGCCCTGGCAAAGAGCCCCAGGGCCCTGAGCACGTTTTGGGCAGGCAAGGGGCAGGTCGCCATGCACTCAAAGGCGTCCGCCTGCAGGGCATCCCCTGCCAGGATGGCCGTGGCCTCGTCAAAGGCCTTGTGGTTGGAGGGACGGCCGCGGCGCAAATCGTCGTTGTCCATGGCCGGCAGATCGTCGTGTATGAGGCTGTAGGTGTGGATCATCTCTATGCCGCAGGCAAAGGGCAGGACAGCGTCTGCCGCAACGCCGAACTGGCTTGCCGCAGTCAGGCACAAAACCGGCCGCAGGCGCTTGCCGCCTGCCAGGAGGCTTTAGCGCATGGCCTCCCCAAGCCGCGCTGGCGCGCCGGTATTGTTGTCGCACAGGCGGGTCAGGGCTCCCTCCACGAGAGCCGCGCGCTCAAGAAGCAGTGCCTTTATTTCCTGCGGGGACATGTCCATGACCAGAAACCTCCATAGGAACGGAGGGATACTCCCCCCTTCCCGAAATTTGCTCGGCCCACACTACACTCTTTTCGCAGCGTTGTCTTGCCCTGCGAGGAGAACGGCCAGGAAAAGCACAGGGCCCCAAAAAAGGCCTGCCAAACACCAATCCGCAACGCAGCGCAGGCCTACAGGCCGCCAAAGACCTTCAGGTTCGTGTTGTCCAGAAGTTCGTCCAGGGCGCGGATTTCCATGTCCGAGAGCACAATGTCGCAAGCCTTCGCGTTCTCGAGGATGCGCTCGCTCTTGCCTGTGCCGGGGATGGGCACGATCCAGGGCTTCTTGCACAGTATCCAGGCCAGGGAAATCTGGGCCAATGTGGCGCCCCTGTCCCTGGCAAGACTCTCCATGTAGTCCAAAAGCGTGCGGCTTTTCTCGATTTCCTCTTCCTGGTACTGGGGCATGAAGCTGCGAAAGTCCGTGGCCCTGTCGTAGTGGTCGCTGCTCATGATCTTGCCGGACAGAAAGCCGTTGGCAATGGGCGAGTAGGCCACTGCGCCAATGTGGCGCTCTTCGAGCATGGGAAAGAGCTCCTCTGTCCACCTGGCCAGCATGGAGTAGCGCAGCTGCACGGCTGTCACCCTGCACACCGCGTCCGCGCGCTCGATGTACTCCCTGGTGGCGTTGGAAATCCCCCAGTGGCGTATCTTGCCCTCGCGAATGAGATCCGCAAAAAGCCCGGCCACTTCCTCGGGCTCGCGCGTCTTGTCCTGTCTGTGCTGGTAGTAGAGATCGATGGTCTCCACCCCAAGACGCCTGAGGCTGTTCTCCAGGGAGGCGCGGATGGAGGCGGGGCTTGCGTCCGTCACGGTCCTTGAGCCTTCCCAGCGTATGCCGCCCTTGGTGGCAAGCACTATCCGATCGCGAAAGGGGCGTATGGCCTGGCCCACCACTTCCTCGTTCACGGCCGGGGTGCCGTCCGCGTACTGGCCCACGTAGACTTCGGCCGTGTCGAAAAGGGTGTAGCCTGCCTCGTAGGCCTCGCGGATGCGCTGTATGGCCGTTTTCCTGTCCAGGGCCACACCGTAGGCATGGGAAAGCCCCATGCAGCCGTAGCCTATGGCAGAAACAGCCAGACTGTCGCCAAGTATGCGCTGTTGCATGGCAAAACTCCTGTGTGTCTGATCTTTCCCAGGGCAGACACATGGTCTTGCGCGGGCTTGAGGGGGCTTTGGGAAGACTTCAGGCGCCCTCGCCCCCGGGACAAAAGAGAATGTCGTGATTGACTGTCTGGTAGAAGAGCCTTCTGCGCTCGTCCATGCTCATCTCCCTGCAGCCCAAAAGCCACATGAGCTTGGTGATGACAGCTTCCAGGGTCATGTCGCAGGCTTCCAAGAGATGCCCGTCGCGCTTGGCCAGACGCCCGACCTCGTAGACGGTCATGTCGCTGCCCTCTCTGGGCACCTGTGTGGCCATGACCACAAGCTTATCCTCTCCCCTTTCGTGCATGAGCCCCCGAAAGGTGGGAAGGAGGGGCGCAGGCAAACCTCCCACACCAAAACTCTCGAGCACAATGCCGTCACAGCGCTCGAAGACAAAGGGCAGGATATCCGGGGAAAGCCCGGGGGTGAGCTTGAGCACGCAGACACGCGCACACAAGTCTTCATAGAAACGCACGCAGCCCCTGGGCCGCGCCTCCTCGAAGTAGCGCACAACCTTCCCGTCCTGCACCACTGCCGGGTAGGGAAAGTTGAGGCTGGAAAAGGCGTTGAAGCTCTTGGTGCGCTCCTTCCTGGCCCTGGTGCCGACTATGACCTTGCCGCCAAAGACAATGCACACCCCGCGCGAGCCCTCGTGCACGGCGTAGCGAAAGCTGTCCTCCAGATTGGTTCTCGCATCGGTCACTTCCAGGTTGATGGGCTTTTGCGAGCCTGTGAGCACAATGGGCTTGTCCGCGTCCTGCACCATGTAGGACAGGGCCGCGGCCGTATAGGCCAGCGTGTCCGTGCGGTGGCAGAGCACAAAGCCGTCGTGGTCCGGGTAGCGCTCCCGGATGGCGCGCACCATGAGCTGCCAGTGCTGCGGGGTGATGTTGGTCGAGTCTATGGAGCAGACCTGGCAGGTCTCGACCTCGCACAGGCTGGTCAGCGCAGGCACGTAGGCAAGGAGCGTGTCCGTATCAAGACCCGGGGCAAGGCCGTTTTTTCCCTGCACAGAGGCAATGGTGCCCCCTGTGCCGAGCAAGAGAATCTTCTTCATGTCCGAAAGGGGTGGCTACCTTGCCCCGTCGTCCCCGGATCCGGCCTGCAGAAAGTCGTCTGCCTGCACAATCTCTCCGTTGAGCATCTCAATCTCGTTGCGCACGCTCTCCAGACGCTCGCGGCAGAACTTGAGGCACAGGCTGGCCTCCCTGTAGAGGCGCGCGCCGGTCTCAAGGTCCACATCGCCCTGTTCCAGAAGCTGGACAATCTTCCGCGCCCTGTCGAGCCTGTCCGCAAAGGATGGGGTTTCCTCGCCCTGCCCGGCGTCTGTGGCCTGCTCACCTGCCAGGATCTTTTCCTCGCTCATGATATGTGCTCCTTGTCGGTGTATTCGGTGTTGTCTTCCTGTCCCGCAGCAGGGATCGCGGCAGGCGCGAGGGCGCGCAGGCAGTTGCTCGCAAAAAGCGGAACATTGCGACAGGAAAATCGAGAAATAGCCCCGAATCCGGCCCTTGGCAAGGGCAGTGCAAGAGCTTGACATTGCTGCGCATCCGCTGTCTGCAAAAAAACGCGCAAAACACATCACAAACCGTAAAGCCAGGAGGCGATGTCCATGCCGAATGTTTCGTGGCAGGTTTTGCGTTTGCCGCAAGGCGTGAGCAGATCAGGCCTCGCGCAGAGCCCTCGCTATCTGCCTTGCTGCCTCTGTCAGATCGGCTCTCTCGTGATCGCCGCGCACTGTGGCCCGCAGCCTGGCGCTGCCCCTGGCAACCGAGGGGTAGCGGATGGCGGACACAAGGTAGCCCCGCTCAAGAAGAAGATCCGCAGCCCTTGTGGCGCGCCTCTCGTCCCCCACGATCAGGGGCACAATGGCGCTCTGGCTTTCTGCCCCAACGTCCAGCTTCCTCAGGCTGTCGCAAAAGAAGGCCACGCTGTCGCGCAGCTGCCGCACCCGCCAGGGTTCGCTCTCAAGTATGTCCAGGGCAGCCAGGGCTGCCGCCACACAGGCAGCGGGAAGCGCAGTGGAGAAAATGAAGCTGCGCGCCCTGTTGATGAGGTATTCCACAAGCTGCGCCCTTGCGCAGACAAATCCTCCCTCGCTGCCCAGGGCCTTGCTCAGGGTTCCCACCACTATGTCGGGCTGTATGCCGCACAGTTCCGTGACCCCGCGCCCTGTCTCGCCCACAACGCCTGTGGCATGGGCCTCGTCTATCATGGACAAAAAGCCGTACCTGTCCGCCATGCGCGCAAGCTCTGCCAGATCCACCACGTCCCCGTCCATGCTGAACACGGAATCGCTGACTATCAGTCCCCTGCGGCCTGCGTAGCGCCTGGCCTTGTCCTCGAGGTCCGCCATGTCGTTGTGGGCATAGACCACGATCTCGGCCCTGCTCAGGCGGCAGCCGTCGATTATGCTCGCGTGGTTGAGCTCGTCGCTGAAGATGACGTCCCCGCGCCCGCACAGGGCTGTGATGACACCCACATTGGCCATGTAGCCCGTGTTGAACAGGAGCGCGCGCTCGTACTTCTTGAAGGCTGCCAGGCGCTCTTCAAGCTCGCTGTGCAGGGCAAGGCTTCCTGTGGTAAGACGCGATCCCCCGCTGCCAGTGCCCCACTCAAGGAGCGCACGCGCCGCACGTTCCCGAACCCTGGGCTCGTTGGCAAGGCCAAGGTAGTCGTTGGAGGCCATGAGCAGCAGATCCCGCCCCTCGCAGCGCACCCTTGGGCTGGGGCCGCAAGCCATGTCCCGTATCTGTCTGGCAAGCCCAGCCTTGCGGATTGCGGAAAGGCCCTGCTCAAGAAAGGCCCACTTGTCCGGCACAGGCCCTTGGGGGTCTGCGGCATTTTTTGCAAGGCAGGGCTTTTTTGGCAAGTCTTCCACAAGCACAGGCCTGTGCTCGATAAAGTCTATGGTCGCTGCCAGCTCTTCCCTAGGCCCGCGGTAGAGAAAAATGCGGCCGCCCTCGGGCGAGCCCATTTCCTTCATGCGCGCGATGCGCACGTAGCCAAGGCTTTTGGAGGCGACGTAGCCTGTCACGTAGTCGGGATCGTCGGAAATGCAGATTTCCGCCACAATATGGGGCGCGCTGGCCACCTTGGTGGCCAGGACCAGGGCCTCGGCATAGTGGTTCTTGGCAGTGCCCCCGCAGGCCCTTTCTGTCCTGTCCGCCCTGCCCATCTTGGTTGCGCGCACGCCGCGCTCCCTGTCCGGCTCAAGGCGCTCCAGTGTGTCCGCGTCCAGGATCATGGCCCCGCGCAGCCTGCCGGCCTGTGGCATGAGACGCACGACAGCCTCTGCGTCCGCAACCCCTGCCCTGCCAAGAAGCTCGCAGGCCAGGCGCAGTCCCTCGGCTGCTGTCTCGCAGGCAAGGCTGCGCACAGGCAGAGCCTTCAGACGCAGACAGGACTCTTCCGGTATTTCCTCCACCTTGATGTTGATGAAGTCCGGCGTCCCCTTACTGTGGTTTTGGGCACGCAGCATAAGATCTCTCGCAAGGTCCGGCACCTCGCTGGCCCTGACCATCTGCTCCGCACCGGAAATGTGTTCGCGCACGCCATTGGTTTCGCGACTGGCGCGCATCTTGACGCTGTACAGATTCACTTGGGACACCTCAGACAACAAAAACAGGCCTCCGGCAAAAGACAAAAGGCGCAGGCCCAGACTCCTTGCCCTGCTGTCGCAGGCACAACAACCGGGCCCCTGGAAAACTTTCTACACTTGCGAGTCAGCCCTGTTCCCCTGCACGATGGCATCTACGCTGCCGTCCGCCATGTGCATGCGCACCTTCTCGCCTTCCTGCACATCATACACAGAATGCACAAGCGCGCCCTCCTCGGTGCGTATGGGCGCACAGCCGCGCTGCAGGGGCGCAAGCGGGCTTGCGGCCTCAAGCCGCAGGGCAAGGTTCTCCACCCTGCTTGCCATGTCCCGCACAAGGGAGCGACCTGCCCGCTCAAGGTCGCCTGCCAGAAAGCGCAGCTGGCTTTCCCTGCGGTCCAGGTGGTAGCCCATTCTGCGCGTGAGCCTCTGGCCCAGGGTGTCCATGGCGCGCTCTTCGCGCTCGCAAAGAAGCTCCATTTCCCTGCTGGCCCGATCTCCCAGCTCCCAGACGTCCTGCTCGGCCTCGCGGATGAGGCGCGCCTGCGCCCTGCCAAGCCTTTCCCAAAGGTCCGCGATATCCGCAAGCCCGCGCAGGTAGCGCCTTTGGGGACTCAGGGCCCGCAGCATCTTCTCTGTCTGGGCCACTTCCCTTGCCATGGCAGCGAGCGTGCCCGCCATGGCCCTTTGGGCGCGGGCAAGGGTCGCGTCGAG